>JANQMB010000270.1 GCA_028280355.1 Verrucomicrobiales bacterium
GGCCGCGCCGCCGACACCGACGGCTCGGACGCCTACGCCGCCCGGGTGCCCGCCTACCCCGGCGCCAACCGGGTCTCTGTGACCGCCCGCGACCGCAGCGCCGCCGGCAACCAGAGCAACGCCGCCTGGACGGTCAACGTGGCCAACGACCAGACGTTGACCTGGGACGCCGCCGGCAACCTCCTCTCCGACGGGACGCGCACCTTCACCTGGGACGCCGAGAACCGCCTCAAGACAATGACCATCGGTAGCGACACCTGGACCTTCACCTACGACGGCTTCGGGCGCAGGGTCGCCGAGATCAAGAACGGCGCCACCCAGCATATCTGGGTCTGGTGCGGGGCGGAGATCTGCGAGCGGCGCACCTCGACGGGAGCGGTCGACCGCAGTTACTACGCGCACGGCGAGACCAGAATCGGCGGCGCCGACGCCGGCGAGTACCACTACACCCGCGACCACCTCGGCAGCGTGCGCGAGGTTCTCGACGCGGGCGGGGACGTCGTCGCCCGGTACGACTACACGCCCTTCGGCGAGCGCGAGCGCGTTGCGGGAACCTTCACCTGCGACTTCGGCTTCACCGGCCACCACACCCACGCCGAGACGGGGCTCGTGCTGACGCTCTACCGGGCATACTGCCCGGAGCTGAGGCAGTGGCTGTCGCCAGACCCCCTCGGGGAGCTCGGCGGGGACGAACCGAACCTCTATGGTTACGTCCGAAATGACCCCGTGAACATGGCCGACCCGCTCGGGCTGCTGGCCTAGGGGAGCTTCGACCCGGTGGTGGACAGCTCGGTGAGGTGCGGGGGCTTCAGCGAGAACGCCAACACCTTCGAGGAGAGGGCGAGCGTCGCGGGGCTCTCGATAGCGGCCTCCGTGTGGGGAGGCTACGGGATCTATCATATTGCAGCTCAACGGTTTGGGTTGTTCGCCTTCGGCGTCGCTGCTGCAGACGAGACTGGCATGATCGCTGCTGGGCTCGCGGGGGTCGCTGGCCAACAGCTGTCGAAGGGGGACAGGCTAGGGATCATACGGTCGATCCTCGACAAGCTGAATCCGAAGAACGCCGACGAGGCACTCGGGCAGCTTGGCCGGGTGATGGATGGGGTTGAGGATGCTTGCAGCGGGGTCGCCAAGAACCCGAACCCCGGTTTGAAGCCGGATGGGAGGATGTATCCGCCAAGGGCTGACAACATCAGAAATAACCCAGATGGCAGCATCGATTTTAGAACACTTGGACATCTTGGGCACATCACCCCTGATGGAAAGATTATCTGGACGCCAAGACCACGAGGGTAACTCTAAGCTTAGAGAGGTTCATCTCGCATGGATTCGATAGACCTTTTTCGACACTTGAGAACAGAGTATCCGAAGTTCGACATGGTATTCCATGCGTTCACTTCTGGTGCAATTATGTTGGATATCACAACGATGGACGGAGTCTATGTCGTCGAGTGGTCTCCCAGCCATCCGGATGAGATCGGCGTGTCGAATGCGAAGAATGCGACTTTCGGCCATGAGGGGGCAGACAAGGTATTCGAGTCGTTCGGGGAGGCGCAGTCCTATCTGGATAAGTTGCTCGACGGAGTGAAGTCGCCGGATGAGGTTTACGGGAAGCCGAGCTATAGTTAGGTTCCCGTGTGTGGCAGGCCGTTCTAGCAACACGTTGCCTTCCTGGCATTCGGTAGTCTCCCGGCTGCCGCCCCAAGTGGAGGCACCCCTGCCGTCCGGCAATCCCGCTGCGGCATGTCATCTGCTCTCCGGCTGCGTCTCCGGTGCACATGCCATGCCTCCGCTCGCGCGCTGGTGCAGGTGGGGCGGCCGTGTCACCCTGCGCCCGGCCACCGGCTCGGTCCCCTCGCACGGCGTCCACCTGGGCGCGGGCGCCGCGGCCTTCGCCGCATGAGCCGGGCTCCGGGCGCTCCCCCCCGCCTCCGGCGGGTCGCGCCCTCCGCCCTTTGGGCGCTGCGGCGTGGTTGGGCGGGGCGGCCGCTCGCCAGCGCCTGCGGCGGATTTATTTTCGACGCACCCACCCCCGCCTCCGCTTCCATGAGAAGGTATGTCAAGGGGGATCAAAAATTCATTTTTGGTCGGTCGGGTTGTCGGTGGTCTGGCGGGGTGGACAGCGGGATCCTGCTTCCATACGCACTCTGGGTCATGGGGCGCTGCCGTGGCTCCGGTGCATGATTGGTTCCGCTCTATCGTTGCCGAAAAAGTTCAGGACGCTGCCATCTTAGACACGCACCCGGGGTGCAAGCGAAGGCCCGCAGTCGGTCCTGGGAAATCGATCTGGGTTGTCCATGGGTCTGGTAGGGGGGCTCAGGCCGCCCTGCCGGCCCGGCCCCTGAGTGGCTCGTAGCTGCTCTGTTCCCGCCACAGCACCAGCATGAGGACGGCGAGCTTCCGCGCGATGGCGACCACGGCTTTCTTCTTAGCTGCCCTGCCCCCCCTGGCGGCGAGCTTGAGCCCCCCGCGCCGCAGGTCGCAGTCCGGCCCATGGTGGCCGAGGATGTACTGCGCGCATTGCACCAGGAGGGCGCGCAGGTAGCGGTTGCCCGCCCTGGTGATGGGCAGCTGCCGGTCGGTGTCCCCGGACTGGTCGCGGCCGGGCACCAGCCCGAGGTAGGCGCCGACGTCGCGCGGGTTGGCGAAGCGCCCCGGGTCCTCGATGGAGAGGACGAAGCAGAGCGAGGTGATCGGGCCGACGCCCGGGATCTGCTGGAGGTGCGCCGCCGCGGGGTGGCGCACCCGGGCGGCCTCGTCGATGGCGGCCTCTAGCTGGCGGATCCGGGCGCAGAGCTCGTCGAGCACGCACAGGCAGGGCTCGATGGCGGGGAGGGTCTCGGGGTGCTGTTCGCGCAGCAGGGTGCGTGCCCGCTGCGCGAAGGCCGAGGTGCAGGGCGACGGGAGGCGCACCCCGAGGGACTTGAGCGAGTGGCGGACCGAGGTGATGACGTTCACGCGCTGGCGCACCAGCGTGTCCCTCAGCTTGACCTGGAGCAGGTCGCGCTGCGCGCCCTCCGAACCGTGCCGCACGGGGTGGAGCAGCCCGGGGTCGACGCGGGCGAGCTTGGCCAGCATTCGGGCGTCGAGCTCGTCGCACTTGCGCTCATTGGTGTAGATGGCCCTCAGCTTGCAGGCGTTTGCCACGATCACCTCCAGGCCCAGGCTCTCGAGGAGGCGGCTGGTCCACGGGCTGTGGCCACCCACCTCCATGGCTACGCGCGCGCCGGGGTGGTCCCCGGCGAGCTCCGAGAGGGCGGCGCGGCTGTTCGGCACGGTGAACTCCGCGAGGATCTCGCCGCCCTTGCCGAGGACGCATACCGCGTGTTTCTTATCTCCGAGGTCGATGCCGATTACGGTCTTGGGTGTTTTCGTCTTCATAGGTGAGTACCCTATCAGAGTCCGTTGGCGCGGCCTCTCTACCTTCTCATCCTATCTTTGAAACATCCTTGGGTGCTGACGAAGGGGGGTAAGCGTCACGCCCGGCACCCGTTGAATGTGTGGTCGTAGAGGTCGTAGCTATAGGGCTACGACGCCTATGACGAAGATATCGGAGAAGATCATGAAGACCGACGCGCTGGGGCGCGTGCTTACGACCGCGGAGAGGCGCGAGGAGATCCTCGACCACTTCGAGCGGAGCGGGCTCAGCGGAGCGGCTTTCGCCAAGATGCACGGGATCAACTACACCACGTTCGCGACATGGGTTCAGCGGCGGCGGAGGGAACGGGGCGAATACCCCGAGGCGGAGATCCCCGGGTCGAAGCCCGACCCCGCCCCGGAGAACCCGAAGCTGACACTGGCCGAGGTGGTGATCGGTGAGGCTCCGGCTACCGGCGCCGGGGTTTCGCCGCTGCGTGTGGAACTGCCCGGCGGCATCAGCCTGGAGGTTGGCGACGGGGCAGGCGTCCGCCTCGCCGCGCAACTGGTGAGGGAACTCGGGGTCTAGCGATGCCCAGCTTCCCCGGCAGCCTGAAGGTCTTCGTCGCGGTGGAACCCTGCGACATGCGCAAGTCTTTCAACGGGCTCTACGCGGTCGCCTCCGAGAAGCTCGGGGAGAACCCGCAGGGCGGGGCGCTGTTCGTGTTCTGCAACAAGAGGCGCAACCGGCTGAAGATCCTCTACTTCGACGGCAGCGGGCTGTGGGTGTTGGCCAAGCGGCTCGAGGAGGGCACGTTCTCGTGGCCGAGGCCGTCGTCTTGCGGGAGGGCGAAGATCACGCTGACACCCGAGGCGCTCGGGATGCTCACCGACGGCATCGACCTGCGCGACGGCTGCCGCAGGGCGTGGTACGACCGGGGTCGATCTGTGCGCCGCGTTTCCCCTTGATGGTTTTTGATACCCCCCCCTATTGTTAGGGAGATGACGGATCTCGAGCGCGACCAGGCTGCGGAGATCGCCCGCCTGCGCGAGGAGAACCGGCTGCTGCGCGAGAAGCTAGACCTCGTCATCCGGCAGCTCTTCGGTAAGAAGAGCGAGCGGCTCGACCCGGCGCAGCTCGAGCTGCTGCTCGGCGGGGAGGGCGACGGGCCGGGAAAGCCCGCCCCCCCCGGGGCAGAACTGGGGGTTGAGGGCGCCGGGCGCGGGGTGGCCAAGCGCAAGGGGGAGCGCCGCCCCCGCCTGCCCGAGAACCTGCCCGTCGTCGAGACGGTGATCGACCCCGAGCCCGTGAGGGCCTGCCCGGAGGCCTGGCGGCGCATCGGCGAGGAGGTCAGCGAGCAGCTCGACTACCGGCCCGGCAAGTTCCTGCGCCTGCGCACGGTCCGCCCGAAATACGTCCGGACCGCCGACCGTGAAGCGCCACCGATCATCGCCCCGCTGCCGGCGAAACTCGTCGACTCCGGCATCGCGGCCCCCGGGCTGGTGGCCCAGATCGTGGTCGCGAAATACTGCGACCACCTCCCGCTCTACCGGCAGGAGAAGATCTTCCATGGGCGCCACGGCGTCTGGATCCCCCGCGGGACCATGTGCCGCTGGGTCGAGGCCGCCGCCGACTGGTTGAGGCCGATCTACCTGGAGATGAAGAAGGGGATGTTCGCCACCGGGAGCTACATCGAAGTGGACGAGACCCCGATCAGATACCTCGCCCCCGGCGAGGGTAAAACCCGCCAGGGCTACCTC
>JANQMB010000289.1 GCA_028280355.1 Verrucomicrobiales bacterium
TCAGCGCCGCCTACCTCGGCGAAATCTTGCGCGGGGGCATCGAGAGCGTCGGCCGGACCCAGTTCGAGTCGGCGCGCGCGGTGGGCTTCGACCGCTGGCAGGCCTACCGCTACGTGATCATCCCGCAGGCGGTGCGCCGCGTGCTGCCGGCGGTGGCCGGGCTGTTCATCATGCTGGTCAAAGACTCTTCGCTGCTCTCGTACATCGGCACACCGGAGTTCAAGAAGGCGATGGACAACGCCCGCTCCGCCACCTTCACCGGCCTCGAAGCGTACCTTCCGCTGGCCGTCGGCTACCTATGCATGACCATCCCGCTGGCCTATCTCGCCGGCCGCCTAGAGAGGAGGTTCGCCTATGAGAGTTAGGGCGGCCCGGCTGAGCAAGCGGTACGGGGAGACCGAGGCGCTCTCCGAGGTCGGGCTCGAGCTGTCCGGGGACGTCGCCGTCCTCGTCCTGATCGGGCCGTCGGGCGGCGGGAAGTCGACCCTGTTGCGGATACTCGGCGGCCTCGAGACGCCCGATACGGGCGAGGTCGAAATCGGCGGCGAGAAGGTCGACTTCGGATCCGATGCCGCCCTCCTCGCCCACCGGCGGCACAACGGTTTCCTGTTCCAGAGCTTCAACCTCTTCCCCCACCTCACCGCCCTGGAGAACATCACACTGCCGCTCGAGAAGGTGCATGGGTTCACACCGGACCAGGCGGTCGAAACCGCACGGGGGTCCCTCGACCGCTTCGGGTTGGACGCCCACTCCGACAAGCTCCCGGCCCAGCTCTCCGGCGGCCAGCAGCAACGCGTCGCGATCGCCCGTGCGGTCGCCCACCGGCCGGCGCTGCTGTTCCTCGACGAACCGACCTCGGCCCTCGACCCGGAGATGACCGGCGAGGTCCTCGACCTGATCGCCGAACTCAAGGCGGAGGGGCAGGAGATCGTTCTGTCGACGCACGAGATGGGGTTCGCGCGCGAGGTCGCCGACGAGATCGCCTTCCTCGCCGCCGGCGAGGTCGCCGAGCACGGCCCCCCTTCTCATATCTTCGAGGGTTCGGGGGACGCGCGCCTGACCCGGTTCCTCTCCCGGGTGATGCGCTATTGATCAGGGGGTCAGCGACACCTTCAGCCGTATCCCCCCCGCCCCGCCGGCCGACGACAGCGGCTGGGTCGCCCGCAAACTGTGCCGCAGGCGCCCCCCATCGACCGGGACGGGTGCCCCGAGGGGCGTCGTCCCGGCAACCCATGTGCCGAAGTCGGACGACACCTCCCCGTCGATCTGCACGTCGCTGAGATCACGGGCGAGGTACCGCACCGCCAGATAGTCCTCGCCCCCATCGCTGGCCACGAAGACCTCCAGCTCCGGCCGATCTCCGGCCACCGTCGGGTCGGTGCCGAGCGCATACTCGATGGCGTTCACCCAGCCGTCGCCATCCGGGTCCGCCCCCGGGGCCGAGACCACGTCGAAGTCGGGCGCGGTGGGGTCGAAGTTCTGCCACCGCCAGAGGCCGTATCCCGGCAGCGACGACTGGCCCGCCGGGGTGCCATCGATAGCGCTGCTCACCGTCCAGTTCGCCGCCACGGTGTGATCGGGGTTGCTCGCGGGATCGACCAACACCAGCGAGAAACCCGCCCCGTCGGCGGCGGTCGGCCACGGGGGGGCGTCCGAATAGCGGAAGCTCTTGATGACCCCGCCATCGGCGGCCAGCAGCGTGATGTTCTCGCCGTCGTTGCTCAACTCGCTGCCGCTGGCGAACTCGCCGGCCACGCACGCCGTGGCGACGGCCCCATATCTGGCCTCGAAAGCCCCCCTGTCCTCGACCACCAACACCTGCCCCCCCGGCGGCAGGACCGAGTGGGCGCCGCCGAGCGCGAAGCTGAAATCGACCCCCTGCGAAAAGCTCACCCCGCTGAGGTCGATCGCGCCGCTGCCGATGTTCGTCAGCTCGATGAACTCGAAGTCCGTCCGGCCGTCGCCGGCCGCGAGCTCCGCGGACGACGCCGGCGGGCGGGGCCGGTAGCTGAACTCGCTGACGACGATGTTGTCCGCGGAGGCGAGGTCGCCGACCAGGAAGCGGGCCTCGGTGAGCGCCGACCACTCGCCGTCGGCCGACGCCCTGGCCCGCGCCCGGACGAGCATGCTCCGGTCGAGCGAGACGGCCCCGGTGTAAAGGGTCGCGGTCGGCGACGATCCGGCCGCGCTGATCGTCCTGCTGGCGGTGAGCCTCGGCAGGCAGAGCAGGTCGCTGCTGGTGTCGCTGGCGTTGAGCACGTGGATCGCCAGCAGGTTCTCCCCCTCGCGCAGGAGCCCCCGGAACCCGAAGATATTGAACAGCTGATAGGCCTCCGCGACGTTGTCGGGGCGGTTCCCCGTGGAGAGCGAGTTCCACACCGGCCCGACCGGTGCGTTCCCCGAGGCGACCTCGACCCCGTTGAGGTAGGCGACGAAACCGTCGTCGTATCTCATCGCCAGCGTCAGCTCGTCGACCGACACCGGATCGACACCGGGGGCGATGGTGAACGGGACCCGCACGTATGCCCCGCCGGTGACCCCCACGTCGAGGTTGATCAGCGGCGCGTAGTTGGTGCCCGTCGTCTCGTAGCCGACCCCGGTCGAGCCGGCCGTCCAGGCCCCGATGTTCGCGGGGGCCGGGCTGAACCTCCAGGTGTTGCCGATGGTGGCGCCCCCGTTGGCGACCGTCGGCGCGAGGGCGACCGCGGGCACGAACTCGTCGACGAAGGTGAACCGCTCGACCACGGCCGGCCGGTAGGGGTCGCTGCCGTCTGTCGTGTAGTAGACCGCCTCACCGCCCGCCGCCATCTCCAAGGCGAAGCCCTCCGCGACCTCCCCGCCGTGCTGGTTGAAGGAAGGCGCATCGACGCCGGGGTAGAGCCCCCTAGCCCTGAACTGCCCGATCAAGGTCGCGTTCCTGGCCGGGATGAAGGAGTCGCGCACCCAGAAGACCTCCGGCAGCCAGTGGCCGTCGCGTGTGAACAGCGGCACGTCGCCCGGCCCGGGGACGCCCTCGTCGCCCCAGCGCGCGGACTCGGCGACCATCGGCGCCCGCAGCTCCGACCACATGCGGTCCCACCGCGCCCGGCTCGCCGCCGTCGCCAGAGCCCCGTCGTTGAACAGGTGTTTGTGGAGGCGGTCGCCGAAGCGTCTCTGGAAGTCGGGGTAGCCGCGCAGGGCGTCGTAGAACTCGAGCGGGGAGCCGGCGTCGCTGGCGCCGGTCAGGTCGAAGTCGGCCACCCGCTGCGGCGGCGGGTTCAATGGGTCGAGGTTGAACATGAGGTGCTGCCCCATGGACATCTCGGCGTCCCAGCTGAAGAACCGGAACGTCCCCGGCTGTCCCCTGCTCCTCCGCCCCGCGTACCAGTTCTTGTTCCTGAAGACCGTGACGTCCGCCCCAGCCCGCGCCACCGGCCCACACCAGTCGTAGTCGCCCGACCACATGCGGCTGATCAGGTGGTCGATGAAGTTGTCGAGGTCGAGGTACTCCTGGATGTCCTGGTATTGCACGGCGGAGCCCACCCCGCCGGCCACCGCCGCCCGCGCGGCCTCCCACGCCGCGGCGCCCCCGTCGACCACCGTGTACTCCTCCCCGATGAAGGTCGGGTGGTGCAAGACGTCGTAGTCGCTCTCGCCGCCGCCGAGGTGGGACTCGAAGAACGCCGCGTTGGCCCGCTCGTGGAGGTCGTAGACCCCCCAGTAACGGGCGTTGATGTAGAGGTGGACATAACGTCCACGTGGAGACAGCATCCCCATATCGACCTCGGTCCGGCGCAGGAACTGGTCGCGCATCAGGGTCCCGTGGGCGGGCAGGTCGATGTTGGGGTCACGCCCGAAAACGTCGGCGAGGGACCAGCTGTCGTGCCCGCCGCTGCGCAGGATCAGCTGGTCGAACGAATCGACCGGGCTCCCTTCGAAGAGCGGGAACTCCAGGCGCCGGCTCCCATATTCGCCCCGGAAATAGAGGCGCAGGGGCTTCTTCGGGTGAGAGCGCGCGTTGCCGCCGTGGATGCGGACCCCAGCGTCGATCTGGAAACCGCCCGAGGGCTGGGCGGGGTCGAAGAACTCGACCGAGACCGGGACTTCGGCGCCGCGCCCGCTCGCCTCGGGGTTGCTGTAGATCCCCCCCGGCCCGAAGAACCCCGCCTCGTCGACCACCAGCGACACCACCGGCAGCGTCGCCGAGAGATCGGCCACGACGGTCCCCGAGTACGCCGGGTCGTTGATCACATCGGGGTCCATGTCCGGCTGCCCCCTCACGTCCGAGGCGAACAGGTAGGTCCGCGTCGCCACCGGCGAGGTCGCGTATCCATCGCGGTAAGCCACCGCCCGGAGGACCGTCGTCGAGCTGAACGTCACCGGGGCGACATAGGGCGTGCCGTGGGTCTCCGTGGGTATGGTCCCGTCCGTGGTGTAGCGGATCGAGACTTGCTCGGTGGCGCTCCCGAGCCCGACGGTGGCCGCCACCGGGTAGAAGCCGGGGGGGGCGGAGAACTCGACCTCCGACACGAAGCCCTGGACGG
>JANQMB010000055.1 GCA_028280355.1 Verrucomicrobiales bacterium
GGACGCGCTGGGATTTCAACGGCACCAGCGAGACCCCGGGCGAGGGCCACATCGCCTGCGGATACCTCGTCTCGACACTCCTGCGCGACGCAGGCTTCGAGGTCGAACGGCGGCGGCTCGCCCAACAGGCATCCTCTGACATCATCCGCTCGCTGGTGCGGGCGGACGGCGTCACCCGCATGATCGGCGCCCCGTTCGACGAGTTCCTCGGGGCGCTGCGGGCGGCCGGCCCCGGAGTCTACGTGATCGGGCTCGACAACCACGTCGGCCTGATCGCGCAGAGCGAACCGGGGGCCACGTTCATCCACTCGGACGGCGGGCACCACCGCCGCGTGGTGGCGGAGCCCGTGGAGTCGGCGGGCGCCCTCCGCCGCTCGCGCTGGCGGGAGTTCGCCAACCTGGGCGACGACGACGGGCTGCTCCAGAAATGGTTGCTGGGCGGGAAGTTCCCCACCGCCGGCGCCGGCCGTTGAACGGGCGGCGCCCCGGGCGGGCGTCACCTCCCCCGCCGCTTCAGCTCGGCGTAGGCGTGCAGCAGCCGCCGCCGGTGGTGCTCCCAGGTGAGCTCGCGCTCGACGCGGATCCGCGCCGCGGCACCCATGGCGGGGAGCTTGTCCCGGTTGTCGTAGAAGTCGCGGACCGCGTCGGCCAGGGCGGCGGGGTCGTTGGCGGGGATCACCACGCCGGTCTCGCCGTCGACCACCACGTCCCCGGACTCGCGCGTGGTGATGGCCGGCAGCGCGCAGGCGGCCGCCTCGTAGGTGGCCTTGGCGCTGCCCTCACACTCCGACACGAAAACGAAAGCCGAGGCGCGCTCCAGGTACTCCCGCACGTCTCCCAGGTGGCCGGGCAGGGTCACCGAGCCCGTCATGTGCAGGTCGAGGTAGGGGCGCATCTCCCGGTGGACGGCGCCGACCAGCACCAGCTCCGCGTCCGGCAGCGCGAGCTTCGCCCAGGCCTCCAGCAGGTGGTGGACCCCCTTGCGCTTCTTGAGCGAGCCGACGAACACCAGACGGAACCTGTCCGGGTAGCGCGACGGGCGGAAGTGGTCGGGGTCGACGCCGCGGCCGACGTAGAAGATCCTGCCCGGGTCGCGCCCCATGGCGAGGAACGACTCGGTGGCCATCTCCGACTGGACGAGGACCAGGTCGGCGAGCTCGTACTCGCTGAGCATCTGCTGCCTGGTCACCCGGACGCGCTCGCGCCAGGAGTCCGGGCGCCCGCGCTCGCTGAGGGTGTAGAAACCCTTGCGGCGGAACTTGTTGCGGTGCCAGGTCGGGATCTCGATCATCGACGGCAGGCGCCGCTGGCGCGCCGCCACCAGCGTGCGCAGCGAGTCGCCCGACCACCCGTGGAAGCAGTCGAACCCGCCGCGCCTCAAGACGCGCGCGGTCACCCAATCGAGGTACTGTTTCTTCGCCCCGTAGTAGGTCTCGCGATCGAGGTTGGCCAGCAGGCGCACCGGGTGCAGGGCGAGCGACTTGACCTTCCAGGGGTCGATCTCCCGCTGCCGGTTCGCGTAGGCCACCGCCCGCCCCAGGACGCCCGCCCGCGCCGGGGCCAGCAGCCCCTGCTCGGCGGTCTTCGCGAGGCCGACGCCGCCGATGTCGGCGGCGATCGAGTAGAGGACCGAAGCCGGGAGCTCGGCGGCCGCCGGCATCGGCGCCCCGTCCGAAACGTCGGGGTTCAGTATCTCGGCGAGCGCGGCGGCCATGCGGGGAGACGTGTCGCCGCATGCGCCGGGGCGCTCAACGAAAAACGGCGGCCGCGGGGGATCAGACGATCATCCCGGCACCCACCGTCTCGTTGGTCTGCTCGTCGATCAGGACGAAGCTGCCGGTGGTGCGGTTGTTCCGGTAGCTGTCGTAGAACAGCGGCGACGAGGTGCGCAGCTGCACGCGGCCGATCTCGTTGAGGCCGAACTCGAAGTCGTCCTCGACCTTGTGCAGGTTGTTGATGTTGACCTTGTAGCGGAGGCCCTTGACGATCGCCTTGGCCTCCTTGGAGGTGTGGCGGAGGATGTATTTGCCGCGCGGCACCATCTTCCTCTCCGAGAACCAGCACACCATCGCCTCGATGTCCTGCCCCTTCTGGGGGGGGTTGTTCGACTTGACGATCATGTCGCCGCGGCTGATGTCGATCTCGTCCTCCAGCAGGATGCTGCACGATAGCGGCGCGAAGGCCTCCTCCAGCTCGCCGTCCGAGCTGTGGATGGCCCTGATCTTCGAGGTGAACCCGGAGGGCTGGACCTGCACCTCGTCGCCCGGCTTGAAGACGCCACCGGCGACGCGGCCGGCGTAGCCGCGGAAGTCGTGGTGCTCGTCGGAGTGCGGCCGGATCACCCACTGTACGGGGAAGCGGGCCTGCACGTGGTTCTGGTCGGACCCGATGTAGACCGTCTCCAGGTGGTAGAGCAGTGTCGGCCCGTCATACCAGCCCATGGCCACGGACTTCTCGACCACGTTGTCGCCGTGCAGGGCGCTGATCGGGATGAAGGAGATGTCGATCAGGCTGTCGAGCCGCGACGAGAACTCCTTGAACTCCGCGACGATCTTGTCGTAGACGCCCTGGTCGTATCCGACCAGGTCCATCTTGTTGACCGCCACCACCACGTGCTGGATGCGCAGCAGGTTGGCGATGAAGGAGTGCCTGCAGGTCTGCTCGATCACCCCCTTGCGGGCGTCGACCAGGATGATGGCGAGGTTCGCGGTCGACGCGCCCGTCACCATGTTGCGGGTGTACTGGATGTGGCCGGGGGTGTCGGCGATGATGAACTTCCTCTTCGGCGTCGCGAAGTAGCGGTAGGCGACGTCGATGGTGATCCCCTGCTCGCGCTCCGCCTTGAGGCCGTCGGTGAGCAACGCCAGGTTCACGTTCTCGTCCCCGCGCTTCTTCGACGAGGTCTCCACCGCCTCGAGCTGGTCCTCGAAGATGTTCTTGGAGTCGTACAGCAGGCGCCCGATGAGCGTCGACTTGCCATCGTCGACCGAACCGGCCGTCGTGAAGCGCAACAGGTCCATGTCCGCATAGCCGTCTGACGACGGCGGGGTTCGGAGTTCGGAGTTCGGAGTTGGGGTCGCGGTGGCAGACATCTAGACTATTCGGCAGATGCTAGGGAACGCAGGAGGCCGCTGATGAGCATTCCCGAGCGGATGGTTTTGGACTTTAGAGATCGGAATTCATCCGAGGTGACCAATTCGGTGTCGAGAAGCACATAGAGCAACGATCGGATTTCGCCACACGATCCTCGCGCGATGTTGTAGAGCTGCCTTTTCTCGCCCGCCCCAGACCGCTCATATCCTTCGGCCACGTTCGACATGACGGACACCGCAGCCCGTTGGACCTGCCCCCGGAGCCCGTAGTCCCTCGCGAGCTCGGGTGTCGACCTGCAGACCTGATAGACATCAGCGACCAGTTCACGCGCGACCTTCCAAGCATCTAGATTCTCGAACTTCACCCGATCTACGAACTCCGAACTCCGATCCCCGCGGCGCGGCCGCTAAAAATACCCCTCCTTCTTGCGGTCCTCCATCGCGGTCTCGGACCGCTTGTCGTCGGCGCGGGTGCCGCGCTCGGTCTGGCGGGCGGCGGCGACCTCGGCGATGATGTCCTCGAGGGTCGACGCCCCGGACTCCACGGCGCCGGTGCAGGTGGCGTCGCCGATGGTGCGGAAGCGTACGGTTTTCTCCTCCACCGTTTCGTTGTCCCCGACGGTCACGAAACCGCTGACCGCCAGCAGCGAGCCGCCGCGCTCGAACACCTCGCGCCGGTGCGCGAAGTAGAGCTCCGGGAGGTCGATCGCCTCGCGCCTGATATACTGCCAGATGTCCATCTCGGTCCAGTTCGAGAGCGGGAAGACGCGGAAATGTTCGCCGTGTTGCTTGCGGCCGTTGAAGATGTTCCAGAGCTCCGGCCGCTGGTTCTTCGGGTCCCACTGGCCGAACTCGTCGCGGTGACTGAAGAAGCGCTCCTTGGCGCGCGCCTTCTCCTCGTCGCGCCGGCCGCCGCCGAGGGCCGCGTCGTAGCCTCCCTCCTCCAGGGCGTCGAGCAGGGTGACGGTCTGCAGCGCGTTGCGGCTGGCGTTCGGACCCCTCTCCTCGACCACCCGCCCGGCGTCGATGGAGTCCTGCACCAGCGCCACCCGCAGCTGGGCGCCGATGCGCCCGACGAAGCGGTCGCGGTAGGCGATGGTCTCGGGGAAATTGTGCCCGGTGTCGACATGCAACAGCGGGAAGGGCAACCTGGCGGGGTGGAAGGCCTTGTAGGCCAGGTGCGCCATGACGATCGAGTCCTTCCCCCCGGAGAAAAGCAACACCGGGTTCTCGAACTGCGCCGCCGTCTCGCGGAGGACATAGATCGCCTCGCTCTCGAGCTGCTGGAGGTGGTTGACGCGATAGGACTGCATCGTGGCTTGGTTCTGGCGAATCGGGCTGGTCTCTCTGGTTGTTGCGCAGGGCACCCATGTCAATCGACATCGGCCGAATTTCAACCCAATCCAATATCGGCCGCCGATAATAACCCCTATTTCCTATAGATAAAGTAGGATTTTATTTTTTCGGCGGGTTTGTGGTGTACTCCTCCAGATGGAGCCGCCCGAGCGGGGGAAAAGGGTTCAGTTTGAAGCATTTAGGGTGAGATCTCGATCGCCCGGGCAATTACCGGGCTCCGGCGGCTCCCGAGACCCCTATCGGTCTGCCTGCCACCAGTCACCCCATCCGACGCCTACCTCACTTCGTCATGATCAACCTCGCGATATCGGTCGCCATGACCGCTTCCCTCCCCCTCTCCCAACCCGCGCAGCTGACCGGGATGGCCCCCGAACTGGCTGGAGTTCCGGCCACCGCGCTGGAAGGGGGCTGGCTAAAGATCCGCACCACCGCCTACACCCACAGCGAAGCCGACCACAAGCGGTACGGGCGCAAGACGGCATTGGGGACCACCCTGAAATACGGGGAGCTGCGCAGCGCCGCCGCCGACTGGTCCAAGTTCCCGGTCGGCACCCGGTTCCGTATCAAGGGCGACCCGAACCTCTACCAGATCGACGACTACGGCGGCGCGCTGGTGGGGAAAAACACCATCGATCTCTACCGGCCGACCCGCTCCTCGATGAACCGCTGGGGCGTGCGCCACGTCGAGATCCAGATCGTCGAGTGGGGCTGCTTCCAGCGCAGCCTGAAGATCATGCACCCGCGCCGCCGCTTCGGCCACGTGCGGCGTATGGTCGAGTCGATCGAGAAACGCGGTTAGCCGGGGGACCGAACCGCCCCGCCCGCCCACTGGCGGCAGCCCCCGCCGGGGCAGGGCGGACGGCGTCCGCACCGCTTTACATTCCTCACCGCTGGCCCTATACTCCGCGCCCCATGATCGGATTTTTCATCGGATTTCTGACCGTCGTGCTCATCCTCGTATGCCTGCTGACGGTGCTCATCGTCCTCATGCAGCGCCCGAAACAGGAGGGGCTCGGCGCCGCGTTCGGCGGCGGCGTCACCGACCAGATGTTCGGCGCCCAGACCACCAACGTCCTCCAGCGCGGCACCGTCTACCTCGCCGTGCTGTTCTTCGGGATCACCATGCTCCTCGCCATCCTGGTCGGTGTGAAACAGAAGGCGATGCTCAGCAAAGAGGACCTCTCCAAAGCGGTGGCCGGTGACACCCCGCCGCCCAACCCGACCCCCAACATCACCTCGCCGACCATCCCGCCGATCGACGAGTCCGGCAGCGGCGCGATCGATGAGATCCCGGGCCTGATCCCCGAGGGGGGCGACGACACTCCCGCGACGCCGGAGCCCGACGCCCCAGACGAGCCCGAGCTCCCCTCTATTCCCGCCGGACCTGGCACCGATCCGGTCGAACCCGAGCTCCCCTCCGTCCCCGCCGAACCCGGCACTGATCCTGTCGAACCCGAGGCAGACGGGGGAACCGGAGAAGGGGAATCCACCACCGGGGCGGAAGGTGATACGGGTGGTGCGGCGGAAGACCCCGCGGGCACGACCCCCTGATCCCGCGACGCGCGGCGACGCCCGACCCCAGCGCACCCGATGAGCAAGGCGCGCGGGACATTCGGCCACCGCCTGGCCTACCTCGCCTACCGCGGCGTCGAGGGCGTCTTCCGGCTGCTCCCCCTCCCGCTGTGTTTCTCGGCGGGTAAACTGTTAGGGATCGGCGCCTACTTCGCCCTGCCGCCCTACCGGCGCCTCGCCCAGCGCAACCTGACCATCGCCTTCGGCGGCGAGCTCGCCGAGCGCGAGATCCGCTCCCTGGCGCGCCGGCACTTCGCCACGCTCGGCGCCAACCTGTTCAGCAGCATCAAGCTGACCACCATGAACAGCGCGCAGGTCCACCGGTGCCTGGAGGTGGTGGGCGCCGAGCGCATCATGCCGGTGGTGGAGAGCGGGCGCGGCTTCGTCTACCTGATCAGCCACCTCGGCAACTGGGAGATCCTCGCACAGGTCTCGGCGATCACCCCCCCCGGGGTCAAGCGCAGCACCCTCTACCAACCGCTCTCCAACCCCTTCCTCGACGCCCTGGTGCGGGCGCGCCGGGAGGCGGGCGGCACCACCACCTTCGACCGCAAGGCGGGCTTCGGCGGACCGATCAAGTTCCTGCGCGAACGCGGCGGGGTGGGCGTGCTCGTCGACCAGCACGCCGGCGACCGCGGCACCTGGTGCCCTTTCTTCGGGCGGCTGGCCTCGACCTCGAACCTCGCCCCCCTCATGGCCGCACGCACCGGCGCCGCGATGTTCCCCATCTCTGTCGAGACGGTCGGCGCGGGGCGCTGGCGAATGGTCGTCGGCGAGCCGCTCGAGGCCGCCGAGGGCGAGGCCATCGAGTCGGTCACCGCGCGGATGAACCTGGTGGTCGAGGACACCATCCGGAGCTCCCCCGCCGACTGGTTCTGGGTCCACAACCGCTGGAAGACCCCGAACCCCAAGTTCCTGCTCGCCTCCTACCGGCGCGGCATCGCCCTCCCGCCGGGGATGGGGGCCACCGAGCTCAAGCCCTTCCGAATCCTGTTCCGCTCGCCCAACCCGCTCGGCGACGCCTGTATGTCGATCCCCGCCGCGCGCGCCATCCGGCGCGGCAGGCCCGACGCCCACCTGACCGTGCTCTGCCCGGAGAACCTGGTCGGCCTCTGGGAGAGCGTCGGCGAGGTGGACGAGGTCATCCCGCGCCCGCGCCGCGGCGGCGGCAGGGCGGTCACCGCGACGCTGCGCGACGCCGGCCCCTTCGACGTCGCCGTGCTCTGCCCCAACTCACCCCGCTCCGCCATCGAGGCGAAACGCGCCGGCATCCCGCGCCTGGTCGGGTACCCCGCCAAGTGGCGGAACCGGATGGTCGACCAGCTGATCCCGCCGCGCGACCCCGCCGCCGGGCCGCGGCCGCACCACGTCACCCACTACCTGAAGATCGCCGAGCGGATCGGCGCCGACCTGTCGGACGAGAGCATCTTCGCCCCCCCCGCCACGGAGATCGAACCCGAGACCTGCCGCATCGGCATCAGCCCGGGGGCCGAATACGGGGCGGCGAAATGCTGGCCGGCCGAACGCTTCGCCGCCGCCGCGCGCCAGGTCGCAGAGAGGCTCCCCGAGGCCCGCTTCGCGCTGTTCGGCACCCGCTCGGAGGTGGCGATCGGCGAACGGCTGGAGGCCGAGATCGGCGGGGGCGTCGAGAACCTGGTCGGCGAAACTGACCTGGCCGGCCTGATGGACGAGCTCCGGCGCTGCTCGGTCCTGGTCACCAACGACACCGGCACCATGCACCTGGCCGCCTTCCTCGGCGTTCCCACCGTGTCGATCTTCGGCTCCACCGAGCCCGCCTGGACCGGGCCGCCCGGCGACGGCCACCGGGTGCTGCGCCACCACGTACCATGCAGCCCCTGCTTCCTGCGCGACTGCCCGCTCGACCTCCGCTGCATGGAGGCGGTCACCCCGGAGCAGGTCGCCGAAGCCGTTTTTCAGGTTGTCGCCTGACCCCGTCGCGCTATCGTGGGGGAGGCTGTCAGGGGCTATGGATTGTCGACTGATGAATCCGCCAGGGCTTGACCGCAGCAACGGTAGTTTGTTCGGCAGTGCCGTAGTTCTCTGGCAGCCGCCCTCTTTTTCCAGCCCACGGCGGCCGCGGCACCCCCGCGCCGCCCCAGGGATCGCCCCATATTGACGGGCGCCCTCCCCGCGCCCCCGATCCGGCGCGTGATCCCCGGCGGGGATCGGTCATTTACTCCCGTAGACGACACGGGTATCTTGCCTCGAACCGCCGCCCCCGCGAGCCATGTTCCGCATCCACGGCGCCGCCGCCAAAGACCTCTGCGACCCCCACCTGCCACCGAGCCGCCGCGACTTCCTGCGCGTCGGCGGCGCCGGCATGCTGGGCCTCACCCTGGGATCCATGCTCGAGCTGCGCGCGCGCGCCGCGCGGGCCTCCGCGCCGGGCTGGGGCAAGGCCAAATCGATCATCATGGTCTACCTGCAGGGCGGCCCCAGCCACATCGACCTCTGGGACCCCAAGGCGGACGTGCCCGACAACGTGCGCTCCGCCTTCAAGACCATCCCCACCAAGATCCCCGGCGTCCACTTCACCGAGATCCTGCCGACCCTCGCCAAGCTGAACGACAAGTTCACGCTCATCCGCTCGATGAGCTACGAGCCCAACGGCCTCTTCAACCACACCGCCGCCATCTACCAGATGATGACCGGCTACACGACCGACAAGGTCTCGCCCTCCGGCCAGCTCGAACCGCCCAGCCCCAAGGACTTCCCCAACTTCGGCTCGCAGATCGTGCGGCTGCGCCCGAGCACGGAGCCCATGCTCCCCTTCGTCATGCTGCCGCGCCCCCTGCAGGAGTCGAACGTCGTCGGCAAGGGCGGCACCGCCGGCTTCCTCGGCAAGGCCTTCGACCCCTACACGCTCTACCCGGCCGGGGACGACATGGACATGGCCAAGATGACGCGCATCAAGATCGACGACCTGCAGCTGCGGCCCGACGTCTTCTCCGCCCGCCTCAGGCGCCGCGCCTCGCTGCGCGACACCATCGCCGCGGAGATGGAGAAGGTCGAGGCGGCGACCGGCGAACACAAGCTCGACGAATACTACCAGCAGGCGCTCGACCTGATCATCTCCGGCAAGGCGCGCGAGGCCTTCGCCATCGAGCGCGAGAAGCCCGCCGTCCGCGAGCGGTACGGGCGCAACACCTTTGGGGATAGCTGTTTGTTAGCCAGGCGGCTGGTCGAGGCGGGGACGCGGGTGGTCGAGGTCATCTGGCCGAAGGTCGCCAACTCGGACAACCACTCCTGGGACCACCACAAGGACCTCACCAAGCGCATGAAGGACCAGTCGGGGCCGATGCTCGACCGCGGCCTCTCCGGGCTCATCTCCGACCTCGACGAGCGCGGCATGCTGGAGGACACCCTGGTGGTGGCGGTCGGCGAGTTCGGGCGCAGCCCGCAGAAGGGCGTCAGCACCTCCGGCAACGGCAACAGCGCCGACGGCCGCGACCACTGGCCCTACTGCTACACCGGCCTGATCGCCGGCGCCGGAACCAAGCACGGCTACGTGCACGGGGAGTCGGACAAGACCGGTTCGGCGCCCGTCGAGGACCCCGTCCACCCCGGCGAGCTGCTCGCCACCATCTACCACGCCTTCGGCATCGAGCCCGAGACCATCGTCTACAACCACCTCAACCAGCCCCGCGAGCTGGTCAAGGCGGCGGCGGTCACCGAGCTGTTCGCCTAAGCCGCGCCGGGTCGCTCGCAAGCGACCTTCCTACAGGGGCCGCATCTTCGTAGGAAGCTCGCCTGCGAGCGATAGTGGGTCGGCGTCGTCTCAGGACAATAGCTTTCCCGACAGGTCTTAGCCTCGCCGACGACAGATCCACGATAGGTCTCTGAACAGTGTCCACCTGCTCACCGTATCTTTACGACTGACCCGAGCTTGGACTCGAGCAGAGCTCGGAACTCGTCGATGTCTGCCCCCGAGACGAACGCACGCTTGGGGATGATCGAGAACGAGCGCTTTGAAATCATCGGCAAGAAAAAGGCATCGTTCTCCATGGCGGATTGGTAGAGAGACCAATCTAGCTGCGAACTGCCGATCGGATTGACAACCTGGATGTGATCCTCGCCAAAGGACGCCGCCGTGAGGCCTGAAAACGCAGGGCTCTCCCTGTAGGCACGTCTGTGTAGCAGATAGCGCGCGGAGACGAAGATGGCCAGGATCGCCCCTACCGCAAAAAGCGCCCAGCCCCATGGAGACCCATTGACCAACAGGGCCACTCCACCGGTCACCCCCACTGCGCCCCAGACCAGCTCCCCCTTGCTGCCAATTTTCCGCGACCGCCAGAACGCCTCTTGGGCGGACATGAACTCGCCTTCCGTTACCTGGTATTCGAGGTGCACGTTTCTCAGATGATCCAAGGCCACCCACGCGCTACCGGGGGCGCCCCTCCGGCTCTGGTTCAAGTTCCCCGTCGCTATTAGATCCCGAGCTCAGTGCGCTGGCGGCTTGCCGTGGACCCGGTCCGCCGCTGAGCCTCTCACGCGGTTCGTAGGCCAGAATGGTGTTGATGAGCTCGATGGACTCGGGCGGGAAGGTGCCATCGATGCTCCGGCACGGCCAGCACCCCCCGAGGGAGGCTTCGATGCACTCCCCGTCTACCGCGACGAAGATCATCCCGCGCTCCGTCGACTCCAGGAACTCCAACAACCGGGGGATGCTCCTCTCCCGAAAAACGAACCGGTGATGTGACGAGGACCCCGCCTCCTCAACCCCCAAGATATCGGACTCGTCGAACACGATCGATCCGGCCTCCTCCAATTCGTCCCGCGACGGAAACTCAATGTACCACTCGAATTCCCTCCCGTCGTCGTATGGGACATTAAACACTTCGATCGAATGCCCCGATGCGCCCTTCCCCGATTCGGGTTTGGCGTCGATATCGCGCTCACACGAAGACGAGAAAGCTGCAACGGTGCAGGAAAAGACAAGGGCGGATATCTTCTGGAGGCTCATCTCTTCGGCCAACGTCCAGGGATCAGCCACCCGCCTGAAGGCGCTGATCCTGCTCCGAAGGATCCGCGACTGAAGGGTGAGGTGTTAGCTGCATCCGATTGCTAGACATTTGCGGTCGCAATCACTCTTTCCCTCTCCCCTATCGTTCCGTCCAGTTCGTCGAGGAGAAGGGCGAGGTCAAACTTGGATTTCGTCCGGTAAAATGAGATCGCGCCTGAGCTGGTTACAATTCTGAGATCCCAGATCGAGCCTCCGTTCTCGTGAGATTCAGCTAGTTCGTAGCGCTTCACCGACTCCGGTAGAATCTGTGTCTGAGGTTCTGCGATCGCTGAAGAGAGTCCCATCTCGGATATCTCGACATGGACGTTCCGCTCCGGCCTATTCTCGACACCTGTGAATTCCCCGAGCATTTTCATGCCTAACAGTGTATTAGATATACGCACTCGAATATTGTCTGTTATCAAACGCGCAAGATTACTCCGGGGAAGCCAGACGACACTCCCGGAGTAATCTTGCGCGTTTGATAACAGACAATATTCGAGTGCGTATATCTAGTACAC
>JANQMB010000244.1 GCA_028280355.1 Verrucomicrobiales bacterium
GGGGATGTCCTCCGCGCGGTCGCGCAGGGGGGGGAGGGTGAGCCGGGCGACGTTCAGGCGGTAGAACAGGTCCTCGCGGAACTCCCCCGCCGCCACCAGGGCCTCGAGGTCCCTGTTGGTGGCGGCGAGCAGGCGCACGTCGACCTCGATCGACCGGTTGCCGCCGACCCGCTCGATGGTGCGTTCGCCGAGCGCGCGCAGCAGCTTCACCTGGGTCGAGCTGTCGATCTCCCCGATCTCGTCGAGGAACAGCGTGCCGCCGTCGGCCTGCTCGAAGCGGCCGATGCGCCTCTCGGTCGCCCCGGTGAAGGCGCCCCGCTCGTGCCCGAAGAGTTCGCTCTCCAGCAGCTGCGGCGACAGCGCCGCGCAGTGCAGGGTGACCAGCTTCGACTTCGGGCGGCCGCTCAGGTTGTGGATGGCCTGGGCGACGAGCTCCTTGCCGGTGCCGTTCTCGCCGTCGATCAACACCGTCGCGCGCGAGGGGGCGACCTGTTCGATGGTCTCGAAGATCGGCGCCATCGCCGGCGACCTGCCGAGGATGTTCGAGACGGTGAAGCGCTTCTCGACCTGCTTCTTCAGGCGGGTGTTCTCCTCCTCCAGGGTGCGGGTCGACACCGCCCGTTTGATGAGGATCTCCAGCTCGTCGATGTTGAGCGGCTTGGTGACGAAGTGGTAGGCGCCGCGCTTCATCGCCTCGACCGCGGTGTCGACCGAACCGTAGGCGGTCATCATGATGCAGGACGGCGGGTCGGGCATGGCCAGCGCCCTGTCGATGAGCTCCATGCCGTCGTCGGCGCCGAGCCGCAGGTCGGTCACCAGCACGTCGACCTTCTCGCCCTCAAGGACGTCGACCGCCCCGGCGGAGTCAGCGGCCACGTAGACGTCGAAGTCGTCCTCGAGCGACAGCCGCAGGCCCTCGCGGGTGTTCTTCTCGTCGTCGACGATAAGGATGGTGTGCATCGTTTTCAGTGATCACTGGAACGCTGGTCGCCGGAATGGGGCAGCAGCCGCACGCCGCGGGTGAAGCGGGGGAGGAACATGGTGACCGTGGTGCCCTTGCCCTCCTCGCTGGCGAACTCGATCTCGCCGCCGTGTTCGCGGGCGATGCGGCGGACGATGAGCAGGCCGAGGCCGGTGCCGGTCTTCTTGGTGGTGAAATAGGGCTGGAAGAGGTTCGACATGTCTTCGGCGGAGATGCCCCCGCCGGTGTCGGCGAAGCTGACCGAGACGTGTTCGTCGTCCAGGTCGCTGCGCACGGTGACCGAGCCGCCGGGCGGGGTGGCCTGGGCGGCGTTCTTGACGATGTTGAAGAAGGCCTGCTTGATCTGGTCGGAGTCGAGGGGCAGCGGCGGCAGCGCCGAGTGCAGCTCGAGGGTGACCTCGAGGCCGCGGTCCTTGAGTTCCGGCCCGAGGAAGCGCATGGCCTCGCGGATCAGGGAGTTGACGTCGGTGGGCTCGAGCTGCGGGCGCGACGGGCGTATCGCCTTGAGGAACTGGTCGATGATGTGGTCGAGGCGCTTGACCTCGCCGGTGGCGATCTCGGTGAGCTCGCGCAGCTCCGCCTCGAACAGGTCGGGGGCGGCCTTCTTCAGCTTCCGCTCGAGCAGCTGCAGGTGGATGTTGAGGGAGTTGAGCGGGTTGCCGAGCTCGTGCGCGACCCCGGCGGCGAGGAGGGTCAGCGCGCCGAGCTTCTCCGACTCGATCTTCTCCTCCTCGCTGCGGCGGTGTTCGGTTGTGTCGCGCACCAGCATGACGAAGGCTGCCGCGTCGTCCTTGCTCTTGCGCTCCACCTGTTTGATGTAGAAATTGAGGTAGCGGTTCTCCGGGTAGAACACCTCGAGGTCGCGCGAGACCGCCTCCGGCGCCCCCGCGACCAGCGCCGCCCAGTCCAGCCCGGGGACTTTCTCCGCCAGGTTCGCCCCGCCGGCCTCCCCCCGGTCGAGCCCGAACAGGCGGCACGCGCCGCGGTTGATATAGTGGATCGTGCCGTCCGCCCCGGCCACGATCACCCCCTCCTGCAGGGCGTCGAAGACGCTCTTGAAAAAGCCCGACTCCTCGGCCAGCCGGTTGAGGAAGGCCTGGACCTCCTCCGGCTCGACGCGATCGACGCGCTCGATCAGCTTGTCAACGAAGCCAGATTTCATCAGGGTTGTCGGCGATGAGCGAAGACGCTATCAGGGTCGTGTTTTGCACTTTGCCCGACCTCGAGAGGGCGCGACAAATTGGCACAGTGCTGGTCGAAAGGCAACTCGCCGCCTGCGTCAATTTGATCCCCAAGGTCGAGTCGATCTACCGTTGGCAGGGGGATCTGGAGCGGGCTGAGGAAGTTTTGGCGATCTTTAAGACGACCGCTGCACGGTACCCAGAGCTGCAGGCAGCGCTGGTCGATCTGCATCCGTACGAGGTGCCGGAGGTGATCGCCGTCGATGTCGCCGCGGGGCTCCCGGCCTACCTGCGATGGGTGGTCGAGGGGGGCGCAGATCAAGGCGGTTGCTGACCGGCCATGGTTCCTATTCTCCCCCGGAGCCTGTCGTCGATGAAGGTTCCTCTATGGGGTTTGTCCATTGTGGTCGATGAGCTGCAGCAGCTCCTCTCGTAACTGATTTGTGATGAAGGTTTTCAGACGGGATGGCGCGTCGGGGTCAGCGTGGGAAGGCACCATGATGGTTCGCATCCCTGCCGCCTGGGCAGCTTGCATGCCACGGTCGGAGTCCTCGACCACGATGCAGTGGCTCGGGGGGCAGCTGAGCCGCTTTGCGGCCAGCAGGAAGATCTCCGGATCCGGCTTGCCCCGGGTGACCTCGTCGCCGCTGGCGATGGTATCCACGAAGATGGTGAGGCCAGCCAGCGACAGGCAGAGGTCGATGTCTTCCCGGTCGCTGGAGGAGGCGATGGCGATACTCGTGCCGCGATCGCGGAGGTCGGCGAGCAGCTGCCGGATGCCGTCTCTAGGGGTCGGTGCCGTCTGGTTGATCCGTTTGCGCCAGCAGGTGCGCCACCGTTTGCGGAATACCTCAAGTTCGAAGCCCGGCGGCGCTTCGCCGGCGAGGCAGTCTTCGATCGCGCTGTTGTTGGCGCCGGCGAACTCGGTGAAGTAGGTGGCTTCGGTCAGGGTGCCGCCCTGCTCGGCGAAGGCCTGGCGGTAAGCTTCAAAGTACTGGTGTTCTGTGTCGATGAGGGTGTTGTCGAGGTCGAAGATGACCGCGGGCCCCGTGTTCCCCAGCGCGAGTGTCTGGCGTTCCCGCTCGCGGAACCGCCCCGGGCGTTCCCCGGACACGCGCAGGAAGAAGCGGCTCAGCTCCTGCGAGGAGGGGAAGCCCATCTGCGCTGCGATCGTGACCACTGGGAGGTCGGTGTCGCGCAGCAGTCGCTTGAGGTGCCCGATGCGGATGTTGGTGATCTCCTGCTTCGGGTTGTGGCCGAGATGTTGGGAGAACCGCGCTTTGAGAGTCGACGATGAGAGGCCGCTGTGCTCCACCAGCTCAGAGACCCGGATCGGGGTGGTGGTCGCCTCGCGGCGCAGCCAGCGGACGAGGTCCGAGATCGCCGGGTCGGGGATCGCCAGGGTGTCGCTCGACTCGCGTTCGACCGTCCCGCCCGGCGGGACACGCTCCACCTCGCCGGTGGCGGGGTCGCCGGCGAACTGGCGGGCGAGCATCTCCGCGGCGAGGCGGCCGATCTCTTTTCCCGGGTAGCGGATACTGCTCATGGCGGGGAGGGTGGCGTGGCAGTACGAGAGGTCGTTACCGAAACCGATCACGGCGAGTTCGTCGGGTACGGTCACGCCGATGGCGTCGGCCGCGCGGAGCGCGACAGCGCCGAGCGAGTCGTCGGCGACGAACAGCCCACACGGTTTCGGGAGGCCGTGGATGAGCCCGGCCACCTCGTCTTGGATCTCGCGCCAGGTGTCTTTCTCCCACAACGGGCGCCCGCTGAGGTAGTGGACGATGGGGGTGTGCTGAATACTGGCCAAACGGTTGCGGAAACCGATCAGGCGCTCGCGGGGGTAGACGCGGATGCCCGAGGCGAACTCGGCCTCCTGGTAGAAGGTCTCGCCCCTCGCGAGAAAGGCGTAGTGGGGCAGGCCACATTCGATGAGATGTCCGGCGGCCCTGGCGCCGACGGCCTCGTTGTCGGGCACCACCCGCGGATAGCCGCCGTCAGACCCCTCGGTGCTGGTGAGGACCACCGCCTTGCCGGCGGCGCGAAACTGCGCCAGTTCCTCCTCGGTGGCGCGGAACAGCAACAGGCCTGCCCCCTCCCAGCTCGAGTCGATGCGGACGGGCTCCATCTCGCCGTAGGAGTCGTTCTCGGTGACCAGCCGCCAGAGCCCGTGGTCGTGCATATAGTCGACGACACCTCCCATGACGGACTCGCCAAACCCCGACCAGCTGGGGAAGCGGACGCCGACGATGGGGCGGCCGCGCTGGGGGGGGGCGGCGTTGCTTGGTGGCGCGGAGGGGCGAGGTGGGG
>JANQMB010000126.1 GCA_028280355.1 Verrucomicrobiales bacterium
CCCAGCGGGGGGCCCCCGAGGGATGCGGCTGGAAACCCTGCGGCGCCCGGCCGCTGCGCTGGTTGTCGCCCATCCACGTCACCCAGTCGCCGTCCCCCCCTGGACGATCGGGGGCGGCGGGCTCGATGCCGGGGAACTTCGCCTTGCGCGCCTCGAACCGCGCCGCCACCTCGGCGGCATCCAGGGCCCGATGCCAGACCGAGATCTCGGCGAGCCGGCCGCTGAAGGGGTAGTCGTCGTCGTCGTCGCGGTAGGCCCCGAGCATGTAGAACAGCGGCTCCGGCTGCAAGATCGGGCCACGCTGGACCTCGCTCAGCGCGTCCGGCCGACCGTCGACATACAGCCGCTGCTGGCCAGCGCCGTCGTAGGTTGCCACCAGATGGTACCACTCCTTCAAGACGAGGGGCGTGGCCGAGTTGAGATAGGTGATCCGGTTCGCCCCCTCGGTCGCGAGGCCGAAGAAAAACCGATCCCTCCGATAGCCGAGCACCCAACCTTGCTGCTGCGCACCGGAGTGCCGAAACGCGCCGGCGATGCCACCCCAATCCAGGGGGGAGGCGACCGATACCCAGGCCTCCACCGTCATCGCCCCGGCGGGCAACCCGGCCTCGGAGGCATCGGTTGTCAGGAGAACCCCGCCGCCACCGGGCACACCGTCCGCCGCAGGGGCGGGCGCAAGCTCCACACAGCCCATCCCATCGATATCGACCAGCTTGGTGGCGCCGATGATACCCCCGCCCAGCGTCCCCACCGCCGGCCTCAGTTTGTCCCCATCGATGTGCGATCCGTCAAAGCGCCATACCTGCACGGGCCCAGCTGCGGGGGAGGCCGCCTGCGCCACCAGCTCGCCCCGGAAGCCGATCAGGGCGGCGAGCGCACAGCCCAACAAAAGACACCTGGAGTCGTTGCGCCTCATCGCGATCGCCAGCTACCCTAACCGGGCCGCGGCGGCCGGCAACCCCATGGCGCAGGCGGACGGGCGGCACGGCCACACCCAGGCGCCAGCTTCCGCCACTGGTCACCGGCAGCGGTGTCACCCGATGCCGACCCCGATGCACCTACCGGCCCCCGCGCGGGTTCCCGGCCAACCGTCGCCACCACGCCCGCAAGCTGGTCCGGGCCGCGCTCGGCCGCAACACCCAGGCGTCGTCGTGGTTCCGGAAACCGGTCTCGAGGAAGGTGACCCGCCCCAGGTCCACGCCCGTCGATTCGAGGTAGCGCCGCGTCGCATCCAGGCCGACCCGCCCGTCCCCCGCCGCCTCGCTCAGGACGAACTGGGGACGATCGCCGAGCCGCGCGAGACGCCGCCCCGCAGACCGCCGGTCCGCCCCCGGGTAACCCCAGTCCTCACGCACCCCGTCGTAGTGGCTGAAGGGGACGAACCCACACCACAGGCTGGAGATCTCGTCGTCGTACAGGCCGATGAAGTTGCAGGCGATGGCGCCGCGCGAGAACCCGCACAGCAGGACCCGTTCCGGGTCACCGCCGTATCTCTCGCAGACCCAGGGCACGACCTTCTTGCAGTACTCGACCGTCGGGCGCGGGTCGTACCCCGGGCTGTCCCCCCACCAGCGCCGCACGCCGGCGGTCCCCTCGTCGTTCAGGTAGGGGAGGCAGAGCCAGATGGCCCCCTCGCCCGCCGTGAGGCCGAAGCCCAGCTTGCTGCCCTCGACGCGACCCGTGCTCGCATCGCCGAAACGGTTCCGGTAGGGTCCGTTGCCGGCGTACTCGACCACCACCGGCAGCCTGCCGCCCGGGGTCCACCCGGGGGGAAGGTACAACACGTGGTACACCCCGCCGCCGGCGTCGTCCGGATGGCGGTGCCTGACCCGCCTACCCGGTGCGGGGGCGGCGTCGAGCACCGCGGGGACCGCGAGGTCGGGCTCGACCTCGCGGATATCGGCCGCCGCGGGCAGGGTCGCCGCGGCGGACAGGACGACGGGGGCGAAGGCGATCACGTCGGCCAGCCTAGCCACGCCGCACCACCCAGGCGACCCCTTTTGCGCAGGGGACCGGGCGGCGGATACCGGCGATGTTCTAACGTTCTCGACCCTGGGGCGTCTAATGGATAGCACCCGCCACGTCCCCGTACCACCGCAAACCCACCCACACCGATGAAGCTCGCCCACACCCTCCCCTCCCTCGCCGCAGCCAGCCTGTTCGCCCTGCCCGCCGCCGCCGAGCTAGGGGACCCGGTCCGCCTCGACAACCTCGACCTGGAGAAGCTCGAGGGACCCGACTTCGCCGATGTGAACGGCGACGGCAAGAAGGACCTGCTGAGCGGCCTCTACTCGGGCCACCTCATGTTCCGCGAGAACGTCGGCACCGCCGCCGAGCCCAAGTTCGCCGCCGCCACCGCGCTGCAGACCGGCGGCGGGGACATCAAGTTGAAACACTGGTGATGTGGCACCGTCAGCCCGCAGGTCGCGGACATCGACGCCGACAAGAAGGCCGATCTGGTGGTCGGGTGCTTCGAGGGCTTCGTCTACGCCCTCCCCGGGGAGGGCGCCGGCGCCTTCGGTGAGCCCAAGCGCCTGCAGGACAAAGACGGCGAAGACATCCACCTCGGCGAGTTCTGGGATGCAGACAACCGCAAGTGGGCGACGGCGCCCTCCGAGGATGGCGGCAGCGCCGACCTCTGCGTCTATCCCGAACTCGCCGACTGGGACGGCGACGGCGACCTCGACCTGCTGATGGGCGGCTTCAGCGGCCACGTCGGCGTGCGCATCAACGAGGGCAGCGCCGAGTCGCCCGCGTTCGCCACCAAGACCCTCTTTGCGCAATCTGGCGACGGCCCGCTGACAACCGGCTCCGCGGTCAGCACCTCCTACGTCGACTGGGACGGCGACGGCCTCCGCGACCTCGTCTGCGGCACCTCGCGCGGCGAGATCGCCTGGTTCAAGAACACCGGCGAGGAGGGCTCCCCGGCCTTCGGCGAAAAGGTCGCGCTCGCGGAGAAGGGCGGCGGCCGCCCGGACGGGTACCTCCGGCTCAACGCCGTCGACTACAACGGCGACGGCAAACTCGACCTCGTCGTCGGCGCCTACGACCCGAAACGCAAACCGGGGATCTGGGTCTACCCGGGCAAGTAGAGCCCCACAGTGGGGCTTCGGGGAAGGTTATCTAAAGATGCGCGGGGATCGGGAAGCCCGAGGGGAGGGGCGGCATCTTGCCGCCCAGTCGACGCGTTCCCCACAGGGCGGCAAGATGCCGCCCCCCCGGTCGCTATTCCGGGTTCGGGCAAAGTTCGGCCAGCCCCCGAACCAGGTGGACCGTTTTCAGACACGCCCTAGCTAAACCGCGTTAGAGCCCGAACGCGCGCTGCATCTGTTCGCGCACCGTTTTCAGCCGGTCGACCCCGCCGCCGCCGACCTCGGCGGTCGCCCAGCCGGTGAACCCGATCTCGCCGAGCGCCTTGCGCACGTCGGCCCACGGCAGGTCGCCGGCGCCGATCTCGGTGAACTTGTTGTTCGCACGGCTGAAGCCCTTCACGTCCAGCTTCACGCAGCGGCGGCCGAAGGCGCGGATCCACTCGCCCGGCTGGCCATACTTCCAGTGGTTGCCGATGTCGAAATACTGCCCGACCCACGGGCTGTCGAAGCTATCGACGAACGCCACGTGCCGTTCGGCGCCCTGCTCCGGCGGGGCGCCGTGTTCGTAGAACATCTGGTTCCAGACGTTCTCGAACAGGATCGGCTGGCCGAGCGAAGCGGCCAATGGGATGAGCGTCCTGATCTCCGCCCGGCAGCGTTCCTCGATCTCCTCCGCCGGCCCGTCACCGCCTTTTCCGACGACGATGAGCACGCCGTTGCCACCCGCCGCATGGGAGACGCGGATACAGTGGGCGATGTTGTCGCGCGCCGTCTTGCGGTCGGCCTCGTCCGGGCTGGTCAGGCGCTTTTTCCAGTGCGCGTGGTTGATGGCATTGTGCACAAACACCC
>JANQMB010000142.1 GCA_028280355.1 Verrucomicrobiales bacterium
CCCTCAAGGGCAAGACCTTCGCCGTCATCGGCTTCGGTTCGCAGGGACACGCCCACGCGCTCAACCTCAAGGAGAGCAAGGTGAACGTCATCATCGGCCTCTACAAGGGCTCGAGGTCGCGCGCCGTCGCCAGCAAGCTGGGCTTCAAGGTCTACGACACCGCCGAGGCGGTGAAGCGCGCCGACGTCATCTTCATCGCCGCCCCCGACACCAAGATCGGCGACATCTACAAGAAGGACGTCGAACCCCACCTGACCAAGGGCAAGACGCTGGGCTTCAGCCACGGTTTCGCCATCCATTACGGCACCGTCGTCCCGCCGAAGAACGTCAACGTGATCATGGTCGCGCCGAAGGGCCCCGGCCACATCGTGCGCCGCCAGTTCACAGAGGGCAAGGGCGTGCCGGCGCTGATCGCCGTCCACCAGAACCCTGGCAGGGACGCCAAGAAGATCGCCCTCGCCTGGGCACACGGCGTCGGCGGCACCCGCGGCGGCGTCATCCAGACCACCTTCGAGGAGGAGACCGAGACGGACCTGTTCGGCGAGCAGACCGTCCTCTGCGGCGGCGTCAGCGCCCTGGTCACCGCCGGGTACGAGGTGCTCGTCGAGGCCGGGTACCAGCCGGAGATGGCCTACTTCGAGTGCCTGCACGAGCTGAAGCTCATCGTCGACCTGATGAACGAGTCGGGCATCGCCGGCATGCGTTTCTCGATCTCCGAGACCGCCGAATACGGCGACGTCACGGTCGGCCCGAAGATCATCGACGGCTCGGTGAAGAAGAAGATGGAGCGCGCCCTGAAGCGCATCCAGAACGGCGCCTTCGCCAAGGAGTGGATCGAGGAGAACAAGAAGGGGCAGAAGAACTTCAACAAGCTGCGCAAGGCCGGCGCCGAACACGGCATCGAGAAGGTTGGCAAACGCCTGCGCGGACTGATGCCCTGGATCAAGAAGCGCTCCACCAAGGGCGCCCAGGCTTCCTACGCGTAACCCGGCGGCGGGCGACCGCCGGCACAGGGAAGGGGGGGGAAGGTACGTCCAGAGGGCCTTTCGCCTCAGGGGTGGGTGCAACCTCAATCGCCCGCAAGCGAGCTTCTTACGAAGAGCCGCCGTTGTAGGAAGCTCGCTTGCGAGCGATCTGGGTGATCTCCGGACGCCCAGACCAGGGATCCCCCGGGGCGGCGCGGAACGATTTTCATGTGTATCCCAACGGACTGCTATCACCCCGCATCGCCAGACCAGCCCCGCCCCGCGCGAAACCTCCTGATGTTCACGGCGATGACCCAGAAGGCACCGAGGATGACCAGCGCCTGGGTCACCAGGGACACCGCCGGCGGGTCGGGGCCCGAGAGATACTCGAGATTCATCACAAAGAGGGCGCCGACACTCACGGCGATCGACCCGAAGATCAAAATCACCCCGACGAGGAACATCGGCTTCATCGGGTACTCCTGCCGCCCGCCCTCCGGCGGCGCCGCCTCCTTGAGGATCTCCAGCGCGCGCTCGTAGTCGGCGTCGTCGACCACACACAGGGCGGGGAACATGTCGGGGATCGGAACCTCGGTGGTCATCCCGACGAGATCCCGGTTGCGCACGATGGTGGGGATCCCCTCCGCCTCGAGGATCGACTGGTGATATCCGACGATCGAATAGTCGCGCTCCCGGTACAGCTCTTTCATCTCGACGGGCACCCCCCGCTGCCCGACCGAGGATCGCCCGGCCACCACCGGGATGTCACGCGCTTTGTCGCCAGCGCCCGGCGGGTGACAAGGGCATCCACCGGGGTAAAAAAAAGGTGCCAAAAGGCGGGAGATGGAGACGCCCCAACGCCACCGGAACCCCTCCCGAAAATTTTTGTTGACGGTTAGACCGACCGGTCTATTATAGTTGCCAACCGATGAGTGACCGGAACACCAAAGAGCGCATTCTCGACGCCGCCGAGCAGATCATGCTCGAGAAGAGCTTCCATTCGGTGGGGCTCAGCGAGATCCTCAAGGCGGTCGGTGTCCCCAAGGGCTCGTTCTACCACCATTTCGAGTCCAAGGAGCAATTTGGGGTCGAGCTGCTCAAGCACTACGTCGCCGACGCCAGCGCCTACAAGCGCCAGGTGCTGTTGGCGACAGAGCCCGAGGCGGACCCCCGCCGGCGCCTGTTGACCTACTTCGAGACGGCGATCGGCAGATTTCTCGAATCCGAGGGCAAATGCCCCTGTCTCGTGGTCAAATTGGCGTCCGAGGTGTCCGACTTCAGCGAGCCGATGCGACAGGTCTTGGCGGAGGGTCTGGCGGAGTGGGGCGGAATCCTGGAGAGCCTGCTGCAGGAGGGCATAGACAAGAAAACCATCCGGCCGACCCGCGATCCACGCGTCACGGCGCGGCTCATCGGCAGCTTGTGGAGTGGCGCCATGCAGACCGCCACCATCCTCCGCGATGTCGAACCCCTACGCGAAGCCCTCGCCACCATCGCCGAAGACCTCATCCCCAGCCCCTAGCCCATTATTTTTCACCCAAACTAAACCGACCGGTCTACTCCTAGAGAATGTGAGTCCGGACAACCAACAGACGAGAACATGCAAACCATCGACCTGACCGAACGTCCCCCCCGCAGCCCCCGCGTCCGCCTCGGCGGCTACGCCCTCCTCCCCCGCCTGCTCGACAAGTGCCGGGCGGAGCTCGCCGGCACCAACGGAGACTACCACTACAACTGCCCGCTCGACCGGCGCTTCCTGGACTTCGTCGGCGTCGACCACGAGGCGCTGCGGGACGAGGTCGCCAGGGGCCTGGGCGACGGCGAGACCCTCGCCTGGATCGAGGCCAACGCGACCCACAGGCGGGAGCCCTGGGAGGTCGCCCAGTGGTCCGCACTGCGCGAGGCGGCGGCGCCGGCCGACAACGAGAGCCGCAGCTTCGTCAACGAGCTGATCGCCGATGCCGGTGGCGAATCGCGCGAGGACCTGGCCACCTGGTTCGAGGTGCTCGACCTCGACGACCACGTCAGCGCCGGGGGGAAGGCATAGCGCAGGGCCGCAGATATCGATCGATTGAACTAACTAAACACTAAGATACAGACCAACCCACATCAAAATGAAAGACAAAGTCGTACTGATCACCGGAGCAACCAGCGGCATCGGCGAGACCACCGCCCGCAAATTCGGCGCCGCCGGCGCAAAGGTCGTCGTCTCCGGGCGCCGCGACGCCGAGGGCGAGGCGGTGGCCGAGGCCATCGGGGCCGCCGGCGGAGAGGCCACCTTCATCCGCGCCGATGTCGCCGAGGAGGGCGATGTCAAAGCCCTCGTCGAGGGCACCGTCTCCAGATACGGCCGCCTCGACGTCGCCTTCAACAACGCCGGGGTCGAGCTGGTCACGCCGCTCGCGGAGACCACCCACGAGGAATACCAGCGCCTGTTCGGCATCAACGTCTGGGGCGTGCTGTCCTCGATGAAGTATGAGATCCCGGCGATGTTGGCAAACGGCGGTGGCTCGATCATCAACACCAGCAGCGTCGCCGGCCACATCGGCATGGCCGGGGTGGGGGCCTACGTCGCCACCAAGCACGCCGTCGAGGGCTTGACCAAGGTGGCCGCCCTCGAGACCGCCGGGCAGGGCATCCGTGTCAACGCCGTGGCGCCGGCGGCGATCGAGACAGCGATGGTCGACCGCTTCGCCGGGCCAGAAGGCTCGGAGGCCCGGGGCCAGATCGCCGCCATGCACCCGATCGGCCGCATGGGGAAGGCCGACGAGATCGCCGAGGCCGTGCTGTTCCTCGCCTCCGACGGAGCCTCGTTCGTCACCGGCGAGTCGCTGAAGGTCGACGGCGGGTTCACCGCCCAGTAGCCCCAGCGACCCGCCTTGCCAGAGAGACGCCGGCCGCCGCGGGACTGACACCCCCG
>JANQMB010000149.1 GCA_028280355.1 Verrucomicrobiales bacterium
AACGACTATGTCCTCCGACCCCGACCGCAACGAGCGCATGGAGAAGATCGTCAGCCTCTGCAAGCGCCGCGGCTTCATCTTCCAGTCGGCGGAGATGTACGGTGGCCTCAACGGCTGCTGGGACTACGGCCCCCTCGGGGCGGAGCTCAAGCGCAACCTGAAGAACTACTGGTGGCAGAAGAACGTCGTCGAGCGCGACGACATCGTCGGGCTCGACGGCTCCATCCTGACCCACCAGGAGGTGCTCAAGGCCTCCGGGCACGTCGGCGGCTTCTCCGATCCGATGGTCGACTGCCGGACCTGCAAGGCGCGCTTCCGCGCCGACCAGGTCGCCGAGCAGAGGTGTCCGGAGAAGCCCTCCAGGAACCCGCAGGAGAACGGCTGCGACCTGACCGAGCCGCGCGAGTTCGACCTGATGTTCAAGACGAGCGTCGGCGCCTCCAGCGACGAGGGCGCGGTCGCCTACCTGCGGCCGGAGACGGCGCAGTCGATCTTCGTCCAGTTCAAGAACGTGCTCGAGACCTCGCGGCAGAAGCTGCCCTTCGGCATCGCACAGATCGGCAAGGCCTTCCGCAACGAGATCAACCCGCGCAACTTCACCTTCCGCTCGCGCGAGTTCGAGCAGATGGAGATCGAGTTCTTCTGTCGCGGCGAGGACGGCCTCCGCCTCACCGACGAGTGGCTCGAGGCGCGCATCGCCTTCTACGAGCAGATCGGCATCCCGCGCGACAAGCTGCACGTCCTCGACGTGCCGGACGGCGAGCGCGCCCACTACTCGAGCAAGACCTACGACATCGAATACGATTTCCCCTTCGGCGTCCAGGAGCTGGAGGGGGTCGCCTACCGGACGGACTACGACCTGAAGAAACACGGCGAGGCCAGCGGCAAGCCGATCGAGTACTTCGACGAGGCGACCAAGGAGAAGCTCGTCCCGCACGTGGTCGAACCCAGCGCCGGCTGCGACCGGACGGTGCTGGCGCTGATCTGCGAGGCCTTCGACGAGGAGAGCGTGACCGGCGACAAGGGCAAGGAGGAGGCCCGCACGGTGATGCGCTTCGACCCGAAGATGGCGCCGGTGAAGTGCGGCGTGTTCCCGCTGTTGAAGAACAAGCCGGAGCTGGTCGCCAAGGCGAAGGAGGTCAAGGCCCTGCTCGCCCCGCTGATGAACGTCTTCTATGACGAGACCGGTGCCGTCGGCCGCCGCTACCGCCGCCAGGACGAGATCGGCACGCCGTTCTGCGCGACGATCGATTTCGACACGGTCGGCGAGAACGGCCCCGAGCTGGAGGGCACGGTGACCGTCCGCGATCGCGACTCGATGGCGCAGGAGCGGGTGAAGATCGCCGAGCTACCGGGGTACATCGCGGGCAAGATGGCCTAGGGAGTGTCCGCCCAACGGTGCAGACCGCGCCGGCTACGTTTGGGTGGATCCGATCCGGCGTCAGGGATCCACACCGATCGATAGAGCCCCTGGGGGGGTGACGGTACCGTGGTCCGGTGGGCGGCAAGATGCCGCCCCTCCGATGGACACGATGCCCTCAGGAGGGGCGGCATCTTGCCGCCCACACCCGACGTCCCTGCCCGGTTCAATTTGCGTGAAGCCGTCCTGCCGCGCGCGCCCGGGGTCACCTGGCGCCGGCGATCGCGACGTTCTCGATCCCGGCTGCGGCGAGGGCGTTGATCAGGTCGGTGAAGCGCTGGTGGCTGACCTCGTCCTCGGCGTCGATCCTCGCCAGCACCGGTTGGCCGCTGGCGTCGGCGAGCCCGCGGGCGACCTCGAGCCCGGCGACGAGCGCCGCGAGCTGGCGGTCCCCGGGGTCGGTGGCGACCGTCCGGCCCTCGAACTCGACCGCGCCGTCGGCGCGGGCGCCGACCTCGACCGTGAAGATCTCGACTGGCGGGGGCTCTGGTCGCTCCTCCTTGCCCGGGAAGGTCGTCTTCAGATCGAACTCGCTCTTGCTGATGGTGGCGGTGACCAGGAAGAAGATCAGCAGCAGGAAGCTGACGTCGATGAGGGGCGAGACGTCTAGGGTTTCGAAGTCCGCGGCCTGCCTGGGGCGCCTGCGGCGGGTGTGGGCGGGTGTGGGCATCGGTCCGGCGTGAGGCTCCAGAGGGGGAACGTCCCGGTCGGGGAGTTGTTAGGTTGCGGCGCGATGGGGGTCACCTAGGGTGGCGGGATGAGCGACGAGTTCCCCGACCCGGTCGAGAAGATGCGCGCCGCCGGCCTCTCCGGCGCGGCGGTGGCAGCGTTCGAGCGGGCGTACGGTTTCCTGAAGGGCGGCGGCGACGCGGCGATCCCGGAGTCCGCCATCGAACCCGCCGACGGGATACCGGGATACGCTGGGCTGGACGAGCCCGACCCCGCGTCTTGTGCCGACCTGATGGCGCGGGCGGTGGTGATCAAGCTCAACGGCGGCCTCGGGACCGGCATGGGCCTGGACCGTGCGAAGTCGCTGCTCGAGGTGCGCGACGGCCTCACCTTCCTCGACCTGATCGCCCGCCAGGTGCTGGCGATGCGGGAGTCCTCCGCCGGCCGCCTCCGCTTCCTGCTGATGAACAGTTTCTCGACCAGCGACGACACCCTGGCCTTCCTGGAGAGATACCCGGAGCTGGGGGGGAGGGGGGAGCTGGAGCTGCTGCAGAACCGGGTCCCGAAGATCTCCGCCGCGACCCTCGGCGCGGCCTCCTTCCCTGCCGACCCGGACCTCGAGTGGTGCCCGCCCGGCCACGGCGACCTCTACCCCGCCATGGTCGGCAGCGGTTGGTTAGACCGCCTGCTCGACGAGGGGGTGACCTACGCCTTCGTGTCGAACTCCGACAACCTCGGGGCGACGCTCGACCCGCGCCTGCTCGCCCACTTCGCCGGGTCCGGTGCGCCGTTCCTGATGGAGGTCACGGCGCGGACGGAGGCGGACCGCAAGGGCGGGCACCTGGCGCGCGCGGCGGCCGGCGGCGGCCTGCTCCTGCGTGAATCGGCGCAGTGCCCGGAGGGCGACGCGGGGTCCTTCCAGGACATCACCCGGCACCGCTTCTTCAACACCAACAACCTGTGGGTGCGCCTCGACGCGCTCAAGGCGAGGCTCGCCGAGTGCGACGGCGTCCTGCCGCTGCCGGTGATCGCCAACCGCAAGACCGTCGACCCCCGCGACCCGGGCTCCGAGCCGGTGGTGCAGCTGGAGACCGCGATGGGGGCGGCGATCGAGTGTTTCCCGGGTGCCGGGGCGGTGGAGGTGCCGCGCTCGCGCTTCGCGCCGGTGAAGACTTGCGACGACCTGCTGGCGCTCCGGTCGGACGCCTATGTGGTGACCTCCGACTCGCGGCTCGAACTGGACCCGGCGCGCGCCGGCCGGCCGCCGGTGGTCGTCCTGGACAAGGGGCACTACAAACGGGCGGACCAGCTCGAGGCGGCGCTCGCCGGCGGGGTGCCCTCGCTGCTCGGCTGCGACCGCCTGGAGGTTTCCGGGCCGGTGGCCTTCGAGGCCGGGACGGTGTTCGGCGGCCAGGTGCGGCTGGAAAACGCAGCGCCCGACGCCGTCACCCTGCCCCCCGGGAGCTATGCGGACGAGACGGTGAAGTTGTAGCTCGCGCCCCGGTTTTGAGGGCTTGCACCGCGGCGAACTGGCGATACCGGTGGATGGTGATGAAAGCCCAACCGTTCGCCCTTTTGCTCCCCCTCCTGAGCGTGACCGCACTCCCGCTCCAAGCCGACGAGACCTATGTCGCCAAGACCTACCGGTCGGGGGACGAGTCGCTGCTCTATCGGATCCACGTCCCGGAGGAGGCGGAGGACGAGGAGAAACTCCCCCTGCTGATCTTCTTCCACGGCGCCGGCGAGCGCGGCGATGACAACCAGCGCCAGCTGTTCCACGGGACGGCGGACATCATGAGGATCGCCGGCTCCAAGGGGGTGCCGCTCATCGTCGTCGCCCCCCAGTGTCCCAACGGGCAACAGTGGGTGGACACCCCGTGGGGGGATCTCTCACACACCATGCCGAAGGAGCCCTCGGCGCCGATGAGGCTCTCCATCGGCTTGCTCAAGGAGCTGGCCGCCGAGCTGCCGGTCGACCCGGACAGGGTCTATGTTTCCGGTCTCTCCATGGGGGGCTTCGGTACCTGGGACATCGTCCAGAGGATGCCGGACTACTTCGCCGCGGCGATCCCGGTCTGTGGCGGCGGCGACACCGCAGAGGCCGCCAAGCTGAAGGACTTGCCCATCTGGTGTTTCCACGGCAGCGAGGACGGGGTCGTCAAACCGAAGCGCTCGCGGGATATGATCGCCGCCATCAAGGAGGCGGGCGGCGACCCGAAGTACACCGAATACCCCGGCGTCGGCCACAACTCCTGGACGGCCACCTACCGCGACCCGGAGGTCTTGGGCTGGCTCTTCAAACAGCGGCGGAAGTAAGGCCGGGGCGACCCTTTGTAGGAAGCTCGCTTGCGAGCGATCCGGGTGGCTTTACGGGATCGCTGGGAGTCGGTGTGACGGGCGGTACCGGATCCTCTCGGTCCGTCTCCCGTCCGTGATGTAGACGACGGCGTCGCGGAGGATCCCGTTGCTCTCCACCCTGCTCACCCAGATCCCATCTGGGGTGGCGACCCCGACCTTGAGGGTCAGGAACTCGTTCTTCTTGGTCGTGACGCCGATGGTGTACTCACCGTCGAAGAAGTCGAGGGCGGTCAGGTGCCAGCCCGTGCCCTCCCTCGCCTCGGCGGCAGTCCCCTCAGTTTGCCTTAGCAGCTCTCGGGAGAAGGGCGGGTTCTCCCAGGTGGGGCGATGGGTCTCGGGGGAGTGGCCGGGCGGGAGAAAGTCCGCCCCGGCAGTTGGGGGCAGCAAGATCGAGAGGACAGACGCCGCACAGATGGATCGGATACCCATGTCCCCTTTGGGACATCGGAGGATCCCTATTCGTTCAGCCTACTCCTCGTCGACCGTCTCGTCGCGTTGGTAGATGGGGAGCTGGCGGTAGGGGACGGTCATGGAGAGGAGGACCATGGCGGTGGTGTAGGCGTCCCCGTACTTGCGGCCCGGCCAGGCGCCGTCGGCGCGCTGCAGGGGGAGGTAGTGGGGGTACATCCAGCCGGCGTAGGTCTCCCAGTATTTGCCGCCGAGCTGGAAGGTGGCCTGGGCGTTGTAGTAGTTGCCGTAATACTGGTGCGAGGCGGCGGCGACCCCGGTCATCGTCTCGAGGATGTAGTCACCCGTCTTGTAGGTGCGCGGGTCGCCGTGGTAACCGGTGAGTTCGAGACAGAGCAGGCCGCAGCCGGCGAGCGTGTTCTTCGCCTGCGGGCTGGTGTATCCGAAGCCGCCCTTGCCGGCGTCGTAGTGGCGGAGCAGGTAGGCGACGGCGGCGTCGATCGCCTCGTCGGGGACGCGGGCGCCGTTGAGGCGGGCGGATTTGAGGGCCATCAGCGCCCAGCCCGAACAGGACACGTCGCTGTCGGTGGAGTCTGGCCGGTAGCGCCAGCCACCGCGGTTCCTGGCGCTCTTGGGGACGGCCTGCGCGTCGAGGATGAGGCGCAGCGCCCTGGAGGAGGCCTCGTCGACATCCCGTTGCCTGCCGGGGTCGAGCATTCCGGACACCTCCGTGAGGAACAGGGTGGCGATGTTGTGGGCGTACATCGTCTCGTTGCCGCGGCCGCGGGTGAGGAGGCCGTTGGGTTGTGCTTGGCCGAGGACGTAGTCGATGCAGCGGTTGACGTTGGTGCCGTAGACCCCGGTGCCGGGCAGGTGGCCCTTGGAGAGGAACGCCATGCCGACCAGGGCGACCACCCCGGAGGACTTGCCGTAGCTCTTGCCGAAGCTGCCGTCCTCAGCCTGGATCGAGGCGAGGTAGGCGAGCCCCCGCTCGACGGCGCCGTCCACCTCCGCCTGGTAATCCGCGAACACGGTATCGACGAGCTGGCCGCTCGCCGCCGTTGCGAAGGCCAGTGCGACAGCGGCCGAGAGGGCGATGGGGTAGCGGATCCTCATGGCTGCTCGGCCGCCGGCGCGTTGGAGCGGCGGGCGATCTCTTCGAAGTACTCTTTCACCAGGTCGCGGTATTCGGCGGGTGGCTGGCCGCGGGAGCCGGTGGCCACGCCCGACTTGACCTGCCCTCCGACCCGCGCCCAGGCGGGGTCGGAGGGGGCGTCCGCACGCGGGGTCTCCTGCTCGGCGATCTGTGCGGCCAACTCCTCCATGCGCTGTTGTGCGGTCTCCGGGGTGATCGGCTCCGGCTGGTGCTGCGCCATCGGGGTGTTGGCCTGTGACGAGAGGCTATCGGAGGCGCCCGCCAGGGAGCCCGCCGCAGACCCCAGCCCGGCGCCCGCCGCGGCGCCGGAGCCGGAGGCGCCGCCGGCCCCGGAAGACCGCCCCGAGGTTTGTCCTCCTCCGCCCCCGCTTCCCGTGTCGGCGATCGGCGGTAGGTAGCCGGGCGGGAGATCGCCGCCCTGCGGGCGTTCGGTGTTGCGCAGGGCGGGGGGGACGTGGTCGAGGGCGACCTCGCCGATCTCGAAAGGGGTGCCGGCGGTGCCGTCGAGGTTGCTGACATCGGGCGGGGGTTCGAAGCGCTGGAAGCGGGTGTTCTCGCCGAACAACATCGTGTCGCTGGCGTTACCCCCGCCGGCCTGGGTGGGTGGTGGGGGGCCGGGGGGGGTGTTCTCCCCGGGGGCGAAGTTGCCCGGGTTCTCGGCGAACTGGAACGAGCCGCCGCTCTGGCCCCCGAGCTGGGAGTTGGCCTGCGCGGCGGCCTGCGCCGCCCCGGCGATCTGCTCCGCGGCCTGCGTCGCCCGCTGCGCCGCCTCGGCATCGGCGAGCTCCCTGGCGTCCTGTCCGAACTGCTCGGCTTGTTCGGCGAGTTCGGCGGCCTGTTCGGCGAGCTCTTCCTGCATCTCGGCTAGCGCGTCGTCGAGGTTGCCCGCCCCCAACGCGGCGATCTGCTGGGCGATGCTGCGCTGCCAGCCGGCGAGGTGCTGCAGCTCGGCGGGGACTTTCGGGGTGGTCGAGCGCATGCCGGCGAGGGCGGTGGCGTTGTCCCGCGCCACGTCGGCAGCCTCGGCGAGCAAGTTTTGCGTCAGCAGGTCGGCGGCGCCCGCACCGCGTTTCGAGGCGCTGTCGAGCCCCCGGTCGAGATCGGGCTCGGGGCCGACGTGGTCGCGCAGGGCCGCGCAGTCGCGGGCGATCGCGCGCTGCTCGGACTCGAGCCACTGGATGAGGTCGTCGACGAGCTCGCTGCGCCTCTCGGGGTCGTCGACCTGGGCCAGCAGTTCGGCGAGCTTGTTCTGGTCCTCGCCCAGCTCGGCGGCGCGCTCGGCGAGCTCGGCGGCGATGTCGCCGGCGTCCTCGAACTGGTCGGCGAGCGATTCCGCGCTGCGCCGCATGAGGTCGCCGGCCATCTCGTCGAGCTCGTCGATCTGCTCCTGCAAGTTGTCGCGCAGGTCCCCGTCGGTCAGGCGCCCCATGAGGTCGGCCAGCTGCCGCTTGTGGTCCTCGATGTTCCCCAGCTCGGCGGTCATGCGGGCGCGCTCCGCCTGCCGCTTCAGCTCCCGGAGCACGGTCTGCAGCTCGGCGATGCTCTCCTCCAGCTCGCGCACCATGGTGCGCGCCTGGAACACCCTGCCGACGGCGCGGTCGGTGAGCGGTATCGTCTCCGCCGCGGCTCGCGCCGGTTCGATGTGCCCGGAGGCCAGCGCGGCGAGCGGTGCGGCCAGGTCGGCGAAGAGGGTGGCCGCGACCGCCTCCGCCGTCTGGCGGACCTTCGCTTCGGCCTCCCCGGTGAGGTTTCCGGCCTCCTGGATTTCTAACAAAATTTCGGATCCGATCGGCCCGTCCCCCAACAGCGCCCCCGGTTTGTCCTCGGCGAGGTCCCTGGCGGCGAGCAGCTTCTCCATCGCCTCCCAGAGGGCGCCCTGGACCTCGGCCTGCTGGCCGGCGAGGGTCTGTTCGAGCAGGGACTTCGCGCCGCGGTCGAGGACGAGGGTCACCGGTTCGCTGGTCGCCTCGCCCGGCCCGCCCGCCGCCCCGGGCAGCGAGTCGGCCACCCGCACCCGCACCTCGATCGCGCGCGCGCCGCGCAGGTCCAGGTCGCGCAGGTCGAGCACGTCCTGCCCGGTCCAGAACCCCGGCTCGTCCCCGGCGGGGGCCGGCGGCGCGATCCCGATCGGCGGCAGCTCCCGGTCGGGCGCCGTCACCAGCAGCTGGCATTCGGTGAACCCGTAGTCCTCCGAGGCGGCGAAGGCGATCGGCACGACCTCGGTCGGCTTGACCGTCAGCTCCGCGGTCGACGGGCTGGAGATGCGCACGGTGGGGGGGCGGTCGGCGACGGCGCGGACGGCGAACTCGCCCGGCCTGCCTTCGATCCCGGCGGCGTCCTCCAGTTGCACCTGCCAGGTGCCGTCGAGCCCGGCCGCGATCGGGAACTCCCAGGTGTAGAGGGGCTTGCCGTCGAGCTGCGATTGCTCGTTCGCCCAGATCGGTGCGCCGTCGACGTAGAGGGTGGCGTTCTTCACCGGGCGGTCGAGCTTCGCCCCGAGACGGACTGTCGTGCCGACCACGGCAGCGATCTCACCCCCGGGGGAGACCTCGGTCAGCGGCTCGGCCCGCGTGTAGGCGGGGAACTGGTAGCGGACGTGATATTCGAGGACGCGCGGCCGCGGGACGACCTCGACCTGGTAGTAGCGGCTGAGGGCGCGGCCGCTGCGGATGCGATAGGCGAAACTCTCGCTGACCGCGGGGATGGTGAGGCTGAACTTCGGCACCTCGTCGCCCGAGACCGGTTCGATGTAGGTCATGCGCTCGACGGCGTCCGGGCCGCCGCCGGTGCGGCGCCGGAACTCGGCCCGCCCGCCGTCGCCCCCCAGCTCGACCTCCACAGTCAGGGTGCCGCCCTCGGCGACGGCGACGTCGCCGGGCTGGACGTCGAGCCTGTCAGAGTAGGCGTTGCCGGTCTGGATGAAGGGGGCGAAGGCGCGGGTGAGCAGTTTCCCCGTGGCGCCGGGCCAGGCCAGGGCGGCGGCGGCGATGAGCACCACGGCGGCGGCGGCAGCGAGCATCGGCTCCCTGGCCCGGCGGCCGGAGAACTCCCGTTCGGGGTGGACGCCCTTGACGTCGAGCGAGGCCGCCTTGACGACCTCGGAGATCAGCTGTTCCGAGCCGCGCAGCTCCTCCGGGTCGTCGCTCGCTAGCAACTCGACGGCAGTACTGATGCGCTCCTCGAGCTCGGGGTGCCGCCCCTCGACCGCCCGGGCGATCTCCGCCAGCCCGATGCGGCGCCGCAGCGGGCGCCATATCTGGCGGTATGCGGTGGCGAGGACGGCGGCCAGGGCGACGGCGCTCAGCGCCGAGCGGAGACGGTCGTCGAGGATCGTGAAGCTGGCGTCGATCAGCATGATCGCCACGGCGGCGCCGGAGGCGGTGGCGAGGACGGCGAACAGGCCCTTGAGGAGGGCGACCCCGCGGACGCGGCGGACGAGGGCCTCGAGCTTGGCGACGATGGGGCGGGGGAGCCGGGCGAAGGGGTCGCCCCCGGCGCCATCGCGCAGTTTCGCTGTTGCGGCTATCGGCATCGCCAGGGGGAAACTTGGGGTTGACCGGCGGGCTTGTCGAGCGGCCATGGCGCCGCCGGGCGGGGGGCGTGTTTCCTGTCGTCCGTCATGCGAGCCCCCCCCCGCGGCGGGTCCACCACTCGAGGCCGAGCAGGGCGAAGAGGGGCAGGAGAAGTGCGAAGTTGTCCCAGAGGCTCGTCTCCCGGCGCTCCCGCACCACCCGGCCGGGGTCGCGGAAGAACGGCAGCAGCGAGCGGGCGTTGTCGGGGTCGGCGACGGCGCCGCCGGAGAGCGCCGCGAGCTGCCCGAGGAAGCCCGGCGCGGCGGTGAGCTCGGCGAGCTCGACGGCGTTCTTGTCGGCGTTGACGACGAACTCGGTCTCCACCGAGGTGACGTTCTGGGCCGCCAGGATGCGCGAGGCCTCGGCCCCCTCGAGCACGATCCGGTAGCGGCCCGGTTCCTCCGGCGCCTCCACCGTGCCCTCGTATATCCCGTTCGAGCCCTCGCGGTAGGCCAGCTGTTTGCGGAGCAGCAGGGTGTCGCGGTCGTAGATCGCCACCGACGCCGAACCGCCGTCGACCGGCCGGTGTCCCTCGTCCAACACCTTCGCCAGCGCCTTCACCGCACCGCGTGGCGGGTAGCTCAACCGGTCCGTCCCGAGGCGGACGAACTCTGTCCCCGCGCGCAGGTTCTCGCCGGTCCCCCAGCGCAGGATCTGGCCCCAGAACTTGTGGTGGTAGATATCGCCGACCCCGTACCGCAGGCGCCAGGTCTGGTCGAAGTTGATGAGCAGGGAGCGCCCGAGGGCGTAGCGCTGTGCGACGATGAGCGCGTTGTCCCGCTCGCGGTCGCGCCCCGCGTCGGGGGGCGGGGGGCTGAGGGCGCCGGCGACCGGCTCGGCCCAGGCCAGCACGCTGGCGCCGGGTTTGACGGAGTCCACCGGGTGTCTCCAGTGCAGCGGCGGGAGGCCACCCCAGACCATGGCGTTGATGCTGGGGTCCAGCGACTGCTGCATGATCAGGCTGGCGCGGCCGTCGGCGCCCAGCCGCAGGCGGTAGGCGGCCTCCGGCGATGTGTACCTCGTGCCGTCCCCGGCGGCGATCGTGGCGGGCAGCATCTCGAGGAACTCGGGTGCCCTGAAGGCGTGCGGCATGAAGCGTGGCCCGGCGATGGTCACCAGCAGGGTCCCCCGCTCGGCGACGCTGTGGCGGACCGCCTCCCAGTCCCCCTCGTCGAGGGCTGAGGGGGGGATGTCGCCGAGGATGATGGCGTCGAACTTCAGCCACTCCTCCCGGTCCGCCGGTAGCGCGGTGGCTTCGGCGTCGCCGAAACGCCTGCCGGCCGAGGCGGGGACGAGCGGCGGCGGGGGGTCCCCGGCGATGCGGTCCGGCGCCAGCAACACGTGTTGGAGGTGCACGGATTTGTCGCGCGCGTAGAACAGGTTGCGCAGGTAGCGGAACTCCCAGCGCGGGTAGCTGTCGACCAGCAGCACGTTGGTGCGGTCGTCGGTGACAGCGACCTGGAACTCCCAGCGGTTGTTGTCGGCGAAGGCCTCGCCGGCGAACGCGCCGACGGTGACCTCGTACTCGAAGATCCCCACCTCCCTCGGGGTGTGGGCGAAGCGGACGGTGGTCCGGAACGACTGGTCGGGTACCTCCACGGTTTCGCTAGCGATCGGGCGCCCGGACTCGAGCAGCGTGACCGTCGCAGTCTCGCCGCGCAGGCCGTCGAGCTTGAGGTCGGCCTGGATGATGGCGCGGTCGTCCTGGAAGATCGACTCGGGCACCCGGACGGCGAGCACCGCGGCGTCCCTGGGGCCGATCTTGCTGCCGATGACCACCGAGCAGATCGGGATCTCCCCGAGCCCCAACCGCCGCGCCGCCTCCTCGGCCGGGCGGTCGCCGTTGTGGCGCCCGTCGCTGAGCACCAGCACCCCCGCCAGGTCGTGGGTGGGGACTTTCTCAAGCACCGTCTCGAGCGCGGCGGAGAAGTCGGTGCGGCGCACGGACTCGAGGTCCGGCTCCTCCGCCCCTGGCGCGCTGGCCCCTCCCCCGGGGGCGGCGTCCGGGGTGTCCCCGGCCTCGGCCAGCGCCTCGAGCGCCTCCTGCTCCCGCGCCCGCCGGAACACCTCGGCGGCCGTGCCCGCGCTACCGGTGCTCAGCCAGCTCTCGCCGTCCATCTCCCCGCTGCCGTCGGCGAAACGCAGGAAGCGGACCTGGTAGTCCTCCCGCAGTTGCTCGACGATGGTGGCGCCTTCGGCATCGGCCCGCCTGAGGACCTCGCGGGCGACCGCCGCCCGGGTGCGCCCTGCGGCGGCATCGATCTCCCCCCGCGCCGTCTCGGGCAGGCCTTCGTAGTAGAGGCGGTCGGTCTCGGCCGCCGCCCGCGGCAGGCGGTCGAGGACGAAGCGGATCTGGCGGCTGACCCCATGGAGCAGCGTCCGGGCGCCGTCGTAGTCCCCCTTTCCGACACCGGCCGCGGCCCGCCCGAGGTCGACGGCGATATTCTCGCGGATGCGCCGGTCATAGTCCTCTAGCAGACCCGCCGTCTCGCGGCTCAGCGAGGCGAAGGCGCGCCGTTGGGCGGCGACGATCTTGGCGAGGGTGTCGGCGCGGCGGGCCGAGCGCTCGAGGAAGGCCTTCAGGGGCGGTGCGCGTTTGGCGATCAGCGCGTCGGCCGCCGTCTTGCTCACGCCTTGTGGTGCCTGGAGGGCGGCGACCTCGACGCCGAGCTTCTTGTCGAGCAGGGCGAGCGATCGCTCGACGTCCGCCAGGGTGTTCTCCCGCGCGGCGGCGGCGACGCCGAAGAGGGCGGCGACCTCGAGCCGCTCGGAGACGTCCAGCTGCCGGTCGGCGAGCCTCATCGAAGCCGAGTCGTCGACCAGGATGACGACCTCGCGCTGCATCTGCCGTTCGAGCTCGCGCGCCCAGACCGGCTGTAGCAGGATCACCATCAGGCCGATGATCGCCGCGGCGCGCAGCGCCTGCATCGCCCGGCCGCGGCGCCTGCTGACCACCGTCCGCTCGTGGCGGTAGATCTCCGCGGTCAGCTCGATGCACACCGCCCCCGTCCAGGCCGTCGCCGCCAGCGTCCAGGGGGTCGCCAGGTGGACGAGACGTCCGAGCAGTTGCCAGGCGAGCCACAGGCAGAGCGCGCCGAGCGCGCAGCGGGCCGCGAAGTAGGCCAGGCGTGCGGGCGGGCGCCGGACGCGGCCGTGGGGCCCGTGGGAGGCCACCCAGGCCAGCGCCGCGACCGCCAGCCCGGCGGCCAACAGGGCGGCCGGGGTGTTCGGGTCGAGCAGGTCGCCGCGGGTTTCTCCAGCGTCCATACCGGTTCGCTACGCCGCCTCCTCTCTCATCTTGGCCAACTGTTTCAGGAAGCGTTTGCCCGGGCCTCTGCGCGATTCGAACTCCACCGCCTCGTTGGACCCCGTCTTGCGGGAACGCGCGATCCAGCGCGCCAGCGCCGCCTCCCCGAGCAGCAGCAGCAGGGCCCCGACCGCGAGGTACCTCCACAGCTCCTCCCCGAAGGACTTCCCGGCCAGGATGGTCAGCACGTCGGCCGGGTCCCGCGGCTGCAGCAGGTCGAAGTAGCCGCCGACGAAACCCAGCTGGGCGGAGGTCAGCGGCGCCAGGCTGGCCTCCTCGGCCGGCCTGCCGACGGTGAAGGGCACGGTGCCGGCCGGGGTCAACAGCCCGGCGAACCTGGCGCGGGCGGCCGCCGGCACCTCCATCTCGTAGAGCCCGGCCATCGGGTCGCCCGGCACTTCGGCCAACAGGCCGCGGTCTCGCTGGAACAGCTCGGCCGCCCGCGTCTCGCCCCTCGGGTCGAGGACGCCGTAGCGGGCCGCCGGGCCGCCGCCTCCCCCCCCTTCGGGCGGTGCGGCCTCGGCCGCGAGGTGGAGGGAGATGGAAGCCCCGGGGGGCACGTCGAGGCTGCCGCCCTCCGGGTCGGCGAGGTGGTAGACGATCTCGTGGACGAGGGGTAGGAAGGAGTTGCGGGTGGCCAGGTTGCTGGCGGTGTTGTCGAAGGGGCAGCAGCTCATGAACACCACCCCGGCCCCGAGCCTGCGCGTTGCGAGGAAGGGTTCGCCGGTGTTCAGCTTCGCCGCGGCCGAGGCGCCCTTGTCGGACCCGGGGATCCGTAAGCTCCAATAATTTGTTAGTCTAACGGAGGGCAAGTCGCCCCTCTCCGCGTCCCCGGCCTTGCGCAGGGCGCGGTGGTCGAAGGTCCCGGGCGAGGGGGCGACCGGCGGGGACGCGTCCGGCGCCACGCTGACCGGGGACCCGAGGGCGGCGGGTGCGACCGGCCTCCCGGGGCCGCCGGTCCAGCCGTTGTAGAACTCCGGCTCCGCCCTCCGCCCCGGGGTGATCAAGAGGCCGCCACCGCGCTCGACCCAGGCCGCGAGCCGGTCGGCGGTCGCGCCCGGGAGGCGCGCCACGTCGGCCAGCACCACCGCATCGAAACCGTCGAACGACCCCAGGCTGAGGATCTGCGGGGCGGGCAGGACGACCGGCACGACCAGGGACGGCGCCCCCCCGGCGGCC
>JANQMB010000166.1 GCA_028280355.1 Verrucomicrobiales bacterium
GGCGATCTCGAGGAGACCGGTTTCCCGACCACCACCCCCGCCGACACGATCCGCGCGGCGCTCGGGTTCTTCGGCTCCCGCCGGGGCGACCCAATCGCCGCGGTCGGGATCGGCACCTTCGGCCCGGCCGACATCGACCCGGGGTCGCCGACCTTCGGCCACATCCTCAGCACGCCCAAGGCGGGCTGGTCGAACACCGATCTGGTCGGCCCGCTGCGCGCCGGGCTCGGCGACCTGCCGCTGGCGTTCGACACCGACGTGAACGCCGCCGCCTGGGGCGAACGGCGCTGGGGTGCCGCGAGGGGTCTGGACGACTTCGTCTACCTCACCGTCGGCACCGGCATCGGCGGGGGGGTCGTCTCCGGCGGCCGGCTCGTCCACGGTGCCGGGCACCCGGAGATCGGACACATGCGGCTGCCGCGCGACGAGAACCGCGACCCCTTCGGTGGCTGTTGCCCGTTCCACGACGATTGCCTCGAGGGCCTCGCCAGCGGCACGGCGATCGAGCGGCGCTGGAACGACGACCCGAGCGGCTTCCCACCCGACCACCCCGCCTGGGAGCTCGAGGCGACCTATCTCGCCGACGCGCTGGTCAACCTCTACCTGACGCTGGCAACCCGCCGCCTCATTCTCGGCGGTGGGGTCATGGCGCAGGCGCAGCTCTTCCCGATGATAAGGGACCGCTTCGTCCAGCGCCTCTCCGGCTACCTCGACCACCCGCCCGCGGAAGAGCTGATCGTCCCCCCAGGCCTCGGCTCCAGGGCGGGGGTCGCGGGGGCGCTCGCGCTCGCCGCCGACGCCCTCGCTCCCCAACCCTAGAGTCCCCTGAGCCAGTACCTCCTCTTCGCGTTCGTGATGCTCGTCGGGCAGTTCTCGCCCGGCCCGGACTTCTTGCTCGTCCTCAAGAACGCCCTCAACCACGGCCGCCGCACGGCGCTCCTCTCGGTCGCCGGGATCACCGTCGGCCTCACCGTGCACACCTCGCTGGCCCTCGCCGGGCTGGCCTTCCTGTTCGCCGCCGAGAGCGCGACCGGGGCGATCCTCCGCTACGCGGGCGCCGCCTACCTCGTATACGTCGCCATCACCCTCTGGCGGACACTTTCCGGGGCGGGCGACGGGCGCGGGGGGAAATCGCCCCGCCTCGGCGATCGCGCCGCCTTCACGCAGGGTCTGCTCACCAACCTCCTCAACCCGAAAGTGGTGATCTTCCTGTCGGCGATGCTCGCCCAATTCCTCGCCCCTGACTCCCCCCCTGCCGACCGGTGGATCTACGGTGCGATCATCGTCGGCCAGGGCGCGGCGTTCTGGGCCCTGTTCGCCCACATCCTCCAGATACCCCCTGTCCGCCGTTCCTTCCTGCGCTACCAGCGCCCCGCCAATATGGTCTTCGCCGGCCTGTTGGTGATCGTCGCCATCAGAACCTGCATCGCCTGATGCCAGGCGATGCGCCGAGACCTCACTAGAAATCCCACGACAGCCCGACCATCGGCCCCAGAGTGTCGAGACCCGGGTTGGGGTCGGTGGCACCGCGGTTCGAAAGATGCTGGAAGAACACCCCGATCGACAGATCCATCCGTTCGCCGATGCGCTGCCTCAGAGCACCGTGCATGAACCAGTTGTAGGTGTAGTCCCTCCCCTGGCCCCCGGGGACGCCCTGGCTGTCGAGCCAGCCGGACCCGCCGCCGATCGAGAACTGGATCGCGGTGCGTTCGCCAGGGAACCAGTATTCGATACTCGGGCTGCCACTCCAACCGAAGTAGTAGCTCTCCGGCCCCTCCGCGAAACCCTCGGCCAACAGGTTGAGGCGGGCGCGCGTCACCAGCGTCCCCCCGGCGAAATCCCACACCCAGTGAGCCGGCGTCCGGATGCTGAACACTGTCGGCACCACCACGTAGTCCAGGTGCGTGTTGTCCGTCACCCGCCAACCGGCGCCGACATCGACCCCGAACGCCCAGGCTTCCCAGGGGGCGGGCTCCTCGACATCGAGCAGCGCCGCCTTGGCCAACGGGTCGGGGAAACCGGTGCCCGCGGACAGCGGGAGACCGCCAGCGCCGACGAGCGCGATCGCTAACAGATGGTGGAGGCGCATCCTCGCATCCTAGTCGAGCAGGTCGAGGTTATCGAGCGAAAGATCGCCCCGCCGCGGGGCGCTGCCCGGCTCCCCCTGCCCGAGGTCCGAAAACTCCCCCGCCCCGGCGGTCGCCTCCCCCTCCTCTGCCCGGCCGGGATCGCCGAGGTCGAGGTCGGCGGGCGGCGCCGGCACCTCCTCCGCCCCGGCGGCTGCGAGGTCGGGCTCGCCCCGGATCACGCCGAGGAGCTCGAGGTCGTAGACCAGGGTCTCCCCCCCGGGGATCTGCGCCAGGCCGCGCTCGCCATAGGCCAACTCCGCCGGCACAAACAGCTTCCACCGCGCGCCCACCTTCATCTCCTGCAAGGCCTCCCGCCAGCCGGCGATCACCTTGTCGACACGGAACTCCTGCGGCCCGCCGTAGTCTGAGGAGTCGTCGATCTGCCTGCCGTCCACCGAACTCACCCGGTAGTGGGTGACGACCTTGTCGTCCAGGGTCGGCGTATCGCCGTCCCCCTCCTCGAGCACGATGTACTGTAGCCCGCTCGGCCGCGAAACGACCTCCGGCCGCAGCTTGTTCTGGGCCATGAAAAGGCGCCCCTTCGCCGCACGGGCAGACGAGAGATGCTCCTGCATCCCGTCGGTGCGAAACTCGCGCTCGGCGATCGAGGCCGCCCCGGTCTCGGCCTCCTCTTGCTCCGTGGTGTTGCAGGCGCCCAGACCGAAGCCGATACCTGCGACCAGCGCCGCCGCGAAAAAGTCCGTTGTGGGTCGATGTCTCATTGGTTAAGGAATGTAAACTATTCTGTGACCCAACTCAAATCAGCAAAAAGGCCCCACCCCTGGCTCGCCCTCCTCCAGCTCGGCGTCGCCGCCGGCCTGCTATGCTGGGTGTTCTCCGACGCCGAATTGCGCGCCAACATCGGGCGCACGGCGAGCTCCGGGCGCCCCTGGGCGGTCGTCCTGGGAACCCTGGTCGCGGGGCTGGGGATCGCCGCCAACGTCTGGCGC
>JANQMB010000173.1 GCA_028280355.1 Verrucomicrobiales bacterium
TGCCGCCGGCTCGGGCGCCGGCTCGCCGAGTGGGTCGGGTTCTACAAGGGAGGGCGCGCCGACCTGCACCCGAACAGGGCCGACTACCCGCGCGACCCGGAGGCGTTTTCGTAGGCGGCTCCCCCCCCTCCACCCTTGGGCAGCGACACCATCCTCACCACTTCAGGATCACCTTGCCGCTCTCCCCGCTCTGCATCGCCTCGAAGCCGGATTCGAAGTCCTCGAAGCGGAAGCGGTGGGTGATCACCGGCGAGATGTCGAGCCCGCTCTGCAACATCGACGTCATCTGATACCAGGTCTCGTACATCTCCCGACCGTAGATCCCCTTGATCGTCAGGCCGTTGAAAATGACGGTGTTCCAGTCGATGGCGATGTCCTCGGGCGGGATCCCCAACAGGGCGATCTTGCCGCCGTGGCACATGTTGTCGAGGAGGTCCCGGAACGCGGCCGGGTTCCCCGACATCTCCAACCCCACATCGAACCCCTCCTGCATCCCGAGCTCCCCCTGGACATCGGCCAGCTTCTCGCGCCCGACGTTGACACAGCGGGTCGCCCCCATCTGCCCGGCGAGCTCAAGCCGGTGGTCGTTGACGTCGGTGACCACGACATGCCGCGCCCCCGCGTGCTTGCAGATGGCGGCCGCCATGATGCCGATCGGACCGGCGCCGGTGATCAGCACGTCCTCGCCGAGGACCGGGAACGAGAGCGCGGTATGCGCCGCGTTGCCGAAGGGGTCGAAGATCGACATCACGTCGCGGTCGAGCGACTGGTCGTGGTACCACACGTTGGTCTGCGGCAACGCGATGTACTCCGCGAAGGCCCCGGGGCTGTTGACCCCGACCCCGTGGGTGTCCGCACAAAGGTGGCGCCTGCCCGCCATGCAGTTCCGGCAGTGGCCACACACCAGGTGCCCCTCCCCGCTGACGACGTCGCCGACCTCGAAGTCTCTGACGTTGGAGCCTAGCTCGACGACCTCGCCGACGAACTCGTGACCCACCACCAGCGGCACCGGCACCGCCCCCCTGGCCCAGGCGTCCCACTCGTAGATGTGCAGGTCGGTGCCGCAGATGCCGGCGCGGTCGACCTTGATCAACACGCTGTTGATCCCGGTCTGCGGCTCCGGGACCTCCTCCATCCAGAGCCCGGGCTCGGCCTTCGCTTTGACGAGCGCTTTCAAAAAGAGAGTTTTAAGTTCTTAAGTGTTAAGCGGACGGCCGACACGTTGATCGGCTAGGGTTGAGAAGCCTGGGGCAAACGACACGCCTCCGCTGCCCAGTCCGGGGGGCCTCCAGAGACTTAAAACTTAACCACTTAACACTTAAAAACTCACAGTTCCACCGTCTTGCCCGTCTTGAACGACTCGTCCGCGGCGAGCACGATGCGCAGGCTGTTCACGGCATCCTCCATGTGGTCGGAGAGGTCGACGTCGTTGCGGATGGCGTCGAGGAAGACCTCCTGTTCGAGCTGGCAGAGGCCGTCGTGCCCGGGGTCGTCGGCACACTCGATCACCTCGTCCTTCTTCGCGAAGGTGCCGTCCGCGCCGAGCTCCGAGTGGTGTAGCCTGAGAGCCTCGGCCTTGGTGTGGGCATCGACCTCGTCGGTCTCCTCACCCTCCGCCATCCCGGCGATGCTGACGCTCCCCTTCGGGCCGACGACGTCTTTGATGAAAAAGGCGACCTCGCTCATCATCGGGCCCCACCCGGCCTCGTACCAGCCGACCGACCCGTCTTCGAAAGCCACCTGTAGCTGGCCGTAGTTGTACATCCCCTCGTTCAGCTCCTCGCTCAGCCTGGCGCCGATGGCGCTGACCCGCACCGGCTTGGAGCGGGTCATCTGGCACATGACATCGACGTAGTGCACGCCGCAGTCGACGATCGGCGACATCGAGTTCATCAGCGCCTTGTGGGTCTCCCAGTTGTCGCCGGACGACTGCTGGTTCAGGTTCATCCGCATCACCAGCGGCTTGCCGAGCGTCTGCGCGACCTCGATGAACCTCGTCCAGGAGGGGTGCACCCTCAGGATGTACCCGATCACCAGCTTGCGGCCAGCGGCCCTGGCGGCGTCGACGATCTCCTGCGCCTCCTCGACGGTCTCGGCGATCGGCTTCTCGAGGAACACGTGGCAGCCGGCGCCGAAGGCCTTCTTGGTGTACTCGGCGTGCGTGTCGGGGTAGGTGTTGATGGAGACGGCGTCCGGCGAGGTGGCGGCGAGCGCCTCGTCGTAGTCCGAGAACTGCGGGTACTCGGCGCCGAGGATGTCGAGCAGCTCGCGGCGCGACTTCTCGCCACGCGACACCACGCCGACGATCTCGAAGCCGTCCATCGCATGGTAGGCCTTGGCGTGGGACTTGCCCATGTGGCCGCAGCCGACGACGAGGATTTTGATAGGGGTCATAAGTCAGTAGTCAGGGGTTCGGCGGCCTCGCGACCGGCGTCACTCGTCGCCGGTGCTCCGCGAGGAATCTTTGAAGAGGATATAGAAGGCCACCAGGACGACGGCCGCCATGATGGCCGGGAACCACCACAGCTTCGCCCAGTCGATGGCGCCGGTCTCGTCCTTGCACTGCAGGGTCCACCAACCGTTCAACAGGCCACCGATGAACATCCCGACACCGAGGGTGACGAAGGCGATGAAACCCTGCGCCGCAGACCGCACGTCTTCCGGGGCGCGCTTGTCGACGTAGAGCTGGCCGGTGAAGAAGAAGAAATCGTAGCAGATCCCGTGGAAGATCACACCCATATATAGGAGCGCATGGGCCTCGGGGCCGGCGTTGGCGAACAGCACGTAGCGCAACACCCAGAACAGCATCCCGATCAGGAGCATGTTCTTGACGCCGATCCTCCGGAAGAAAAACGGGATGAGGAACAGGAAGAAGATCTCCGACACCTGGCCGAGGGTCATCACGCCCTCCGAGTTCTTCACTCCAGCACCGTCGAGGAAGACGTTGGTCGACTGGAAGTAGAACGAGAGCGGGATGCAGATGAGCAGCGAACAGACGATGAACACCGCGAAGGAGCGGTCCTTCATCAGGCTCAGCGCTTTGAGACCAAGGACGTCCCCCACCGAAACCTCCTTGCCCTTCAGGCGCGGGGGCGTGTGGGGGAGGCTGAAGGCATAGAGCCCGAGGAGCAGGGAGGCGCCCACCCCGAAATGGTACGGCCACGCCGTAAAGCCGAGCCCCGTCCAGGCCTCGTCGGCCTTCGGCCCCATCATGAACTCCGGGATCTGCCATTTGAACGACTCCCCCTCCCCCACCAGGAAGGCGCCGCCCACCAAGATCCCGGAGGCGATCCAGCCGATCGTCCCGAGCGTCCGGATCGGTGGAGCGTCCCGCTCGGGAGACCTCGAGTTCTGGAAGAGCAGGGAATTGGCCAACGCCAGGGTCGGCATATAGCAGATCAGGTGCAGCAGCAGGAACGGGAAGAAGGAACCCCAGGTCGTCGACGCCCCGGCGAGGTAGAGAAACAGGCCACCGAGAAGGTGCAACACCCCGAACACGATCTGCGTCGGGAAGAAACGGTCGGCGATCATGCCCACGAAAAAGGGCGAGATCATCGCCGCGATCCCGGTAGAGGCGTAGGCCAGGCCGATTGGCGTCAGGAAACCGAATAGCGCCCAGTCCCCCGCGTCGGTGATATTGGCACTGATGAACTTCCAAAGCGGCACGTACCAAACCCCCCAGATGAAGAACTGGAGGAACATCATCACACAGAGGCGAGGCTTCAGGGCAGGGATCGATGCGGTGTCGGACATGGCGGGGTGGCAGGGGTTCGGAGTCGGCGTGAGGATAACCGAATCGGGGGAGGTGCAAAGGAAATTGCACCTCCGGCGGCGGCAGCGACCGCCCCGGGGGAGGCTAGTCTACTTCTTCTTCCGGAGGAAGCTCGGGACATCCATGTCCTCGCCGTCGATGATGGTCGGCTCGGCCTTGTCAAAGCGCCCCCGGCCGACCTTCTTCTTCGGGATGAGCTCCTCCTGGACCTCCGGTTCTTCGGGGATCAGCGGCTCGGGCTCGGCGACAGCCACCGGCTCCGGCGCAGGCTCCGCTGCCACCGGCTCGAACTCCAGGGTCGGCTCGGGTTCCGGCTCCGGCTTCGGGGCAGGCCTCGGCGGCGGCAGCCGAACCCTCTCAGGCTCTGGCTCCGGATCAGGCGCCGGCTTGGGTTCCGGTTCCGGCGCGGGTTCCGGTTCCGGTTCCGGTTCCGGCGCGGGTGCCGGCTCGGGAGCAGGTACCGGCTCAGGCTCAGGCTCAGGCTCGGGTTCCGGCTCGGGTTGGGGAATAGGTTCCGGCGCAGGTGCGGGCTCTGGTTCCGGTTCCGGTTCGGGCACCGGTTGCGGAGCTTCGACCGGTGCTGCTGCCGCTCTCTCGGCGGCCGGGGCGGGCTCTGCAAACGAGATCTCGGGGACTCCCGCCGGGACGTTGGCGCCGACGGAGCTGATGATCGTCACGCTCAGTTTCTCGCCCTGTTTCTTGTCGGCTGCGGCGCCAAAGAGGATATGTGCATCGCTGTTGACGTGCTTGGCCAGCTCGTTCATCAACAGCTCCACCTCGTAGAGCGTCATGTTCGCCCCGCCACAGATGTGCGCGATGAGGCTCTGGGACTGGTTCAGCATCTGCCCCTTGTCGAGCAGCGGGCTCTTCAAGGCCCCCTTCAGCGCCTCCTGCGCCCGGTTCTCACCCTTCGCCTGACCGAACCCGAACAGGCAGCGCGACCTGTCGTTGCGCAACGCGGTGAGCAGGTCGTCCATCCCGATCCGCACCAGCCCGGGCTGGCCGACGAGCTTGGTGATCGCCTGCACGCTCTGGCTGATGATCTGGTCTGCGGCGGCGAAAGCCTGCTGGATGCCCTCCTTGGGGAGGACGAGGTCGCCCATGCGGTCGTTGTCGAAGGTCACCAACGCGTTCGTGCAGCCCTCCAGCTGCGCGAGCGCGGTCTCCGCCTGGCTGATGCGGCGCCGCCCCTCGAACGAGAAGGGCATGGTGACGAAGCCGACCACGAAAGCCCCGGCCTGCCGGGCGAGCTTGGCCACCACCGGTGCGGCCCCCGAGCCGGTGCCGCCGCCGAGCCCGGCGCAGATAAAGACCATCGACTTCCCCTCGAGCGCGGCGCGGATCTCCTCCGCCGCCTCGCGGGCGGCCTCGATGCCGAGCTCGGGGTCGCCGCCCGCACCCAGGCCCTGGGTGAGGTTCTTGCCCATCTGGATCTTGTGGTTGGCGACCGAGGTGTTGAGCGCCCTGACGTCGGTGTTGAGGGTGACGAGCTCACCCTCGTCCATGCCCTCGAGGGCGATGCGGTCGAGCACGTTGGAGCCGGCGCCGCCGATCCCGATGACCTTGACTTGATCCCGGGCGAGGGCGGAGCCCCCGTCCTCGGGCTTGCGCTGATATTCGAGCATTCGTTGGGAGATGGTTGTTGGTTAAGGGGCTTAGAGGAGGTTAGACGCGCCGAAGATTCCGCCAAGTCTTTTCCCGAGGCGTTTCATCGGCGACTTCTTCGGCCGCTCGGCGTCGAGGATCTGGGCGTACCGGATGAGTCCCATCGGGGTCGAATACTGGGGGTTCTCGAAGGCCGCCGCAGCCCCGCTCATGCTGCCGACGCTGGCGCGCGAGACCGGGAGCCCGAAGATCTCCTCGGCCAGCTGGTCGAGCCCGGCCAACCGGCTACAGCCGCCGGTCAGGAACACCCCGGCCCCCAGGCTCTCGAGGTTCTCGACCGCGGACAGCCCCTCGCAGAGATGCGTCAACGTCTCCCCCATGCGGGCGTTGATGATCTCGTTCAGCAGGTAGGGGTCGATCTCGCGGCCCGCGAAATGGGGGTCGTCCTCGACGGTGATCGGCTCCGCCTCGCCGTCGGCGGGGACGATCGCCGCGCCGTGCTCCACCTTGAGCCGCTCCGCCTTCGAGAGCGGGATCTTCATCACCACCGAGATGTCGTTGGTGATGTGGTCGCCGCCGACGCCGATGCTGCCGGACTGTGCGATCGAACCGCCCGAATACAGGACGTAGTCGGTGGTCCCCCCGCCGATGTCCAGGAGCAGGGCGCCGCGGTCCTTGTGCTCCTTGGTGAGCACCACCTGCGCCGAGGCGATCGGGCTGAAGACGACGTCTTCCACGTCGAGCGGGATCTCCCGCACGCAGCGGATGGTGTTCTGGACCCGGGTGCGGATCCCGTGGATGATGTGGTAGTCCGCCTCCAGCACCTTCCCCAACATCCCCGCCGGCTGCAGGACCTTCTCCTGCCCGTCCACGTAGTAGTCGCGCACGATGCTGTGCAGGAACACGTTCTGCTGGGGGATCGCCACGTCGCGGGCGATCTCCTTGACCTCCTCGAGGTCCTCGTCGGTGATCTCGTTCTGGTCCTCGGGGATGCGGATGGTGCCCCGGTTGTTCAGGCTCTCGACGTGCGACCCGGTGATGGCCAGGAAGACGTTGTTGATCATCACGTCGCTGCGGTCCTCGGCGCGGACGAGTGCGTCGTGGAGACATGTCTGCGCCGTCTCGAAGTCGACGATCTCGCCTTTCCGGACGCCCCGCGACGGCGCCTGGCCGACGCCGAGGATCTTGATCGCGCCGTCGGTGCGAACCTCGCCGACCACGACGCAGATCTTCGACGTGCCGATCTCGAGGCCGACGTAGATATTGGATTTAGGCATCTGAACAACAAGCGATTACGCCGACTTTCACAGTTTAGTCAACCCCCAGAATCGAGCGCACGACGGGGTCGCCGCCGCCGCGCCGGGGGGTCGCCGATCGCGGCACGGAGCGCCGCACCTTCGGGCGCCCGCCGGGGGGTCCGGGATCCGCATCGCTCGCCGGCGCCGGCCGCGCGACCGGCTGCGCGCGCGGGGCAGGCCGCCCGGCCCCTGGGCTCGCGAAACGGACGGGGGTGTTCTTTTTCACCAGCAGGTTGGCCGTCGCCAGCGCCCGCCCCCGCCTCGTGGCCTCCGCCAACAGGACCTGGAGGTCATCGACCTGGCGCCCTATCTCCTTCAGCCCAAACGTGATCTCGGCGCCGGTGTTGAGGTATCCGATGAGCGAATAGCGGTTCTCGACCCGCAGGCTGTCGAGCTCCACCGGGGAGCTGGCGAAGGCGCCGTCGATCTCACCGACCAGCTCGATCGCCGCCCGGACGGCCTTGCTGTCGATCGCCCGGCCCGCCTTGGCGTCGGCGTAGTCGGCCGCGTAGACCACCGGCAGGGCGACGAAACGCGGCTCGAGGCGCTCGCACTCGACCACCACCCCGTCGCCGTCGAGCAGCCACCCCCCGCGGCGCTTCTGCGGCTCGCGCGGCCGCTCCGGGTCGCCCAGCCAGGCCACCGGGTGGCGCTCCTCGACCCGGAACGCGATGCGGTCCGGCAGGTCGGGGACGATCTCCACCCCGCGCACCTGGGGGAGCCCCTCGAGGATCCGCTCGCGCGCGGCGTCGAGGTCGATCCGCAAGATGTTGCCCCCCCGCTCGACCCCGGCAGCGTCGAGCACCCTCGCCCGCGGCAGGTGCCCGTCGGTCTCGTAGTCGATCACCGACAGCTTGAACTTCGGGCTCTCGAACAACAGGTGGTCGATCGCGCGGCGCACGCCGACGACCAGCAGGACGACGAGCGCCACCGCGGCCGCCACCTTGGCGACCCTGGCGGCGGCGCCGGCGCGCCTCGCCCTGGTACCGCGCTTCGACTTCGCCCGCACGTTGAGCCGCTGGCGCCCGCTGCGGGCGTTCGCCCGTTTGCGTTTGCCGTTGTATTTCCTGTTTCTCGCCATCTCGGAGCGGTCGGCCCGGGGGCCACCTAACGTTTTCTGATCGCCATCGAGAGCTCGGCGATGCGCTCGCAGAGCTCGCCGAACTCGATGCCCGCGGCGGCGGCGGCCTTCGGCAGCAGGCTGGTTTCGGTCATCCCCGGGATCGTGTTGACCTCGAGCACGTAGGGGGCATCGCCCGGCCCGAGCAGGACATCGACGCGCGAGTAGACCTCCACCCCCAGCGAGCGGTGTGCCTCGAGGGCCGCCGCCTGGACGCTGCGGGTGACCTCTTCATCGAGGTCGGCGGGACAGAAATAGTCGCTGCCCCCACCGCCGCCGAGCCAGGGGTACTTGTTGCTCATGTCGTAGAACCCGGAGCGCGGCTGGATGTGCACCACCGGCAGCGCCTCGCCGTCCAGGACGCCCACCGTCAGCTCCTTCCCGTCGATGAACTCCTCGACCATCGCGATCTCGTCATACTTGGCGGCGTCCTCGACGGCCGCCGCGAGATCCGCCTCCTCACGGACGATGTGGACGCCGACGCTGGACCCCTCCCGGGGGGGCTTGATCACCAGCGGGACCGGCATCGACGGGAGCGAGCCGGCGGCGGCGGCGGCGATGAACTCGAAGGCGGGCGTCGGCACCCCGTGTTCGATGAAGCGCTTCTTGCTCAACCCCTTGTCGAAGGCGAGCTCGCTGCTGCTCGCGCCGGCGCCGGTGTAGGGCAGGCGGCGGGAGTTGAGCAGGCGTTGCAGCGCCCCGTCCTCGCCGAAGGTCCCGTGGATGACGTTGAAGGCGACGTCGACGTCGTCGGGGACCTCGAACTCCTCGCTCTGCACATCGACCTCCAGGACGTGGGCCCCGCGCCCCTCGAGGGCGCGCGCGACGCTCTCGCCTGAGGCGAGCGAGACGTCGCGCTCGCTGCCGGGGCCGCCCATCAGGACGGCGATGGTTTTGTGTTCGATAGACATGCTAGAAAACAGGTTCCTCCTGGCCGATGATCTGCACCTCCGTCTCGAGCTCGATGCCCCGCTCGGCCCGCGCCCTGTCCCGGATCTGCTCGATGAGCGCCAGCACGTCCCCGGCGCGCGCGCCGCCCTCGTTGACGATGAAGTTCCCGTGCACCTCCGACACGCGCGCCTCGCCCACCCGCGCGTCCTTCATCCCCAGCTCCTCGACCAGCTGCCCGGCGGGGACGCCCGCCGGGTTCTTGAAGATGCAGCCGGCGCTGGCGGCGACGGGCTGGCTGGCCTTGCGTTTGTCCATCGACTCCCGGAGCTTCGCGTCGATCTCCTCGGCCGGGGCGATCTCGCCGCGGAAGGTCGCCGAGACGGCGTAGTTGTCGACCAGCGCCGGGACGTCCCGGTAGCGCGCGGCGAAGTCGGCGGCCGCCTTCTCGTGGAGGTCGCCCCGCCCGTCGAGGTAGCTGACCGACACCACCTGGTCGAAGGTCTGGGCGCCCATCGCACCGGCGTTCATCCGCAGGCCGCCGCCGACGTTCCCGGGGATGCCCTCCATCCACTCGAAACCGCCGACCCCCTCCGCCTTCGCCACGTTGCTGACCTTCTTGAACCGCGCACCCACCCCCGCGGTGATGACCCCGCCGGAGACCCTGACCTCCTCGAACTCCCCCCTTCCCGGCCGGATGACCGCACCGGGGATCCCCCCGTCGCGGATGAGCAGGTTCGAGCCGCGCCCGACCACCCGCACCGGGACGCCGATGGAGCGGAAATAGCGCAGCGCGCGGGCGAAGCTCTCGACGCTGGCCGGCTCGACCCAATACTGGGCCGGGCCGCCGACCTTGATGGTCGTGTGGCGGCGCATCGGCTCGTAGAGCCGACACTCGGTCTCGGGGTCGTCCAGCTCCCTGCGCAGCCGGTCGAGCACCCCCAGGTCGCGGGCGAGCGCCGCCCCGGTCTCGTGCACGTTGCCCGCGCCGAGGGTCAGCACGGTGTCGCCGCGGCGCAGGTAGGCGCCCACGGGATGGTGGGCGGTCGCAACGTCGGGCGCGGAGAACACTTCGTCGACCCCGTTCCCGCGCGCCTCGTCGGCGACGGTCTCCCCGCTGATACCCGGGATGGGCTCCTCGCTGGCCGGGTAGATGTCGGTGACAAACAGCGCGTCGACGCCCCGGAACGCCTTGCCGAACTGCTCGCGCAACAGTTTCGTGCGGGTGAAGCGGTGGGGCTGGAAGACGCACACCAGGCGCTCGGGATGCAGGGCGAGCGCGGTGGCGATCGTGGCGCGGATCTCGGTCGGGTGATGCCCGTAGTCGTCGACCACGGTGTAGTCCGCGGACCGGTAGAGCACGTCGAAGCGGCGCCTGGCGCCACGGAAGGTGCGTAGGGCTTCGGCCACCGCCTCGAACCCGATCCCCAACCTGGTGGCGAGGGCGATCACAGCGAGGGCGTTGAGCACGTTGTGCTCCCCCGGGACCCCCAGCGTCACCTCGCCGACCGGGACACCCTCGAGCAAAACCCGGAAGTCGGTGCTGCCTTCGCGCACCTCGAGGACCTCCGCGGAGAAGTCGCAGTCCGCCGACCAGCCGTAGGAGATCGACCGCCCCCGCGAGGCGCAGAGCACGGCCGCCTCGGCGTCGCTCGCGCAGTAGATCACCGTGCCTTCGGTGGCGTCGAGGAGCTGGCCGAAGACGCGGCGGATCCCGACGATGCCGTCGGTGTAGTGGTCGAGGTGTTCCTCCTCCACGTTGAGGAGGATGGCGAACTCGGGGTGGAATTGGGTGAGGCTACCGTCGCTCTCATCCCCCTCGGCGACGAAGTGCTCGCCCGCCGAGCTCCAGTGGGCGTTCGTCCCGAGCACCGGGATCTCCGCCCCGACATAGTGGGAGGGGTCGAGCCCCCCGGCCCGCAGGACGTGCGCGGCCATCGCCGAGGTGGTCGTCTTGCCGTGGGTGCCGGCCACCACGATCCCCCTCTTCCCCGCCATGATCGCCGCCAGCGCCTCGGCGCGCCGCAACATCGGCAGCCCGGCGGCGACCGCCGCGTCGTAGGCGAGGTTCCCCGGCTTGATCGCCGAGGAGAAAATGACCAGCTCCGCATCCCCGATGGCATCCGCCGAGTGGGGGCAGTGGAAATCGAGGCCGGCGCGCTCCAGGCGCTCGGTCTCCTTGCTGGTCACGCGGTCCGAGCCGCTCACCCGATGCCCGAGCCCCAGCAGCAGCGACGCCAGGCCGCTCATCCCCGAGCCCGCGACACCGATCAGGTGTACACGCAGGGGTCGCGTCGCACCCCCGTGCAGACGCTCTGGCCACGAATCGTTCACTGGCAACGGGTTTCGATCGATTTACAGATATTCTCAGCGGCGTCGCGGACCGCCATGTCGGACATCGCGGCGCGCATCTTATCGAGCCCCTCGCGCTTGTCGCCCAGAAGTTCGCCGAGCAGCCCGCCAAGGGAACGGGGGTCGAGTTCGTCCTCTTTCAGCATGACCGCCGCCCCCCCATCGACGTACACCTGCGCGTTGAGCGTCTGGTGGTCGTCGGCGGCGAAGGGGTAAGGCACCAGGACGGTCGGGATCCCGAAGGCGGACAGCTCCGCCAGGCTCGAGGCACCGGAACGGGCGATCGCCAGGTCGGCGGCTGCGTAAGCGAGCTGCATCTCGTGGCAGAACGCCGCGACGTGGTGGCGAACCCCGGCACCGCGGTAGGCCGCCCTGGTCTCCTCGACGTCGGCCGGGCCGGCCAGGTGGATCACCTGGATACCGACCGCCGCGACCTCCCCGAGCGCCCCGGTGACGCCCCGGTTGATCCCGCGCGCACCCTGGCTCCCGCCCATCACCAGCAGCGTCGACCCCCCATCGCCCGCGAGACCGAAGTGTTCGAGCGCCTGGCCGCGGTCGGGGCTCTCGAACATCGCCTCCCGCAGCGGGGTACCCACCACCTCGACCTGCTTTCCCGGAAAGTGCCTGCGACAGGCCTCGAGCCCCAGCAGGACCACGTCCGCGCTGCGCGCCGCGACCCTGTTGGCCTTGCCCGGGAAGGCGTTCGACTCGTGGATGAACGTCCGCGCCCCGCGGCGGCGGCCGGCCATCAGCGGGGCGAGGGAGGTAAACCCGCCCATCCCCAACACGGCGTCCGCCCTGAAGCGGCGCACGAGCCCCTTGCAGCGCGACAGGGTCTTCAGGAAACGGAACCCGAACGGGACAATCCGCGGCGACAGCAGCGGCGGCATGCCGATCGCCGGCAGGGTTTCGAAGTTCAGGTGGCCATAGCCCTTGGTCGCCAGGGCGTCGATCTCCTTCTCCGAAATCAACACCAGCGACTCGCCCCCCCCCGCGCGCAGAGCCTCCGCCACGGCGATCCCGGGGAAGAGGTGCCCCCCGGTCCCCCCACAGGCGATGATGGTCCTCATGCTCATATCCCGTAACTCCGACTACTAGGCCTCAAGCGCCGGGGGCGGGACGGGCGCCGCATCACACGACAGCGTCTTGCTGAACACTGAACACTGGAAACTCGAAAACTCATACCCTCGGGATCGCGCGGCAGCGGCGGAACAGGGCGCCCGTGCCATCGTCCTGCGGCGCGCTGCCCTGCCGGTAGATGTTCAGGAGGATGCCGACCCCCGCCAGGCTGAAGAGCAGGTTCGATCCGCCGTAGCTCACGAACGGTAGCGGCAATCCTTTGTTAGGCAAAACCCCGGTGGTCACCCCGATATTGAGCGCCGCCTGCAGGGTGATGAGGATCACGACCCCGAACCCGAGCAGCTTGCCGAAACGGTCTGGGGCCGAGCTGGCGATCGAGACGCCGAAGACGAGGATGAGGACGAACGCGAACACCACCGACAGCGAGGCGATCGCCCCGATCTCCTCCCCGATCATCGGGAAGATGAAATCGGTGTGCGCGTAGGGCAGGTACATCAGCTTCTCCCTCCCCTCCCCGAGGCCGAGCCCCCACAGCCCGCCCTCGCCCAGCGCGAGCAGGCCGCGGAACTGCTGCAGCCCGAACTCGGTCCTGTTCTCCTCGATGTCCAGGTAGGCGAAGAAGCGCTCGCGCCGGTTCTCGTTCAGGAGCACGGCGACGGAGAGCACCGCCACCGCCACGCCGGCCATCCCGCCGGCCAGCCACCAGCGGCACCCGGCGATGTACAGCAGCACGATCACCATGCACGCCAGCAGCGCCGCGGTGCCCATGTCGGTCTCGATGGCGATGAGCCCGATGGGCACCAGGGCGATGCCGAACGGGTAGAGGAAGCCCTGGCGCACCTCGCCGAGCCGGCCCTCCTCCCCGGCGTCCGCCATCCACGCCGCGATCACGAAGAGGACGGCGAGCTTCGCCAGCTCGGAGGGCTGCAGGCGGACGAATTCGAGGCCGAAATCGCGCAGGCTGACCCACCTCGCCGAGCCGTTCAGCCGCTCGCCGAAGGCGGGCACAAAGCAGAGGACCAGCAGGCAGCAGGCGACGCCGAACCACACCCAGCGCGAGCGGTGCCAGAAGCGGTAGTCGATCGCCGCGAACACCGCACAACCCACGACACCCAGCGCCAGCCAGAACATCTGGCGGCGCACGTCATGGTAGATGTCCGCATGGTCGGCGGTGAAGACGCTGGTGCTGAGCAGCATGACGATGCCCAGCGCCAACAGCGCCACCACGGAGACGACGACGATCTGGACACTTCTCTCACCCATCGGGACTCTGCGCGGGGCCGGTCAGGGGATCTTGACCGACTGGCCGATCTTCAACGCCCGCGGGTCGATGCCGGGGTTCGCGCGCATGATCGCATCGACGCTCACCCCGTACTTGCGGGACAGCCGATAGAGGTTGTCGCCCGCGGCGATGGTGTGCCTCGCGCCAGCTGCGGGGGGCGCGGGGTCCGCCGCGGCACGGGTCGAGGCCGGGTTGTTGGGGAGCTTGCGGACCACCGTCGCGCGCGCCCCCGTAGACTTCTGATCGTTTCTCGGTGCGACGATCTCCGGTCGCAGCTGGGCGCCGCCCGCCGGGCCGCCCGCCCGTGGGGTGCCGAGCGGCTGGAAGCCGTCGTCGCCCGCCGGTGCCGGCACGGCGCCGGCGACCGAAGTCTCGGGCTCGGGCTCGATCGCCGGAACCTCGTCGGTCGAAGGGGTCCCCACGGGGCTATCCCCGGGGGTCCGGAGCGGGTCTGGGGCCGGCGAGTCCACGCTCCCGTCGCCACCGTCGGCCGGCAACGAGGTCGCGATGCCCGGCAGGGCGTCCCGGGCGGGGGCCGGGGTGCTGGCGACGGACACCGGCGGCTCCGGCGGCGGCAGCAGCGAACGCGGCACCCTCAGTATCCGCCCCTGTACCAGGGGGTGCCGCTCGTCGATCCGGTTGGCGGCCAAGAGCTCGGCGCGCGAGATCCGGTAGCGTCCGGCGATGTCGCGGATGCTGTCCCCCTGCTGGACGATGTAGCGCTCGTACCCGCCGCTGCTCTCCTCGCGGAGGACGGCCGGCGGCTTGGCCACACCACGGTCCGCGCGCGGCGCGGGACCGGCGGGCTTGTCGGCGTCGACCTGCCCCGCATCGGACGACGCGGCGACGGGCGACTTCGCGACGTCCGGCTTGAACATCTCGAAGGCCAGGATGCCACCCACCGCGACGACGTGCAGAACTAACACGACCACAAACGCCCTGGACAGCTTGATGTTCGGCACGTCGGTATGCCAGTCGCGCCCGCCCGGGCCTTTCGCCTCGACTCGCCCGGTCCTGGCGAACATGTCGACCCACGCGGGCCGCCTCTTGGCGCTCTTCATCTCGTTGGTTTTCTTTCTCATGGTGATGTCGTTGGTTTAAGTCAGCCAGTTGACGGCTTCCCGAAACGCCCTGCCGCGCGCCTCGTAGCCGGAGAACATGTCGAAGGAGGAAGTCCCGGGGGCGAACAGCACCAGCCCCCTGCCCTCCGCCAGGCGGGTCGCGAGGCCGACGGCCTCCCCGATGTCCGACGCGGTGTGGCAGGGCAGCCGCGCCCCCCACTCCGCCGCGAGCCGCTCGCGGATCTCGCCGATCAAGACGGCCGCCCGCGCGTGCTCCGCGACGCAGTCCGCCAGGTCGCCGAAGGGCAACCCCTTGTCCTTGCCGCCGGCGATCAGGACGATCTCGCTGTCCGAGAGGGCCAGCAGCGCGCTCTCGAGGGCGTGCAGGTTGGTCGCCTTCGAGTCGTTGATATACTCGACCCCGTCGAGGATCGCGACCAGCTCACAGCGGTGGGCGGGGGCGCGGTAGCCCGCCACCGACGCCGCGATCACGTCCGGGGCGTGGCCGCGCGCCTCGGCGACGGCGAAGGCCGCCATCAGGTTCTCCGCGTTGTGGGTCCCGCGGAGCTCGGTGTCGGCCATCGCCATCACGGGCTCGCCGCCCCGGCGGATCTCCCCGCCGCGGTAGCTATAGTCGGCGCCCCCGTCGAAGGCCGAGAAGGTGAGGGTCCGGGCGGCGACCGGCGGGATATCGTCCCTGGCGTTGAGCACCGCCCAGTCCGCGGGGGTCTGGTTCTCGAACAGCCGCAGCTTGGCGTCGCGGTAGGTCCCGACGTCCGGGTAACGGTCGAGGTGGTCCGGGGCGAAGTTCGTCCACAGCGCGATGTCGGGGCGGAAGGTCTCGATCGCCTCCAGTTGGAAGGAGCTGACCTCCAGCGCGATCACCGAGTGGCCCTCGTCCGAGCAGACGACGTCGGAGAGCGGCCGCCCGTAGTTGCCCGCCGCCACGGCGCTCTCGCCACAGCCGCCCAGCATCGCGGCGACCAGTTCCACCGTCGTGGTCTTGCCGTTGGTGCCCGTGACGCCGACGATGTCGGCCTCGCAAAACGGGAACGCGAACTCGAGCTCGCCCACCACCCGCACGCCGGCGTCCGAGAACTGGCGGCACAGCGGCCACTCGAGGGCGATGCCCGGGCTCGTCACCGCGAGGTCGAAGCCGCCGGCCGCGGCATCGAGCGCCGCGTCCCCGAACACCGTCCCGCAGCCCGCGGCCGAGACCTCCGCGGCGGCCGCGGCGAGCCCCTCTGGGCGCCCGCTGTCGAACACCGTGACCTCCGCCCCCTCGCGGGCGGCGAGCTTGGCCGCGGCGACCCCGCTCAGCCCACAGCCGAGCACCGCCACGCTCTGTTTCAAATATTTCAAAAGGTCTCTAACGAAGTTTCAACGTCGCCAGCCCGAACAGCGCGCACAGCAACGACAACATCCAGAAGCGGACGATGACCTGGCTCTCGTGCCAGCCCTTGAGCTCGAAGTGGTGATGGATCGGCGACATCCGGAAGATGCGGCGGCCGCGCAGCTTGAAGCTCGCCACCTGGAGGATGACCGAGCCCGCCTCCATGACGAACACCCCGCCCACGATGACCAGCGCCGCCTCGTGCTTCGAGCAGATCGCCAGCGCCGCGAACGCGCCGCCGAGCGCGAGCGAGCCGGTGTCGCCCATGAACACCTTCGCCGGGTGGCAGTTGAACCACAGGAAACCGAGCCCCGAACCGACGATCGCCAGGCAGACGATGGTCAGCTCCCCGGCATACTTGCTATGCGGGATGAGCAGGTACCTCTCCCCGAGCTGCTGGTTGCCGACCAGGTAGCAGAACGCGGCGTAGGCCAGCGCGACGGTGATCGAGCAGCCGATCGCGAGCCCGTCGAGCCCGTCGGTGAGGTTCACCGCGTTGGAGCAGCCGACCACCACCAGGGCGAAGAACGGCAGGCAGAGCCACCCCATGTCCTCCAGCACCGGCTCCTTGCGGAACGGCATGTGGAGCTCGCGGATGTAGTCCGAGGTGGCGGGGTTCGTGTAGAGGTAGAGGCCGGCGACCAGCGCCACGCACAGCTGGCCGGCGATCTTGGCGCGCGCGCTCATCCCCTTCGAGTTCCGCCTCGCCACCTTCTGGTAGTCGTCGACGAAACCGACGGCGCCGAGCCCGACGAAGACGAACAACACGGTCCAGACGAACGGGTTGTCGAGGCGCGCGAACATCAGCACGCTGACGATGACGGTGGCGACGATCATCACCCCCCCCATCGTCGGGGTCCCCGCCTTCTCCCCGTGTAGCTCCGCGAGCTTGTGCACCTCCTCCGCGGACCGCACTGGCTGGCCGATCTTCAGCGAGATCAGCGCCCGGATCACCCGCGGCCCGAGCAGGAGGCTGAGGCCGAATGCCAGCATGCACGCCCCCCCCGCGCGCGAGGTGATGTAGCGGAGGAGCTGGATGTCGACCCCGACGCTTTCCTTGAGCCATTCGTAGAGCCAGGGGATCATTTCTGTCGCAGGATTTCTAACACTTTTTCCATCCCCGAGGAGCGGCTGCCCTTGACGAGGACCAGGTCGCCCGGGCGCGCCTCGCCGGCGAGGAACCCGGCGCAGTCGGCGTGGCTGGAGAAATGTTCGACGTGGCCCCGGGCGTCGCCATTCACCCCCTCCGCCACCGGGCCGGCGAGCTCGCCGACGCTCAAGATGAAATCGATACCGGCGCGGGCGGCGGCGCGCCCGACCTCGCGGTGCTCGGCCTCCGAGCGCTCGCCGAGTTCGGCCATCCCGCCGACCACCACGAAGCGGCGCCCCTCGCAGGCGATCTCCCCCAGGGTGTCGATGGCGGCGGACATCGAGTCCGGGTTGGCGTTGTAGCTGTCGTCGATATAGCTCACCCCGCCGATCTCGACCTGCTGTAACCTGCCCCCGGCGAGGGAGGCCCCGCCGAGCCCCCGCGCCACGGCGCCGGGCGACACCCCCAAGTGCGACCCCACCGCGGCGGCCAGCAGGGCGTTGGTCACCATGTGCCTGCCGGGGACGGCGATCCGCACCGGCACGCGCTCGCCGCCGGCCACCAGCTCGAAGGCGGTGCCGTCGGCGCTGACCGTGACGCCCTCGGCGCGGAAGTCGCCCGCCCCGAACCCGACGGTGCACACCCGCCCGCGCGTGCGGGCGGCGATCGCCTCGCTAAACTCGTCCTCCGCGTTGAGGACCACGAGGCCGCGCTCGCCGACCGCCTCGGCGAGCATCCCCTTCTCCTGCGCGATGGCCTCGCGCGTCCCCATCGACTCGATATGGGCGACGCCGATGTTGGTGATCACGGCGACGTCCGGCGACGCGATGCGGGCCAGCAGCTCGATCTCGCCCGGGTTGCTCATCCCCATCTCCCAGACCCCGAGCTCGTGCCGGTCGTCCGCGGCGAGCATCGACAGCGGCAGGCCGATGTGGTTGTTCAGGTTGCCGGCGGTGGCGCTGACCGCGAACTCCTCCGCCAGCACCGCGGAGACCAGGTCCTTGGTCGAGGTCTTGCCGCTGCTGCCGGTGATCCCGACGACCGTCAGCCCGAGGTGCCCGCGGTAGCGCGCCGCGAGGGACTGCAGCGAGGACAGGGTGTCGGCGGCGCGTACCACGGCGACCCCCTCCGGGGCGTCGACCTCCGCCCCCCGCTCCACCAGGACCGCCGCGGCCCCGGCCTCGGCCGCGGCGGCCACGAAGTCGTGCCCGTCGAAGTTCTCGCCCCGCAGCGCGACGTAGAGCGCGCCCGGCGCCAGGGTGCGGGTGTCGTTCGACACCGAGAGGACCCTGTCCTCCAGGCGGCCGCTCTCGAGGGCGCCCTTCGCGAAGTCGGCGATCGCCGCCAGCGTCAACGGCTTCATCGCGCGTCCCCCTCCCCGTCGTCCCGCCGGAGGGACCTGCCCCGGGCGCGTTCCCGCTCCCGCCTCTCGTCCTCGCGGCGCTTCTCCCAGACCATGTCCGCCCGCGCCCGGTCGCGGTCGCCGAGCATCTGGCGCGCCACGACCCGGTCGTCGAACTCGATTGTCCGGTCGGCAAATTCTTGATAGTCCTCGTGCCCCTTCCCGGCGATCAGGACGATGTCCCCGGGCGTAGTATACGAGATCGCGGCGGCGATGGCCTCCCTGCGGTCGGGGATGCTCTCGTAGGCGGAGCCGCCGAAACCGGACTCGATGTCGCGGATGATCGCCCCTGGGTCCTCGCCGCGCGGGTTGTCCGAGGTGATGATCGAATAGTTCGCGAGGCGCTCTGCGGCCGCCCCCATCAGCGCCCGCTTCGGCACGTCGCGGTCGCCCCCGCAACCGAACACGACGATCAGCCTCTTCGGGTCGAGCTCGCGGAGGGTCGAGAGGGCGTTCTCCAGCGCGTCGGGGGTGTGGGCGTAGTCGACGAACACGTGGAAGGCGCGGCCCTCGGAAACGCTCTCCAGGCGACCGGGGACCTGCGGGAGTCCGGCCAGGTTGGCGACCGCCTCGCGCAGGTTGAGCCCCATGCCCACGCCGGCGGCGAGGGCGGCGAGGGCGTTGTAGACGTTGAACCTCCCGATGAGCGGGATGCGGGCGCGGAACTGCCGCCCCCCCGCCTCGAGTTTGAACTCGATCCCGTCGCGCCCCAGGCGCAGGTCGGTGGCCCGGTAGTCGGCGCCGACCCCGAACCCGTAGCTCACGACCGACTCCCCCCCCGCCGGGAACTCGTCGAGCAACCTCCTGCCCCAGGTGTCGTCGGCGTTGATCACCGCGACCCCGCCCGCCTTCTCCCCCGCGGCGAGCTGTGCGAACAGCGACCGCTTCGCCGCGAAGTACGACCCCATGTCGCCGTGGTAGTCGAGGTGGTCGCGGGTCAGGTTGGTGAACACGGCGACGTCGAAGGCCACGTCGGCGGTGCGGCCCTGGTCCAGGCCATGCGAGGAGACCTCCATGACCGCGGCCCGGCAGCCGTTGTCGACCATCGCCGCCAGGTGGCGCTGGAGGTCGGACGACTCCGGGGTGGTGTGGGTCGCCGGCTCCACCCCGCCGCCGCCCAGGTCGTAATGGACGGTGCCGAGCAGCCCGCAGCGGCGCTGCGCGGCGTTGAGCAGAGAGTGGAGCAGCAGCGCGGTGGTGGTCTTGCCGTTGGTACCGGTGACGCCCGCGACCTTCATCGACATCGAGGGCCGGCCGTAGAAGGCGTCCGACATCGCCGACATCGCCGCCCGCGAGTCCCCGACCGTGACGCTGGGTGTCGCCCATTCCTCGCGCAGCCTCTCCACCACGACGGCGGAGGCGCCGCCGTCGATCGCCCCCTCGACGAACTGGTGCCCGTCGGCGCCGCCGCCCCGCAGCGCGAAGAACAGCGAGCCGGGCCCCGCGCGGCGGGAGTCGTAACATAGCGAACCGACGTCGGGGTCCCCGCCGCCGGAGAGGACCGCGCCGTTTACCGCTTTCGCCAACTCGCTCAAACGCATCAAATACCGTAAGTGATTAATACGCCCCCCCGCCGGGAAGCTTGCGCACGGCCCGCGACGCCCGCCGCGGCACCACGCTGGGCTTGACCCCGAGGTGGGGCATCGCCGCCGACGCGATCTGCGCGAACAGCGGCGCCGCCACCGTCCCCCCGTAACGCCGCCCCAGCTCGTTCTGTGGGTCGTCCACCACGACGATCCCGGCGAGCCTAGGGTTCTCCGCGGGCAGGAACCCCATGAAGGAGACCACGTACCGCCCGCGGTGGTAGCCCTTGCTGCGGTCCTCCCTCGGCTTCTGGGCGGTGCCGGTCTTGCCGGCCACCGCGAAGCCCTCCACCGCCGCCCTGCCCCCGGTCCCCCCGTCGGCGACCACCGCCATCAGCGCCCGACGGACCTGGCCCGCCGCCTCCTCGCTCACCACCCGGCGGACCTTCCGCGGGT
>JANQMB010000191.1 GCA_028280355.1 Verrucomicrobiales bacterium
CGGCCGCCACGGCCGCGCCGTGACCGGCGCCGGCAACCGTCCGCTGAAGTCCCTGAGCGACATGCTCAAGGGCAAGAGCGGCCGTTTCCGCCAGAACCTGCTCGGCAAGCGCGTCGACTACTCCGGCCGCTCCGTCATCGTCATCGGCCCCGAGCTGCAGCTGCACCAGTGCGGCCTGCCGAAGAAGATGGCCCTCGTGCTCTTCGAGCCCTTCATCATCCGCCGCCTCAAGGAGCTCGGCTACGTGCACACCGTGCGTTCGGCCAAGAAGATGATCGAGCGCAAGACGCCGGAGGTCTGGGACATCCTGGAGGAGGTCACCAAGGGCCACCCGGTGCTGCTCAACCGCGCGCCCACCCTGCACCGCCTGTCCATCCAGGCCTTCGAGCCGGTGCTCATCGAGGGCTCCGCCATCCGCCTGCACCCGCTGACCTGCTCGGCCTACAACGCCGACTTCGACGGCGACCAGATGGCCGTGCACGTGCCGCTCTCGGTCGAGGCGCAGATGGAGGCGCGCATGCTGATGCTGGCGCCGAACAACATCTTCTCACCCTCCAGCGGCCGGCCCATCACCACGCCGTCGCAGGACATCACCCTGGGCTGCTACTTCCTCACCCACCACCGGCACCACATCACCGAGAAGGCCGGGGAGGAGAAGCGCGTGCCGCTGTTCGAGTCGACCACCGAGGTCGAGTTCGCCATCGCCGAGCGCTCGGTCTCGCTGCACTGCAAGATCCGCCTCGCCAACCCCGACCGCGGCAACCCGGACACCATCTTCGGCGACCCGGAGGCGGTGGTGGTCGAGACCACGCCCGGCCGCGTCCGCTTCAACGAGATCTGGCCCAAGTGCACCAACGCCGAGGGCAAGTCGCTCGGTTTCATCAACGAGACCATCGGCAAGAAGCAGCTCTCCGACGTCATCTGGCGCACCTACCAGGTGTCCGGGCCGGAGGAGACGGTCGCCACCCTCGACCGCCTGAAGCACCTCGGCTTCCGCGAGGCCACCCGCGCCGGCGTCTCCATCGGGATCACCGACATGGTCATCCCCAAGGAGAAGAGCGCCGAGCTGAAGAACGCCTACAAGCAGATCGACACCGTCGAGAAGCAGTACCGCAAGGGCATCATCACCGACGGCGAGCGCTACAACAAGATCATCGACATCTGGACCGGCGCCGGCGACAAGATCGCCGCCGCCCTCTACCGCACGCTGGAGTACAACGACGGCAACCTGATGGCCAACCCGCTGTACATGATGGTCGACTCCGGCGCCCGGGGCAACAAGCAGCAGATCAAGCAGCTCTCCGGCATGCGCGGCCTGATGGCCAAGCCCTCCGGCGAGATCATCGAGCGCCCGATCACCTCGAACTTCCGCGAGGGCCTGTCCGTGCTCGAGTACTTCGTGTCCACCCACGGCGCGCGGAAGGGACTGGCCGACACGGCGCTGAAGACCGCCGACTCGGGGTACCTGACCCGCAAGCTGGTCGATGTGTCCCAGGACGTCATCATCACCGAGGACGACTGCGGCACGACCCAGGGCATCACGGTGAAGTCCATCTACGAGGGCGACGAGGAGGTCGTCGACCTGGCCACCCGCGTCTACGGCCGCACCAGCTGCGAGAAGATCGTCGACCCGGTCTCCCAGGAGGTGCTGGTCAAGGTCGGCCAGCTCATCGACGAGGGCACCGGCAACAAGCTGCAGGACATCGGCCACGAGCAGATGCGCATCCGCTCGGTGCTCACCTGCGAGTCGACCCACGGCTGTTGCGCCAAGTGCTACGGCCTCAACCTCGCCAACGGCCAGCCGGTCAAGATCGGCGAGGCGGTGGGCATCATCGCCGCGCAGTCGATCGGCGAGCCCGGCACGCAGCTGACGATGCGGACCTTCCACATCGGCGGCGTCGCTACCGGCGCCCTCAAGCAGCCCGTCATCCACGTCGGCCACAAGGGCAGCATCCGCTACAAGGACCTGCGGACGGTGGAGTCGCTGGACGGCAAGTTCATCGTCCTCAACAAGAACGGCAGCCTGGCGGTGACCAACGACAAGGGCATGGAGCTCGAGTCGCACCCGCTGGTCATCGGCACCATCATCGACTTCGCCGACGGCGCCGAGGTGGGCCGCGGCGACCAGGTCGCCACCTGGGACCCGCACAACGTGCCGATCATCACCGAGAAGGGCGGCAAGGTGGAGTTCCGCGACATGATCCCGGGCATCACCATCAAGAAGGAGAAGGACGACGCCACCGGCGTGCAGGGCATGGTGGTCATCGAGCACAAGGAGGACCTGCACCCGCAGATCGTCATCACCGACCCGAAGACCAAGGACATCCTCGCCAGCTACTCCGTGCCGACCGGCGCCCACCTCTCCGTCAAGGACAAGGAGAAGGTGCAGGGCGGCGCGCTGCTCGCCAAGACGCCGCGCAAGGTCGCCAAGACCAAGGACATCACCGGCGGCCTGCCGCGGGTGGCCGAGCTGTTCGAGGCGCGCAAGCCGAAGGACAACGCCGAGATCGCCAAGATCGACGGCGTGGTCAGCTTCGACGGCCTGTCGCGTGGCAAGCGCAAGCTCATCGTCACCGACCCGGAGACCGGCGAGACCGCCGAGCACCTGATCCCGCGCAACAAGCACATCACCGTCTACGAGGACGACACCGTCAAGCGCGCCGACCTGCTCACCGACGGCCCGGTGGTGCCGCACGAGATCCTCGAGATCCTCGGCACCCACGCGCTGATGGAGCACCTGGTGCACGAGGTGCAGGAGGTCTACCGCCTGCAGGGGGTGGAGATCAACGACAAGCACATCGAGGTCATCGTCCGGCAGATGCTGCGCAAGGTGAAGATCACCGACCCCGGCGACACCACCTTCCTGTGGGGCGACCAGGTGGAGCGCACCGAGTTCAAGCGTGTCAACGAGGAGATGGAGGAGCAGGGCGGCAAGCCCGCCGAGGGCGAGCCCGTGCTGCTCGGCATCACCAAGGCCTCGCTGGAGACGGAGAGCTTCATCTCCGCCGCCAGCTTCCAGGACACCACCCGCGTCCTCACCGACGCCGCCACCCTCGGCAAGACCGACCACCTGCGCGGCTTCAAGGAGAACGTCATCATGGGCCACCTCATCCCCGCCGGCTCCGGCTTCGGGACGAAGCGCGGCGTGCAGGTGGTGGAGACCGTCGAGCCCCCGGAGGTCGAAGAGGCCGCCGCCCCCGCGCCCGAGGCGCCGGCGGAGGCCGAGCCGGTCGAGGCCTCCTAACGGCCGGCCTGCGGAGACCAGATCGATATACGGGAGCCCCGCCGGAAGGCGGGGCTCTTTTTCTGGTTTGGGACGGGGTCGCTCCAGAAGCCGGGCCCTTGTAGGAAGCGCGCTTGCGAGCGAGGGTGGGGCACTGACGCGGGCAAGGGATGCGGCTCAGACAAAAATATCTCTAATATTTCCTACCGCTCAGGTGTTGCTTGAAACATGAAACCCAACCTCTTTGCCATCGCCATCCTCCTGCCGGTCGCCCTGGGCGCCGCCCCGCCGCTCGAGATCGAACTCGTCGCCCCGCCGGAGCAGCCGGTCCTGATCGACCAGGAGAAACTCGACGCCGTGGCCGCCGTCGCCAAGGCGGCCGAGGAGAGGGAGGAACTCATGAAGATATCGGCGAAACGGAAGCTCGGCGCCGAGGAGTGGGATAAGTTCGAGCGCCTGGAGGCCACCATAGAGGAGGGGCGGGCCCTCGAGCAGGGGGTCTCTCTCAAGCTCCGTTTCAAGAACACCGGTGACAAGCCGGTCATCATCCGCTATGGCTCCGACTCCAGCACCAACTTCCTGACGGTCGAGGGGCCCGGGGCTCTCGACCTCCCGTTTTTGGGTGGCATGACGGCGGACTACCGCGAGGCGCCGCAGACGAGGATCGAGGCCGGGAGGACGAGGGAGTTTCCCATCGAGGGCCTCCGCTATGGGGCGCGCGACATGAGCCGCTGGCTGATCGGCGAGCCCGGGACCTACACCGTAAGTCTCCGTTGCGTCATCCGCGTCGGGGAGGAGATCACCCACATCGGGGGGGAGGAGATCGCCCAAAGAATCGGGGTGAACATCCGCGGGGAAGAGAAAATCGAGCTCGAGACCGACAAGGTCACCTTCGAGGTGCGCGCAGGGAAATAGCCGGCCGGGGTCGTCTCCGGGGGGAAGGCGTCGCCCTGCGATGATGGCCGGTGGCGGTGGGGTCAGCCCGCCGGGCGATCGTTATGCCCCGACTCGCCGCCGCCCACATCATCCGTCCAGGGGGCTGCAGACCGATACCCCTGGCTGGCCGACGACGTGGGTGTAGATCATCGTCGTGCGTACGTCCGAGTGGCCGAGCAGCTCCTGGATCGTGCGGATGTCTGCCCCGCGGGTCAGCAAAGTGGTCGCGAAACTGTGCCGTAAAGTGTGTGGGGACACCCGCCTGGTCATGCCGATCTCCCCCGCGGCCTTCTTGATCGCAGCCTGTACCCCCTTCTCGCTGACGTGATGTCTCCTGACGATCCCAGCCCTCGGGTCCGTCGACAGTTTGTTGGAGGGGAACAGCCATTGCCAGGAAAGTTGCTCTGGCGCGTTGGGGTACTTGCGCGCGAGGGCGCCGGGGAGGTAGACCCCCGCGATACCGCATTTGCGGTCCCCCTCCCAGAGTTTCCGGCTTGTCTCGAGCTGCAGGGCAAGTGCCTCTCGGCAGTTTTCGGGAAGCGGGACAACCCGGTCCTTGCCCCCCTTGCCGTCGCGCACCTCCAGGCGGCCGAGGGCGAAATCGATATCTTTCACCCGTAGACGCACGCATTCGATAACCCGCAGCCCGGAACCGTACATCAACTCCGCCATGAGCCGGTGTACGCCGCCCAGCGCGTCGATGAGCCGGACCGCCTCGCCTCTCGAGAGCACCGTGGGTAGCCTCGTCGGCGCCCTCGGCCGCGCGATGTCGTCGAGCGTCCCGTCGACGTCCATCCCCAAGACGTGGCGGGCGAGGAACACGACGGCGTTGAGAGCTTGGTTGTGGGTCGCCGCCGAGACCCCGCGGTTCACGCTCAGGTGTCGCAGGTAGGCCCTGGCGGCGGCGGAGAACGCATCCAGACATCGTTCGCCTTGGCGGGCAAGCCAGCCACCGCCCGTGCTGTTGCGTAGGGAGAAGCGTAGGAAGCGTCCATTCCAGGACACGTAGGTGTTCTCCGTCCGGATCGCCAACCCGCGGGCACGCGCCTCGGTGCGCAGGCTCTCGATAAGGGCAGAAACCTCCGGTGGATCGCCCCCTTGGGGCGGCGCCTCGGTCTCTGCCTGATGCTCGTTGCGGGTGCGTAGTGGCTCTCGGCCGAGCGAGGGGTGACCGCTGCCCAAGTCTTGAAAAGAGGCCACCAGCCCCTGCCAATCGAAGGTTTCAAGCGCCCCCCTACCCACCGCGCGCCGGTAGAGGATCTCGACCGCTTTTGCCGCCTGGGCACAATGCCAGCTGGCCATCCTCGTATCTCGCCCGAGCGCCTGGAAATACTCGCGCACTTGGGGTTCCCCACGGTCGCGAAGTCGCACCTCACCCCAGCGGGCGAAGCGCTCGGCATGGCGTCTATAGTGGGTGGCCAGATGCTCCGGCACCCCTTCGTCCACGACCAGTCGCAAGTAGTTGTCCCAGAACCGTTTCGCCGCGCCTGTCTGATCTCGCTCCATTCCCATATGCGTTCAATTGAACAGTTTCCGAGTGAGATAGTCAAGCCCGGGATTATGCGAAGCTTCGCATAACACCGCAATCGATGTCGGCAACCCTTGTAAAATCAACGGTTCCAGCCGACCTTCCCGGAGTTATACGAACCTTCGCATAAGCGCTTATTATACGAAGGTTCGCTCAATACACTGTTATCCCCAAAAATGAAGATCCTGCGACGCCGCATTCTCCAGTTTGGGTTGCCTGTTTACGTTCTTCTTTGGATCGCCACCGGGATTTTCGCGCCCCGGGCGATTGACGCTGCTTTTGATCGTGAGTTTGCGGAGGGATCGATGGGATTCGGAGGGACGCCAGAGCATCGCAAGGTTGCCGTGCAGCGGATCGAGTTCACAAACGTCCGAGACCCCACAAACTTCCCAGATTCTGTCCCTGAATCTCCGTGGCGGTGTCGATCCCGGGGAATCGCAATAGCGCCTTTCGTAGTGATCGACGAAGCTGCTTGGCAGAACCACATCATGTCGGGATACTGCGGGAAGCGTTGGGTGTTCTGGTTTTTTGGATACCGCGGCTGGAAACCTCTAAAGATCTACTGGGTATCGTGACACGCAATCGCAACATCAGGGATAACAAGCGCATGCAGCCAACCCTTAACCCTTCCGTCACTTATCCTGCGGAGCAGGATACGCGCCGTCAGGCGGGTGGCTGATGCTGGACGTTCGGCCTTGAAAAACGATGGCGTTCCCGCGTTTAGAAGATTTTCCCACCTGCGAACACGTGGGCCCTTACGAGCTTCAGATGGGGGTGAAGATTCGCGAGATGCTGGAGGCTCTTAGTGAACATTCTCCTGACCGCGAGAGTAACCGAGCAGTTCATAGCCTCATCGCCGATCCCAGTTCGTGGTCTGCTGGGCATAGGGTATTCGATGAGATCCGCGATCGTTTGATCCCTGCAGAGCGGGCCGGCTCCCTGATCCAACAGGCTCAGTATTCCTTCGAAGAGTCATGCTGTCAGGCGGCCTACAACGCCACCGATCCGGACGATCCGTTCGATTCAGGAAGCGCGTTCTTCGTCGCCCCAGGGGCCTTGCGATTCGCGAAGCTAGTGGGCGTTTCGTTGGACGGTCTCTGGTGAGTCACCCTTGAGATCGACCTAGCCGAACAAGGCGGTGGACACCGACGCCTGACCCGCCGGCGAGTTGAAAATCTGAACGACGCTACGAAGATAAACCCTGTAACCGCCGCTCGCCCCCTGGTCAGGCGCCGGTCACCTTGAACGTTGATATGGCTGTTGTTTTGTCAATTGGGTATTGGCGTTCATAGGCATTCTATTTCAGTGCCCTTTCTTGGTTTTTTGAGACGGCGGGGTTGAGGC
>JANQMB010000265.1 GCA_028280355.1 Verrucomicrobiales bacterium
ATGGAGGGCGGCATATCCGTCGGAGGGGCGGCATCCTGCCGCCCATGGGTTAGAGATCACATCCCCATGAAGCCGGCTTGTCTGGCACCTTTGCGCAAACACGCCCAAGCATCCAACCGGCCCGCCGCTCAGCCGCCGCGCATCTTCCTCTTCCAATCGTCGGGCATCTCCGCGACGTCGCCGTCGTCCCCGTAGGACTCCCGCAGCCCGGCGAGCCGCTTCTTGAGCTCGGCCAGCAGCGCCGCCCTCCCCGGCTCGCCGTAGATGTTGCGCAGCTCGTCGGGGTCCTCCTGGAGGTCGTACATCTCCCACTCGTCGCCGAACTGGTAGAAGTGCATGAGCTTGTAGCGGTCGGTGCGGATCCCGTAGTGGCGGGGCACCATGTGGACGCTGGGGTATTCGTAGTAGTGGTAATAGATGGCGTCGCGCCACCCCCCGGCCTCGCCCCCCTTCAGGACCGGTAGCAGCGAGCGCCCCTGCAGGTCGCCCGGGACCTCCGCCCCGGCGATGTCGAGGAAGGTCGACGCGTAGTCGAGGTTCTGCACCATCTGCGTCGCCCGCGAGCCCGGCTCCGTGACGCCGGGCCAGCTGACGATCAGCGGCATCTTCAGGGACTCCTCGTACATCCAACGCTTGTCGTACCAGCCGTGGTCGCCGATGTAGAACCCCTGGTCGGACGAGTAGATGACGACCGTCTCGCCGTCGATCCCCAGCTCCTCCAACGTCGCCCGCAGCCGCCCGAGGCTCTCGTCGACCCCGCGCACGCAGCGCAGGTAGTTCTTCGCGTAGCGCTGGAACTTCCAGCGCACCAGCTGCCGCCCCGTCATGTCGCCGCGCCGGAAGGCCTCGTCGCGCGGCCCGTAGTGGGCGCGCCAGGCGTCGAGCTGCGCCTCGCTCATGCGCTTCATGTTGCGCCAGGCCGAGCGGTCTTGGCGTTTCTGTGAGGGGGCGCCGGTGAAGCCGGGCGTCAGGTCGACGAACAGGTCGTAGTGGATGTCCATGTGGCGGTCGATCTCCAGCTCCTGGTGGCGCGCCGGCGGGGCGTTGTCCTCCCAGCGGTCGAACAGGGTCGCCGGCTCCGGGATCTCGGCGTCGTCGTAGAGCGGCAGGTGCCGCAGCGCCGGCATCCAGTTGCGGTGTGGCGCCTTGTGCTGGACCATCAGCATGAAGGGCTTCGTCTTGTCGCGGCCCGTCTTCAGCCACTCGACGGCGAGGTCGGTGACGACGTCGGTGCAGTGCCCCTCGATCCTGACCTTGCCGGCGGGGGTGATCAGGTCGGGGTTGTAATACAGGCCCTGGCCGGGCAGCACCTTCCAGTCGTCGAAACCCTGTGGCGCCCCCTTGAGGTGGGACTTGCCGTATAGCGCGGTCGTGTACCCCGCCTTCTGCAGCAGCTTGGGGAAAGTCTGCTGGTCCCAGTCGAACGAGTTGCCGTTGTTCATGAACCCGTTCTTGTGGCTGTGCTTGCCGGTCATGATGACCGCCCGGCTCGGACCGCAGATCGAGTTGGTGCAGAAGCTGTTCTCGAACAGCATCCCGTCGGCTGCCAGCCTGTCGATCTGGGGCGTCGGGTCGGCCGGCTTCAACCAGCCTCCGTAGGCGCCGATGGCGTGCGGCGCGTGGTCGTCGCTGAAGACGAACAGGATGTTCGGCCTCGGCTTGGCGGCGGATGGCGCGGCGGTGGCGAGCAGGCCAAGGAGGGCGGGGAGCAGCGAGGGTCGGCGGCGTCTCATCGCCCCGGTCTAGCCCCCCGCTGCCGGGTTTGCAAGCACCGGACCACAGCGCCCGCCCGCCCGGAGCCGGCCGCGGGGGCGCCCAACAACACGCTTGAGATGGCGCGTTCCCCGCCTACTTTCCCGCCCCTATATGAAGATTTCCATCATCGGCTCCGGATACGTCGGCCTCACCAGCGGCACCTGCTTCGCGGAGGTCGGCCACGAGGTGGTCTGCGTCGACAACAACCCGGCCAAGATCGAGTCCCTGCGCGCCGGCGAGATCCCGATCTACGAGCCCGGCCTCGAGGACCTGATCAAGAGCAACGTCGCCGCCGGCAGGCTGCGGTTCACCACCAGCACCGAGGAGGGCGTCGACCACGGCGACATCGTGTTCATCGCGGTCCCCACCCCCCCGCAGCCGGACGGCAGCGTCGACCTCAGCTTCATCGAGAAGGTCGCCCGGGAGATCGCCGCCGTCCTGGACGGGTACAAGGTCATCGTCGACAAGAGCACGGTGCCGGTGAAGACCGGCGAGAAGGTCGCCGAGACCGTCCGCCGCTACGCCAAGGAGGACGCCGAGTTCGACGTCGTCAGCAACCCCGAGTTCCTCCGCGAGGGCTGCGCCGTCGACGACCTGATGAACCCCGACCGCATCGTGGTCGGCGCCAACAGCGACCGCGCCCTCGGCCTCATGCAGAAGCTCTACGAGCCCTTCGTCGCCCCAGTGCTGGTCACCGACATCAACAGCGCCGAGCTGATCAAGCACGCCGCCAACTCCTTTCTGGCGCTGAAGATCTCCTACATCAACGCCGTCGCCAACATCTGCGAGCAGAGCGGCGCGGACGTCGAGAAGGTCGCGGAGGGGATCGGCACCGACAAGCGTATCGGCCGCCACTTCCTCAACGCCGGCATCGGTTTCGGCGGCTCGTGTTTCCCGAAGGACGTCGCCGCCTTCATCGCCATCAGCGACCAGCTCGGCGTACCCTTCGAGCTGCTGAAGGAGGTGCAGGCCATCAACGCCCGCCAGCTCGACCGCTTCGTCGACGCGATCCGCGAGAAGCTCTGGGTGCTCCAGGAGAAGAAGATCGCCCTCTGGGGCCTGAGCTTCAAACCTGACACCGACGACACCCGCGAGTCGGTGGCCATCAAGTTGGCCGAGAAGCTGGTCGCCGAGGGGGCCGAGGTCACCGCCTACGACCCGAAGGGCATGGCGGGCGCCCGCCAGCACCCGGTGGGGGACAAGATCCGCTACGCCGGCTCGGCCCTCGAGGCAACCGCCGGGGCGGAGGCTCTGGTGATCGCCACCGATTGGCCAGAGTTCGCCGGCGCCGACTTCGACGCGGTGAAGGCGAACATGACCACCCCGCTGGTGTTCGACGGCCGCAACCTCCTCGACCCCGATACCATGCGCGGCCGCGGCTTCACCTACCGCGGCATCGGCCGCGGCTCGGAGGGGGAGGCAGGCTAGCGGTGGCAGGGAAGAACGCCCGCCGGGTCTGCCTCGCCATCCTACGCGAGTGGGAGGAGACCAGCACCTTCATCGACGCCATCCTCGACCGCCGCGTCGCGAAGGCGGACCTCGACGCGCGCGACCGCGCCTTCGTGCAGAGCGCCACCCTGGGCGTGATCAAGAACCTGGGCCTGCTCGAGGCCTGGACCGACAGCCTGCGCAAGGGGAAGCTCGGCGCCGAGGAGCGCCGCCTGCTCGCCCTCGGGCTCTACCAGATCCTCCTCATGCGGGTCCCTGACCACGCCGCCGTCAACGAGACGGTCGGCCTCGCCCGCGGGCGCGCCCGCCCGGTGATCAACGCCGTCCTCCGCCGCGCCACCCGCGAGCGCGACGGGCTGCTCGCCGCGGCGGAGGCGATGCCGCCGGCCGACCGATACTCGATCCCCGACCACCTCTTCGACCGCTGGGCCGACGCCTTCGGGACGGGGGAGGCGGAGCGGATCGCCGCCCTCGCCAACGCGAGCGCGCCGCTCTTTGTACGATCTAACCCATTGATAGAAGGCGGGCTCGGCGACGCCGACCTCGAGGGTTGCGGCGCCGTCCCGGTCGCCGGCCAGGCGGGTTTCTACCGCGTGGCCGAACTCCCGATGGGGGCGCTGCTCGCCGGCCGCTGCTACGCCCAGGACCCCTCCACCGCCGCCGCGCCCGGCCTCCTCGAACCGCGGCCGGGCGAACGGGTGCTCGACGCCTGTGCCGCCCCTGGCGGCAAGACCGCGATCCTGGCGGCCGCGATGGAGAACCGCGGGGAGATCGTCGCGGTCGACTCCTCGACCGCCCGCGCGGCCCGCCTGCGCGAGAACCTGGGGCGGCTCGGCGTCACCAACACGTGCGTGGAGGTCGCCGACCTCGGCGAGATCGCCACGGCCGCCCCCACGTGGGCGGCGCCGGCGAGCTTCGACCGCATCCTGATCGACGTCCCCTGCTCCAACACCGGCGTCCTGCGCCGCCGCGCCGACGCCCGGTGGCGCCTCGCGCCCGGCTTCGCCCCCCAGATGGCGACCCTCCAGTTGCGGCTGACGCGCGCCGTGCTGCCGCTCCTCAAGCCGGGCGGCCGCCTCGTCTACAGCACCTGCAGCATCGACCCGGAGGAGAACGCCGGGGTGGTCGCCGCGGTCCTCGAGTCCGAACCCTCGCTGGGGAAGGTGGCCGAGCGCGTGCTGTTGCCCGGGGAGGAACACGACGGCGCCTACGCAGCCGCCCTCGAGGGGCTTGTCGCCCCCGCCGGCAGGGGCTAGGGTTTCGCCCCGGTGTTCCGCGCGATCTACAGCCTGTTTTCCGGCGTCGTCTTCTTCGCGGCGCTGCTGACCGCCATCGTCTACCTGTGGGCCATCAACCGGTCGACGATCTACGAGCGCCGCCCCCCCGCCGACCAGCCGGCCGCCCCCCACCCCGGCGAGGTGAGATCGGTCACCCGCTAGGTGTTACCCAGCATGATCTGGCACCGCATCCCATCCGCCCTCCTCCTCGCCCCCATGCTCTCCGCCGGCGCCCCCGACGGCGGAAAGGTCGAACTCGCCAGACACGGATCGACCGTCGAGGTCACCGTCGGCGGCGAGCCCTTCACGACCTACCACTTCGGCAAAGACCGCGCCAAACCCGTCCTCTACCCCATCGCCGGGCCGGGGGGCAGGCGCATGGTGCGCGACTTCCCGTTCAAGGAAGATAGCCCCGGCGAGGCGCACGACCACCCACACCACGAGTCGCTGTGGTACACCCACGGCGACGTCAACGGGATCAGCTTCTGGCACCTCGGCGACAGGACGGGCAAGATCCGCCACCGGAAGTTCCTGGAGTCCGCCACGGACGAGATCGCCACCGAGAACGACTGGCTCGGACCCGACGGCTCGACGCAGTGCTCCGACGTCACCCGCATCAAGTTTTTCGCGCTGCCCGGCGGCGGACGTGGCATCGACTACCGCGTCACCCTGCGCGCCAGCAACGGCGATGTGACCTTCGGCGACACCAAGGAAGGGAGCATGGGCATCCGCACCCACCCGGCGCTGCGGCTCAAGGGGGACGTCGCCACCGGGAAGGCCGTCAATGCGGGGGGGACCCGGGGCAAGGCCGTCTGGGGGAAACCGGCGGAGTGGCTATACTATTGGGGCGAGGTCGATGGCGGCACCGTCGGGGTCGGCATCTTCGACCACCCAAACAACCCGCGCCACCCGACCACCTGGCACGCCCGCGACTACGGCCTCGTCGCCGCCAACCCCTTCGGCCACTCCCACTTCCTGAAGGCCAAGAAGGGCGCCGGCGACCTCCTCATCAAAGACGGCGAGAGCGTCACCTTCCGATACGCCTTCGTCTTCCTTTCCGGCGACCCGGAGACGGCAAAGGTGGCCGAAGCCTACAAAGCCTGGTCGGCCAGACGCTAGTCCGGCGGCGCCGAGGCGCCGCCCCCCGGAGCCTCCGGTGGCCACCCGCCACCGCAGAAATCCGCAAAGCCCATACGTTCCGGATCTGCTGCAATTTTGGTGCCGAATCTGTGACCTCCTATGGCTGTCTTCCCGCCACAGCTTGCTATGCTGATCTGAGTCCGATCACTTGTAGGGCGGGGTCGGACCGCGATCACAACACACCGCGATGAAGACACTTCGATCCCTCCTCCGAATCGCCGCCCTGCTCTTCACCGCCACCGGCGCCTCCGCGCAGGTGGTGATCAACGAGTTCGATGCCGACCAGTCGGGCAGCTCTGACGGCACCGAGTTCATCGAGTTGCTCGGCGCACCGGGCACCTCCCTCGACGGCCTGATCGTGGTGCTGTTCAACGGCAGCGACAACCAGTCCTACGACGTCATCGACCTCGCCGGACACTCGACCGATTCCAACGGCCTGTTCCTGATCGGGACCACCGGCATGACCGGCGCCGGCATCGAGATCGCCCCCGGCGGGTTCGGGTGGCTGCAGAACGGCGCCGACGCCATCGCCGTCTACCAGGACCTCGCCTCCAATTTCCCCAACGACACGCCGCCCACCTCGACGAACCTGATCGACGCGATCGTCTACGGCACGGCGGACGCCACCGACTTCGATCTGATCGACGTCCTCACGCCCGGCAAGGCGCAGCTGGACGAGAACGGCAACGGCAACAAAGACACCGAGTCCAACCAGCGCCAGCCGGACGGGGGCAGCGCCTTCGACCCTGCCCGCTTCACGCTCGGGGCCCCCTCGCCGGGCGCCCCCAACAACCCGCCGGCCGAGCTCGGCATCTTCTTCAGCGCCAGCAGCGTCGCCGAGGACGCCGGGGCGGGCGGGGCGATCACCGCCACGGTCGTCCACGACGCCGACCCGAACCAGCCGGTCACCGTCACCATCACGAACGGCGACCCGACCGAACTGCAGATGCCCGCCGACGTGGTCGTCCCGGGCGATGGTACCGGACAGGCCACCTTCACCATCACCCCGGTCGACGACGGCGCCGCCGACGGCACCGTCACGGTGACCGTCGGCGTCA
>JANQMB010000281.1 GCA_028280355.1 Verrucomicrobiales bacterium
GATGCGCCGACTGTGGGCGGCAGGATGCCGCCCCTCCATGGAGGGCGGCATGTCCGTCGGAGGGGCGGCATCCTGCCGCCCATGGGGTAGGCACCGCTATCCTCCCAGGGTACCGGACGATCCGCCCCGACCTGCGACCAGGCTTAGGGATCGCATCCCCATGAAGCCGGCTTGTTTGGCACCTTTGCGTGAACACGCCCTAGCGGTACCCATAGACCACCGCCCAGTGGGCCCGGTCGGAGGAGGCCGACTCCACCACGACGCGGATAAAATAGGTGCCGGTGACCTCCGGCACCACCTTGACCCCGGCGGTGTAGCCCTTGCTGAACCGTTTCTCCGGTTTGACCAGCTTGCCGGTGCTGTCGTAGATGGCGATCGATATGGTGGCGGAGGTATCGTCGCTGGCGGCCCAGAACCAGTATTCGTTCCGCTTGAAGAGCTGGTGGCGGAAGATCTTCGGCTTCTTGACGACGGCGTCGCCCTTCCACCAGGCGTCGCGGATCACGAAGGGGGCCTTGCCCTCCGGCGGCTTGGCGTCGAGGACGGGCAGCGCGGCCTCGATCGCGAACGAGCGGGCGTCGTCGACGATCGCCGCGGCCGGGGCGAGCGAGAGGGCGAGGGCGAGGGCGCAGATCTTGGTGGGGCGGTTCATGGTCGTGGCCTGCTAGGAGTTTTCGATGATGCGGCGGACGAGGTCGGCGGTCACCGAGTGGATCTTGGCGACGGCGTGCTCCGGGACGGCGCCGCCCTCGAGGCCGAGCAGCGGGCTGATCTCGCCGAGGCCCGTCGCGAGGGCGCCGGCCAGCTCCGATTTCGCCTCGGTCTCGAGCTGCTCGGCGATGTGCCTGGCGAGGTCGGGCTGGTGGAGGATCTCCGCGCGCTCCTTCGAGTAGCCGACCTTCACTAGGGCCGAGGCCGCCTCGGTGCCGCGCAGCCAGCCGCCCGTGCTGACCATCTGCGCCAGCGGCTCGTCGCGGGTGGCCCGCATCTTGGCGCGGACGCTCTCCTGTACCCGGTCGAGCTCGGCGCGGACGGCGTCCCAGTCGTCTTTCCCGGCGGCGTCGATGATCGCGGCCGCGTGGGCGGTGACGGCATCGGCGACCCCGAGCGCCTTCGCCAGGCGGGACACGTGGCGGCCGATGTCCTCCACCGCCTCGCGGTTCTCGGCCTGGACCGCGACGAAGCCGTCGGCGACCACCACCCCGAACAACAGCGCCACCTGTTCGCGGTCGCCGAGCTTGGCGTAGTCGCTGTCTTTGATCTGCGAGTTCCAGTCCTGGTCGCCGAGCTTGTCGAGGGAGAGGAACACCTCGCGCGGGACCGGCACGACGACCTCATCGACCAGGGCGGCGGGTAGCGAGCCGATATCGATGGTGGCCGGAGGGTCGGCAGCCGCGGCGAGCGGGGGGGCGCCGATCGCGGCGAGCAGGGGGATGTGGCGGATCATGATGGGCATACCATCCGGCGGTACCGCTGTCTTTCAAACGAATCTGTGGGGGCGCCCGCGCGGGGTTTGCGAACGCACTTCAGATGCTATGGTGGCGCCGTGCGACTGCGAGCGATAGGACGGCGCCTCTTCTGGGGCGGGACCGGAGCCGAGCGCCGCTTCGGGTTTGCGCTGCTGCTGGTCGCGCTGGGGCTTGGCCTGTTCGTGAAGCTGGCGGGGGGGGAGTGGCGCGATGCGGTGGCCGACCGCAAGGCGATGGTGGCCGAGAGGATGGAGGCCTCCGGGAGGGCGTTCGACACCCCGGAGGACCGCGAGAGGGCGATTCGCAAATCGGTCAGGGTGGAACACTGGGTCCGCTCCGGCCTCTACTGGGCGGCGGTCGCCAACCTCGCCCTGGCGTCTGTCCTGTTCCTCACCCGGCGCTGGTGGTGCGGGCGCGAGGTCAAACCGCGCGCGGCGAAGGCGGCGCCGCGCCTGGGCAGGCTATGGCTGTGGGTGGGGGTGGCGGTGTTGCTGGGGCTGGTGCTGCGCTGGCCGCGGGTGGACCTCAGTCTGTACAACGACGAGGTCTACAACTTCCGGCAGTATATCCACGGCAAGGTGAAGACCGGCCGGGATGGGAGCGAGCGGTTCGAGCGCGCGGGCTGGATGGAGACCCTGTGGGAGAACCGCGCCAACAACGGCGTCCTGTTCTCCGCCCTCGCCCGCCTCTCCGACGACGCCTGGCGGCCGGGCGACGGGACCAGCGACGGGCAGATCAACGAGCGCGCGCTGCGCTGGCCGGCGCTCCTGCCGGGCCTGCTCTCGATCGCGGCCATCGCCTTGCTGGGCCGGGAGCTGTTCGGCGGCGCGGCGGGTCTGGCGGCGGCGTTCCTGTTCGCGCTCCACCCCTGGCACCTGAGGTATAGCACCGAGGCGCGCGCGTACGGGCTGGTGATCCTGTTCGCCGTGCTGGCGATGTTCTGTCTGGTGAGGGCCTTGCGCGGGAACCGGTGGCGGTGGTGGCTGGGGTTCGGCGGGTGCCAGTTCCTCTATATGTACGCCTTCGCCGGGGCGCTGTATTTCGCGCTGGGGATCAACGTCGCGGCGCTGTTCGCCATCGCCGCCCGCGGCCGCGGGTGGCGGCGGGCGGCGATGGGGCGCCTCGTCGTCGCGAGCCTTCTCTCGGCGATGCTCTACCTGCAGCTGATGGCGCCCTGCCTGCCGCAGATGGCGGCGGCGATGGATGAACTGGAATCGCTGCGCGGCGAGGTCACCATGGGGCGGGCGGCTGACGTCGTCTCGTATCTGGCGCTCGGGATGCCGATGTCCGATGGCGATCCTGGGAACGCGCACAACCCGGCGCTGGCGAAGTTCTGGCCCTCCGGGTGGTGGCTGCTCTTGCCGGCGCTGGCCGCCGTCGGGCTGTGGGCGTTTTTCGCCGCCCTGGTGTTCGCCCGGCGCGGTTTGCCGCGGGTGCTGCTGGCGGGGAACGCGCTGGCCTTCGCCCTGGCCTTCGGCGTCTCGGCCATCGCCGGCAGCACGCTACACTACTGGTACGTGATCTACCTGCTACCTTTCGTCACGCTGTTCCTGGCGGCGGGTTGGGCGGTGGTCTGGAAGTCGCGCCGGTTGCGGCCGCTCGCCTACGCGCTGCCGCTGCTGGTCGCCCTGGTCGTGTGGCGTCCGCTGCGGGACTACCGGGGGCATTCGAAGCAGGACCTCCGGGGGGCGGTGGAGATCGCCCGCGCGGGCGGTGCGATGGTCGCCGGGTTCTGGTCCGACTCGTCGGCCTACGACCTCGACATGCGCATCGTCAGGAGGGCAGATGACCTGCACGAGTTCGCCGAGGAGGCACGCGCCGCGGGGCGCGACCTGGCGGTGGTCTTCGGGCACCGCGACCTGGCGATGGGCACGATGGCCGAGTGCGTCGAGATCGTCGAGGGGGGGGGTGACCTGGCCTTCCAGAAAATCGCCGAGCTGCCCGGGCTCGAGGAGGCGCAGTTCACCACCTACGTCTACCGGTTGGCTGCAGTCCGGTAGGGCGGCCTCGACGAGGCCGCCGCCGGATACGCGAAACGGCCTGGCGGAACCTAGAACTGGGTATATCCCCGGAACCGGTCGAGCCGGGTTGCGATGTCTGACTCCGCCAGCCCGACGAGACCCTCGACGCTGAACGACTCGCAGTTGTAGCTGGCCATGACCGTCCCGTGGGCGATCGCCTGCTTGATGTCGTCGAACCCCGGTCGCCCCTCGCAGGTCGAGGCCAGGTGCCCGGCGAGACCGCCAAGGAAGCAGTCGCCGGCGCCGGTCGGGTCCTCGACGTGCTCCAGGGGGTAGGCCCCCGTGCGGAAGAAATCCCCCTCGCCGTGCCCGAACAGCATCGCGCCGTGCTCCCCGGTCTTGACGATGACGTGCGCGGGCCCGAGCCCGAGCAGCCCGCGTCCCGCCTTGACCAGGTTGCCGGTCTCCATGAACAGCTTGGCCTCGCTCTCGTTGATGACCAGCAGGTCGACTTTGCCGAGCAGCTCCAGGAGGGGCTTGCGCTCGGTCTGGATCCAGATGTCCATGGTGTCGGCGACGACGTATTTCGCCGCGTCACACTGGCCGAGAACGTCGAGCTGGTTCTGCGGGCCGGTGTTGGCGAGCACGACGAACTCGGAGTCGCGATAGTGTTCGGGGAGCTTGGGCTGGTAGGCTTCGAGGACGTTGATCGCCACCGAGTGGGTGGTGCGGTTGTCCATGTTCTCGTGGTATTCGCCCGACCAGTAGAAGCTGTCGCCCTCGCTGTGTTCGACCCCGTCGGTGCAGACGCCGCGCGCCCGCAGGGTCTCGATGTGGGCGGCGGGGAAGTCCTTGCCGACGATGCCGACCAGGCGGGTGGGGGCGAAGAAGCTCGCGGCCATGGCGGCGTAGGCGCCGGACCCCCCCATCAGGCCGGTGCGGGTCGCGGTCGGGGTCTTGACGTCGTCGATGGCGACGGTTCCGGCGGTCAATATAGTCATCGGTGATCAGTGGTCAGTGGTCAGTGGTCAGTAGGGAACGTGCGCTGCGGATGTAAGCGGGGATGTCGTCGCTTTGCAAGAGGTCGGAGACGACGACGACATTTCTGGCGCCCGCCTCGACCACCGTCGGGAGGTTGTCCAGGGTGATGCCGCCGATGCAGTAGATCGGCAGCGTGACGCGGCGGTGGGCCTCGGCGATGTCGCCGAGGCCGATGGCCGGGCGCCCCGGTTTGGTGGCGGTGGCGTGCAGGGGGCCGAAACCGATATAGTCTGCACCTTCGGTCACCGCGGCCTCGGCCTGCGCGAGCGAATGGGTCGAGCGGCCGACGACCCGGCAACCGCCGGCGCGGCGGCGCGACTCCGCGATCCCGCCGTCGTCCTGGCCGACGTGGACCCCGTCCGCCCCGACCTCGGCGGCGATCTCAGGGAAATCGTTGACGATGAACGGCACGCCGTGCGCCGCGCAGACCGGCCGGACCTCCCGCGCCATCTCCAGGATCTCCGCCTCGGGATGGCTTTTCGCCCGCAGCTGCAGCATCGCCGCACCACCGGCACAGAGCTTCTCCGCGACGGGGACGACCTCCTCCCGCTCGACGTATGCGAGGTCCAATATCGCGTAAAGGCTCATCGAGTTTGCTAGTGTTCAGTTTCCAGTGTTCAGCAAGACGCTGCGAACATGTGAGTCTGAAAACTGAACACTGAAAACTAGCAAACTTACTTCAGATCGTTGAGGAACGCCTCGACCCAGCCGATGTTGTAGTCGCCGCTGCGGAAGTCGGAGTTTCTGATGATGGCGTCCTGGAACGGGATGGTGGTCTTGATGCCCTTGATGAGGAACTCGTTGAGGGCGCGCTGGGTGCGGTCGATGGCGATCTCGCGGGTGGCGCCCGTGACGATCAGCTTGGCGATCATCGAGTCGTAGTAGGGCGGCACCTCGTACCCGGAGTAGACGTGGGTGTCGACGCGCACGCCGCGGCCGCCGGGCTGGAACCAGAAGTCGATCTTGCCTGGGCTGGGGGTGAAGTTGTTGTAGGGGTCCTCGGCGTTGATGCGGCACTCGATGGAGTGGTGGCGCGGCGTCGAGTTCTTGACGTGCTCGCTGAGCTCCTCGCCGGCGGCGATGCGGATCTGCTCCTTGATGAGGTCGCAGCCGTGGATCTCCTCGGTGATCGGGTGCTCCACCTGGATCCGCGTGTTCATCTCCATGAAGTAGAAGTTCCCGTCGTCGTCGACCAGGTACTCGATGGTGCCGCAGTTCTCGTAGCCGATCTCCTTGACGAGCTTCACCGAGGCCTCGCCCATCTTCTTGCGCAGGCGCTTGTTGGAGTTGAGCAGCGGCGAGGGGGCCTCCTCGATGATCTTCTGGTTGCGGCGCTGGAGGGAACAGTCGCGCTCGCCGAGGTGGACGACGTTGCCGTGGGAGTCGGCGATGATCTGGAACTCGATGTGGTGCGGGTTGAGGATTAGCTTCTCGATGTAGACCTCGCCGTTGCCGAAGGCCTTCTCGGCCTCGTTGCGGGCGTTCTGGAAGCTGGACTCGAGGTTGGCCTCGTTGAAGCAGGGCCGCATGCCCTTGCCGCCGCCGCCGGCCGAGGCCTTGATCATCACCGGGTATCCGATCTCGGCGGCGACCACCTTGGCGGCCTTGACGTCGGGGACGGTACCCTCGCTGCCGGGGGTGACAGGGACCTTGTATTTGGTGGCGGTGGCGCGCGCCTCGTTCTTGTCCCCCATGCGGGCGATCACCGCGGCGGAGGGGCCGATGAACTTGATCTTGCAGCTCTCGCAGATCTCCGCGAACTGCGGGTTCTCCGACAGGAACCCGTACCCGGGGTGGATGGCGTCGACGTTGCCGATCTCCGCGGCGCTGATGATCCGGTCGGCCTTCAGGTAGCTCTCCTGGCTGGGGCCGGGGCCGATGCAGATGGCCTCGTCGGCGAGCTGGACGTGCATCGAGTCGACGTCCGCCTCGGAGTAGACGGCGACGCTCTGCACGCCGAGCTCGCGGCAGGCGCGGATGATGCGTAGTGCGATTTCGCCACGGTTGGCGACGAGGACCTTCTTGAACATGCGGCCGGTCTGGGAGGGGCGACTGGGGAGGGCTTGGCGACCTTGGGGGGGCTTGGCGGCCTTCCTTCTCTAGGCGATCACGAACAGGCCCTGGCCGAACTGCACCGGGGTGGCGTCGTCGATGAGCACGCGCTGGATGACGCCCTTCTTCTCCGCCTTGATCTCGTTCATGACCTTCATCGCCTCGATGATGCATACGGTCGTGTCCTCGTCGACGGCGTCACCGACTTTCACGAAGGCGTCGGAGTCGGGCGAGGGGGACTTGTAGAAGGTGCCGACCATCGGCGCGGTGATCTCCTCGGTGTCCTCGGCGGCGACGGCGTCGGCGGGAGCCTCCGCGGCCGGGGCGGCGGCCGCCGCGGGCGCCGGCGGGGCGACCTCGACGCGGCCGCCTTTCTCAAGCTTCACTTTGAAACCGTCCTGTTCGAGTTCGAAGGCGGTCAGCTCGTGGTCCTCCATGAGCTTGATGATGTCTTTGATCTTTGACAGGTCCATGCCTGGGCTGGGGGTTCCGTCTTCCTCGGATTTGCGGTTGCGTCTGGATACTGCCATGGAGCGTTGGGTGAATCGAGCTTTCTTAGAGGGCTACTTTTCCCGGATCGCCTTGGTAGTCAAGCGCCGCTGCGCACCCCGGCCTCCAGGACCCCCAGGGCGCGGTCGAGCTCGTCCTCGGTGTTGTAGAAATGGGGGCTGAAACGCAGGAACTCCCGGCCGGAGCGGTCTTTGCGGCAGGAGGCGACCACCCCGGCGTCGGCCAGGCGGTCGAACAGGGCGGCGGGGGCGGCCCCCGGCGGCGGGCTGAAGGTGGTGATCGAGGACGCCGCCGGGCCGTCCCGCGGGCCGTGCACCTCGCAGCCGAGGCGGTCGAGCCCGGCGAGCAGGTGCGCCTTCAGCTCGCCCAGCCGCGCCGCCACAGAGCCGGGATCGGCCTCCAGCAGCAGCTCGAGGGCGGCCTTGAACCCGGCGATGCCGGAGGCGTTCAGCACGCCCGGCTCGTAGCGTCGCGCGGTCGGGTGGAAGCGGATCTCGTCCTGGGCGATGAAGTCGGGCGAGTCGACGTTCCACGCGCCGAGCAGCGAGGGGCGCAGCAGCTCGAAGTTCTTCTCCTTCACGTAGACGATACCGATCGCCATCGGCCCGAGCAGCCACTTGTGGGCGTCGGCGCTCATGAAGTCGACATGCTCGATCGGGGTCGGGAAGGCGCCGCAGGTCTGGATGCCGTCGAGCGAGAAGAGCACGCCCCGCTCGCCGAGCATCCTCCCGATGGCGTCGATGTCGATGCGGTATCCGGTGAGGAAGTGGCAGCTGGCCAGGGCGACCAGGCGGGTCCTCTCGGTGAGCGCCGCCCCGACCGCCTCCGGGGTGACCGCGCCGGGCGCGTCGACCTCGAGGTAGCGGACCGTCACCCCCCGGCGCGCCAGGTCGAGCCAGGGGTAGACGTTGGCGGGGTAGTCGTCGCGGTAACAGACCACCTCGTCCCCGGGCTGCCAGTCGATGCCGTTGGCGAACAGGCTGAGGCCGAGGGAGGTCGGCCCGAGCAGGGCGATCTCGGAGGAGCTGGCGCCGATCAGCTCGGCGGACAGCCGGCGCGCCTCCTTCATCGTCGCGAAGAACTCGGCGAACTCCTGGTGGTCGTCGCAGCTGGCGCGCGCGTAATCGCACATCGCGTCCGCCACCCGCCCCGGCAGCGCGGTGACCGCGGCGTGGGCGAGGAAGACCTTGTTCCTGGCGATCGGGAACCGCTCCAGGCGTTCGGCTTCGCTGGGGAATAGCTCGCTCACGCTTGCTGAGTTTTAAGTTTTAAGTGGTTAAGTGTTAAGCAAGAAGGCACGCCCCCCTGGCGGGGCTTAAAGCTGAACACTTAAAACTCAGTCAAGATTCGACCCGGCGCGCTTTCTCGCCCTCCTCGATCAGGCTCCAGAAGTGTTTCGAGTCGCCGAGCGCCTCGTCCTCGTTGACCGGCAGCTTGGAGCGGAACAGGAAGTCCTGGAAGGTGTTGCGGTTGAGGACGCGGTGGACGATCACGTTGTCCCCGGCGACCTCGAAGTAGATGCGGTAGTCCTTGGCGCGGTAGCGGTAGAGCTTCTTGCCGCCGCGCTCGATCGCCCCGAATGGGCCCTCGCCCTCGTCGAGGTCTTCGAGGTCCTCGCTGCGCACCTTGAACTGGTTGAGCAGCTCGAGCTGCGCGATGGTGTCGAGGCCGGAGATTTCGGCGGCGCTGATTTCGTTGAAGATGATCTGGAACACGTGCCGCTACGCTCGCGGCCGGGGCGGGGCGCTGTCAAGGGGTTGGGGGGGATAAGGAGTTGGTGTGTCGGGATGTCTCTCTGACGGAATCGGCAGAATGGAAAAGGTTTTTTTGGGAGGGCGATGGGGGTGGTCGTCGCAGCGTGATGGCCGGGTGACCGGCTGTCGCCTCTATTAGATTTGCTGATGTGTTA
>JANQMB010000283.1 GCA_028280355.1 Verrucomicrobiales bacterium
TAACACATCAGCAAATCTAATAGAGGCGACAGCCGGTCACCCGGCCATCACGCTGCGACGACCACCCCCATCGCCCTCCCAAAAAAACCTTTTCCATTCCGCCGATTCCGTCAGAGAGATATCCAGACCCGACACGCCCACTCCCCTACCCGCTTCGCCCCCTTCCTCACCCCCTCCACCGCCATGCTCGAATCCCTAAAAGAAGAAGTCTGTGTCGCCAATAGGCAACTTCCCGGCTCCGGCCTGGTGCAGCTCACCTGGGGGAATGTCAGCGGCATCGACCGCGCTGCTGGGGTGTTCGGCATCAAACCCAGCGGGGTCGACTACGAGGCCTTACAGCCCTCCGACATCGTGTTGATCGACCTGGACGGGAAGGTGGTCGAAGGCGAACTGAACCCCTCCTCCGACACCAAGACCCACCTGGAGCTCTACCGCGCCTGGCCGGAGATCGGCGGCGTCACCCACACCCATAGCCCCGCCGCCACGACGCTCTCCCAGATCGGCCGCGAGCTGCCCCCCTACGGGACCACCCACGCCGACCACTTCTACGGCACCGTCCCCGTCTGCCGGGCTCTGACGCCAGAGGAGGTGGACGAAGATTACGAGAAGAACACCGGGCTGGCCATCGTCGAGCATTTCGCCGAGGCGGAGATCGACCCGAACCACGTGCCCGGCGTCCTCCAGCTCCACCACGCGCCGTTCACCTGGGGCAAGGACGCCGGCAAATCGTTGGACAACAGCATCGCCCTGGAGATGTGCGCCCGCATGGCCATCGACGGCTGGAGCCACCAACCCGATCTCTCCCCCCTACCCCAGCACCTCCTCGACAAGCACTTCCTCCGCAAGCACGGCCCAGGAGCCTACTACGGCCAAGGCGGAGGGGGCGTCGAACCTTAGAACTTCCAACTTCCAACGTTGAATGTTCGACGTTCGACGTTCGACGTTGGAAGTTCAAAGGATTGTCTGCGGTGAGCGAATACCACGAACTTCATGCGCGGATCCTCGGGTTCATCGAGGGGGGGAACGCGACGTCGTTCGGCGAACTCGCATTGGCGATCCACGCCTTCCAAAAAGCGCACTGCCCGCCACTGCGCCGCTATTGCGAGTCGGTCTGCCCCGCCCCCACCGACTGGACCGAGATCCCCCCGGTGCCCACCGAGGCCTTCAAGAACCCCGCCCTGCCCATCGCCGCGTTCCCTGTGGAGCAGGCGGCGGCGACCTTCCGGACCAGCGGCACCACCGGCGAGACCCGCGGCGCGCATCACTTCCTCGACCTGACCCTCTACGAGTCCTCCATCCGGGACGCCTGGCGCGAACTCGAGCTGCCCCCGCTCCGCCCCCTCTGCCTCGCCCAACCACCGACCCTCACCCCCGACTCCAGCCTCAACCACATGTTCGGCGTCCTCGGCGGGCGTTTCCTGATCGGCTCCGACGGGGCGCTCGACACCGCCAAGCTGCGGGCGGTCCTCGGGCGCGCGCACGAACCCCTCCTGCTCGCCGGGACGGCGCTCGCCTTCCTGCACCTGTTCGACTCCGCCCCCGACCTCCCACCCCCCCCGGCGGGCAGCTTCGCGCTAGAGACCGGTGGATACAAAGGCAGCGGCCGCGACCTCACCAGGGCCGAACTCCACGCCCGCTTCGAACGCCACCTCGGGATCCCCCCGGACCGCGTCATCAACGAATACAGCATGACCGAACTCAGCTCGCAGTTCTACAGCACCGACCCCGGCGCCCCCCACCGCGCCCCGCGCTGGCTACGCGCCCGCGTCCTCCGGCCCGGGGGGGACGATGAGGTGGCGGACGGCGAGACCGGCCTGCTGGCGATCTACGACCTGGCCAACCTCGGCTCCTCCCTCGCCATCATGACGGGCGACCTGGCGGTGCGGCGCGGCCGCGACTTCGAACTGCTCGGCCGCGACCCGGAGGCCGTCCCGCGTGGCTGCTCCCGCGCCGCCGACGAACTGCTCTCGCGATGACCACCGCCGAACGCGCCACCGCCATCGCGGCCGCCGCCGCATCGCTGCCGCTGAACTGGCGGCCGGGCGCGGCTGTGGGTGTCGCCGTGCGGCACGAAGCGGTCGAGGGCCTCGGCG
>JANQMB010000290.1 GCA_028280355.1 Verrucomicrobiales bacterium
AAACACATATGGGCTGGTTACTGGAACGCAGTTAACAGAACAGAAGACGAGGAAAAGCATGCCCAGCAGGCTGACCGAGAGGAACATCCAGTCGGCGAGGCTCGAGACCCACCCGCGGATCGGCCGCGAGGGAGAACCGAACTGCTCGATGAGGAGCAGGCCGAAGCAGAAGAACGCGACCGCGGAGCAGAGCACGTCGCGCAGCCCCCAGCGATAGGAGTTTCCACTATCGTGACGCCGCCATACCTGCTCCGCCGAAACTTCGGAGCCCCCGTCGCCCCCAGCATCTAGGATTTCCGACTCGCGCAGCCGCTCGAACTGGCTCGGCCCGACCATGCCGCCGAAGGCGAAGACGAACGCGGCCGCGGCGACCAGGAGATGGGCGACTTCCAACACCGCCCTCGCCGTCTCCTCGGCGGCGCTGGGCTCAGATTTCTCCAAGGCCGGCCCCCATACCAGGAGGGCGATCGTGGCGACGAGGATCCCGGCCGCGCAGAGGGCGCGCTTGTCCTGCGAGCGCCGCGCCATCCGCCGCATCCGGTCGGAGATGTCTCCCCTGTCCGTGGTCAGGTGATACGCCTTCCCCAGCCTGAGCAGGTTCACCTCCAGATCGACGCTGCTGAGCAGGACGAAGTAGACCGCCAGAAAGAACACGGCGATACGGACCAGCTGGCTCGGCCAGACGCTGACCCCCTCGAAGAGGCTCCACGGTTCCCCACTCCCCCCCTGATATCCGGCGATGAGGTTCGACACGAGGAGGCAGACCAACACCAGCGCCACCAGCACCAGCGCCCCGGACGCCCCTGCAATATACGACAGGTTCTTCGTCCGATACTCCACCCCCGCCACCGCGGCTCCGCCGCAGCCGGGGAGCTTCCCCCACAGCCGCCGCCAGGCATCCAGATAGATCGCATATGGGCCGGTCAGCTTCTTCGCGCCGTCCGCCACCGCGGGGGCATCGAGATACCGCTTCCCGATGTGTCGCATGAGGAGCACCAGCGGGATCGCCGAGAGCGACGCCCAGACAAACAGGTAGCGGATACGCGAACCGTCCCACCCGTCGTCACGCTCGGGGAAAAGCCCCCCGTCCCCGGCTCCCCCCCCGATGCTGAGGTCGTAGGCGCCAGTTTTCCCGATCTCGAACAGGCGCGGCCCAGACATCGGCGTGAACTTGCCGTGCCCCACCTCGCCGAGCGCGGTCAGCACCGACGCGAAGATCGCGGTCTGGTATGCGTTCCTGAACGGGGGGATATCCTTCTGGTACTTGTCGTGGAGGCACAACCCATAGCTCGATAGGACGACGAGGTTTCGCGCCCATTTGACCTCCTCGCGCTGGAACATCACCGCGTCGAGGTCGGTGGTAAAGAACACCACACCGGGGAGGCGCTGCTGGAGCGCGCGCAGGACAACCAGCTTGTCGTAGACGTCGCTCCCCAGGATCCCCACCGCCCTCACGCGCCCCCTGCCCTCCCGGCGCAACCTGGCATCGAGCGCGTCGATCTGGCTCGCGACGCGCTGCATGTAGTCGAACTGCGACCTCCCGGACGCCTTCTCCTGATGGGAGCGGTCGAACCAGTCGATCGCATCGCCACCCGCTCGCTGGGACCCGGATTTGTCGACCTCTGCCGCCGTGCCGCCGGCGAGGAACCCGTCGAGGCCGCGCTGGTAGGTGAAGCGCGTGATGCAGCTGGCCGCAGACTCCGGCGCCGCGGCGACGAAGCTCGCGGGGAGGGCCCGCCCATATGGGGTGTCCCACTCGCTGACCAGCACCACGTGGTCACGCTGCCGGTGGAGGTTGATATCGCGACGGTCTAGCTCCTCGATCAGCTCTCGCATCAGGACGTCGTCGGGGTGGACCGTGCGATGGAAATCGATCCCGAACGCGCTCTCGAAGACACGCTCGAAGACGTCCCCAAGCCCTCCCCCAGGCTCCCCCTCCCCGTCTTCAAGATACCCCGCCTCCCTGGCGAGCACCCTGTCTGGTGCGGTCGCCCAAGGGGACAGCATCAGCGGGGTCGAATCCCCGTGACCCTCGTGGGCATGGCCATCGTGGCGGTCGTCCACCTCCGCCGGAGCGCCCCCTTCGACCTTGCGGCGAGCCTCGGCCAACATCCGCCCCAGGGTCTCGGAGCGGGCCGGGCCGATGATCTTCAACGAGACCTCCTGTCTCCCCTCCCGCCCGCCTCTGCCAGCGATGCCGCGAACCTTCTGGGCCAAGGTCTCCTCCCCAAACTTGCCAAACAGCTTGAGGAGTTTGGCCACCGGCTCGTTCCCGAGCATCTGGTCGGCGAACCAGAACACATAGACGTGGCGCTGGCCCTCCCCACCCATCCTGTTTTCGAACCGCTCGAACGGTACCGGGTACGGAGCCTTGTCGCCGCCGCCGCCGCCGCCGCCGAACAGACCTCCCCCGTCGCCCGCACCCGGCAGCTCGTCGTCGAACTTCATGATCCCCAGGCGCTCGCTCTCCACGGGCGTATAGCCCGCGACGTGAAGCCCCGAGAGCAGGGCGTAGCGGCTCCGGCGTCGACGTTCCTGGTCCTCGGCGTACGGCGCACCACTGACGATCGCCGGCAGCACGACAACCTCGATCCCGCGATCGAGGTCGTTGCGGATCATCCGGTTGAGGTCCGCCCGCTTCCACAACCGCTGTCGCGACACCCCGCCCCCGTCGGCCCGCCCCCCTTCGACATACCGTCTCAGATATCGAAACGCCAAGCGGAACGGATCCTCCCACAGGCGTGCCTCGATCTGCTCCAAGCCCATCGCCGGGCTGTCGAAACCCTTCGGCGAGGGGGGGCGCGAGCTCGTCAGCTTCGACTGGAAGCCGAAGATCCCCCCTGCCACCGCGGTGACGACCAGCATCAGCGCCGGCCACGGCAACTGCCTCGAGCCCTCCGTCCCCATCTGCAAACTCGCCCCAGCGCCGGGGCGCCTCTCATTGCGCCAATATTGCCCCCCCAACACCTGGGCTGGCAAGCCGATAGTTTTGGAGATCCCGGACCCGGGGGAGCTGCACACCCTGGCTGCCTAGCAAAAAAACATTGTGCGACGCGAAGAATTTCATTGATCGGATCCCGCCGATTCACCATCCTGATTCTGGGAATACGAGGACGACGGAGGAATGAGCGGGGATCACGGCGGAGGAGCTACGGCTGGGGCGGCGGCCTGGGCGGCAGGTGGTTCGACCGGGAGCAGATCGTCGGAGGGACACGCCGATGAGGGGGATGCGGGGGATGCCATCCCGCCCGCAACGGCCCGGGTTGCGAAGGGTGATCCTATTCCTCTGCGCCAGGCACCACCCCCTCC
>JANQMB010000298.1 GCA_028280355.1 Verrucomicrobiales bacterium
ATGGTCACCGGCGGGAGTATAGCCGTCGGCCCCGAAGGCGGCACCCAGCCCCTCGACGCCACCCCCCACGCCTTCGCCGAGCAGCCCCTGCGCACCCCCGAAGTCTTTCGCGGCGAGGAGCCTAGCGATCTCCCCAACGAGCGCCCCCGGATCGCTGTGGAAGTCGGGGGGTGCTGGCGGATCCTCCCTTTCCGGGGGCTGCGGGGGCTGCGGGGGCTGCGGGGGATCGTCCTTTTCCGACGGGGTCCCGGGGCCGGCCACCTCCGGACCGACCGGTGCTGGGTCGCCCGCGCCGTTGCGGTCCTGCGCCCTCCGGGAGGCCGGTAGGGTGAACAGGAAAAACGCCGCCACGCTGAGCGCGATGGCGCCGGTGATGGCGAGCGCCGCCGTAGCGGCCGACCCGCTCTGGTTTCCACGATCAGGCATCTCCGGGCAATGTAGGCGGCAGCCGCACCATTTCAGCTACAAAAAGTCGCCGGGCGGCAGACGGTGGTCCGCCCCCCCACATCACTCGTCGTGCGGCTCGATCTCCACCAGCAGGTTGATCCGTTCCCGCTCGGACACGAAGCGGCTGATCAGCAGGTCGACCCGCGGCGAGGGCCGTTCTTGAACCAGCTGCGCGAACTGGGCGACGTTGACGAACGGCACCCCGTTGCAGATCTGGACGAAGTCGCCCTTCCGCAGCCGCCCGTGCGCCGGGTGCCCGACGTGGACGTCGGAGACGATCAGGCCGCCCTCGCCGGGGCGCAGGCCCAGCTGCCTCTTCTCGACCGCGTTGAGGTTGCGGACGTCGGCGCCGAACGCGCGCAACACATAACCCGACGCCTCTTTGTCGGTGACGCCGACGGCGCGCGCCAGCAGCGCCTGCGGGTCGAGCTCCGCCATCTTCGCCACCAGGCGCAACTCCTCCTGCGCACGGCGCACGACAATCTCCACGTCCGCCCCCACCGGCTGCTGGCGGATGGCCTTCTTCAGCTGCTTGAAGTTCTCCGCCTTGCTGCCGGCGAACTCGAGGATGACGTCGCCGCGGCGCAGCCCGGCGGCCTCCGCGGGCGACCCCGGCTCGACGCCGGCGACCTGCATCGGGTAGCGGAGGTCCGTGTCGAAGGCGCGCAGGTGGGTGTAGATGGCGGGGATCTCGACGTGGACGCCCAGGTACCCATAGACCGGCTCGCCGCGGTTGAGGATGGCCAAGAGCGTATCGCGGGCGTCGTTGGCGACCACCGCCATCCCCACCGCGGACCACAGCGGGGCGCGCTGGTCCTCGCGGTAGATGGCGGTGTTGATGCCGACGATCTCGCCGAAGACGTTGACCAGCGGCCCTCCCGAGTTGCCCGGCACCATCGGGGTCGAAACCTGGAAGAGGTCCGCCGAACCGTCGCTGAACCGCCGCTCCTTGGCGCTGATGTTGCCGAGCGTCACCGACCGCCGCAGGCCGTACGGGTTGCCCACGCTGAGCACGAACTCCCCGGCGCGTACGGTGTCGGAGTCCTCGATGAACGGCAGGGCGGGGAAGGTCTCCGGCTCCGGCGTGATGATCTTCAGCACCGCGATGTCGACCCGCGGGCTGGCGCCGACGATCTGGGCCGGCAGCAGCCGGTCGTTGGACAACCTCACCAGCACGCTGCTCACCCGGTGGACGACGTGGTAGTTCGTCATCACCAACCCCTCGCCCCGCACGATCACCCCTGCGCCCAACCGCGGCCGGGCGACCGCCAGCTCGCCCCCCTCCTCCGCCCCCACCCCGGCGGCGGCGATGCTCACCACCGAGGGCAACACCCGCTCGGTCACCTCGGCGATCTCCTCGCTCAGCTGGGCCAGCCCGGGCACGTCGCCGCGGTCGAACGCGGTCCCGTGGGGCAACCCCATGCCGCTGGCCTGCGGCGGCGTCTCCGGCGGCCTCCTGCCGCGCAGCAGGTCGAAGAGGTCGTACCCCCCGCCGCGCAACGCCAGCAGGCCGGCCGTCGCCAGGCCAAAGATCGCCATCAGGAGCAGGATTCGGCGGGGCGCGTCGGTCATCGTGAGGGGGCTTTCGGGAAGGGCGTCGGGCCCGGCCCGGCAACTAACAACAAAGCGGCACCCCGCGCCCGATTTATCCGACAACCTCAGGCCGGAGGCGTTCAAGCCTCCGACACGGAAGCGCTGCTTGACATCTCAGCGGCAAACCCCGAAAAGGGACGCCATAGCAGCGTGCGCACCCTGGGAATGAATCCACGGCGGGCGCGTCTCACAGCCATGTCTCTGGTTATGGATCCCGTATTGGAGGACAACGTCCGCTGTATAGGGCAGGCGCTCACCCTGCTCGGGCACCTGGCCCCAGAGCTCTACTCGCAACCCAGCGAAGCGGCCCTGGGGTCCTCGATCGGCGGCCACCTCCGGCACAACATCGACCACTACAAGAGCTTTCTCGCCCAGGCGGAAACCGGCACGATCGACTACGACCACCGCGGCCGCGAGGCGGCCGCCGAGACCGACCCGGGGGTCGCCTACCAGAGGCTGTCGGGCATCGCCGCCGCGCTGGGCAACCTGGACAACGGCGAGCTCGACCGCACCGTGCAGGTCAAGATGGACTCGGGCAGCACCGAGGGGTGGAGCGAGTCGTCGCTGCGCCGCGAGCTGCAGTTCCTGCTGAGCCACTCCGTCCACCACTACGCGATCATCGCCATCGTCTGTCGCCAACACGGGGTCGAGGTGCCCGCCGATTTCGGGGTGGCGCCGTCGACCCTCAAATACCGCGACGGGCTGGCCGGGGGGGCGCGGTCATGTGCACGGTAAGCTGGAGCGCCGCGCCCGGGGGCGCGGGGGGCTATCGCCTGTTGTTCAACAGGGACGAGCAACGCACCCGCGAGGCCGCGTCGGCCCCCGCCCACAGCCCGGGGGGCGGCACCGCGTTCCTCGCCCCGCGCGACGGCCAGGCCGGCGGCAGCTGGCTGGCGGTCAACGAGCTCGGCGTCGCGGTCGGCCTGCTCAACCACTACGCCGCCGAGGCCGGCGGGCGCCCTGCGGACGGGGCGCGCAGCCGCGGGCTGCTGGTCCTCGAACTCGCCAGCTGCCCTAGCGTCGCCGGCTTCGACGCCAGGGTCGCGGCCGCTGACGCGACGGCGGACTACCGGCCGTTCCTGATCTTCGCCATCGACCCCGTCTCGCCGCTCAGCCTGTGGCGCTGGGACGGGGGGCGCCTGGGGCGGATCGCGGCGCCGCGCTCGTGTTTCCTCACCACCTCGTCCTTCGAGACCGAAGCCGTCCTCGCAGAGCGCCAGCGCCACCGCGACGCGCTGGGGGACACGCCCGGCGACGCCGAGCTCCGCCACCTCCACGAACAGCACGACCCCGACCGGCCAGCCCACTCGATCCGCATGCGCCGCCCCGACGCGCAGACCGTGAGCTACAGCGAGATCGAGGTCCCCGGCGGCGGTGGCGAGATCCACTTCCTGTACCGCCCGGAACCCGATGGCGGCCTGGGGTTCCTCCCCCCCCACGAGAGCTCCCTCCCCACCCGCTGAGCCACCATGTCCTACCGCGCCCGCCGATTGCTCTACTCCCGCTGGAGACGTCTGGTGCGCTGGGAGTTCTGGCCGTCCTGGGCGATCTACCCGCCGGTGGCGGCCTACGCACTCTGGCTGGGCCTGAGACACCGCTGCCTAACCCTCTTCACATGCGCCAACCCGGGCATCCCGCAGGGCGGGGTCGCGCTGGAGTCGAAGAGCGCCATCCTCTCGGCCTTCGGCGAGGCGCACCCCGACATCGCCCCGTTCGCGCTGATCCCGGAGACCGCGGACACGGCGGGGAAGCTCGAGGCGCTCGACCGCTTCATGGCGGGGCGCGGGTTGGAGTTCCCGGTGGTGCTCAAACCCGACATCGGCGAGCGCGGGCTCGGGGTCGCCGTCGTGGGCGACCGGGCGGCGGCGCGGGAATACCTCGCGGCCTGCCCCGGCAACGCCGTCGCCCAGGCATACGTGGGGGGGCTCGAGTTCGGCGTGTTCTACGCCCGCCCACCCGGGGGGGGGCGCGGGCGGGTGACCTCGATCACCGAGAAACGAACCCTCGTGCTGGCCGGCGACGGCAGGCGCACGCTGGAGCGGCTCATCCTCGATCACCCGCGCGCTGTTTGCTATGGTAAATTTTTGTTAGATAAACACCGGGGCAGGCTCGGCGAAATCCCCCCCGAGGGGGCCGAGGTCACGGTGGCCGAGCTCGGGACCCACGCCCGCGGCGCGCTGTTCCTCGACGGCGCCGGCCTGCTGACGCCCGCCCTGGAGGGGAAGATCGACGCCCTCAGCTCGGCCTTCGACGGCTTCCACTTCGGGCGCTACGACCTCAAGGTGCCAGACGCCGAGGCCCTGCGGGAGGGGCGCGACCTGCAGGTGCTCGAGCTCAACGGCGTCACCTCCGAACCGACCCACATCTACGACCCCCGCCACGGCCTGCTGCACGCCTGGGCGACCCTGTGCGGCTGCTGGCGACAGGCCTTCGCCATCGGCGCCGCGAACCGGCGGGACGGCGCCCGCCCGACGCCGCTCCGCGAGCTGGCCGCGCTGCTCTGGCGTTTCCGCAAACGGGAGCGCTGGGAGGCAGGCGGCACGCGCCCGCCAGCAGCCGCGCCGGAAGACGGCGGGAAGCGGACACCCCCCACCGGCCTCAGACTCCATAGCCCCAGCGAATGATGCCCCCCGCAGACGCCCTCATCGACCTCCGCAAACTCCTGCCCCGCCCCTATTCCGCCATCGGCGGGCCGCTGGGCGGGGTGCTCGGGCTCGGCGGCATCAACGAGATCTACGGGCGCGCCACCGGCGAGCTCTCCGACCGCCCGTTCTTCCGCGCCTGCCTGGACTGCCTCGAGATCGAGACCGAGATCGACGACGCCGACCTCGCGCGCCTGGCGGAGCCCGGGCCGCTGGTCGTCGTCAGCAACCACCCCTTCGGGGTCGTCGACGCGCTGGCGCTCTGCGACCTGCTGACGGCGCACCGGGACGACACCAGGATACTCGCGAACTATCTGCTAGAACAGATCCCCGAGGTCCGCCCCCATCTCATCAAGGTCGACCCCTTCGCCGGCAGGTCATCGCGCCGGCGCAACCTCCGGCCGATGCGCGAGGCGCTCGGCTGGCTGCGCGAGGGCGGGTGCCTGGCGGCCTTCCCCGCCGGCGAGGTCGCCCACTGGAGGCCGGGGCACGGCGTCGTCGACGACGCCTGGAGCCCGCACATCGCCGCCCTCGTCGCGCGCTCTGAGGCGAAGGTGCTGCCGGTCTATATCGAGGGCCGCAACAGCCTCTGGTTCCAGGCCGCGGGCACCCTGCACCCCAAGATCCGCACCGCCCTCCTCGCCCGCGAGGTGCTCAACAAACGCGGCATGAAGCTGCGGGTCCACGTCGGCAAGGCGATCCCCTGGGGCCACCTCGAGCCGCTCGGCGACCACCGCACCCGCGCCGCCTTCCTGCGCATGCGCAGCCTGGTGTTACACAACCGCAGCCAGCGCGACCACCCGACGGTCACGCCCCGGGCCAGGCCGATGGCCGCGCCCGACCCGGGGCCGGCCGATGGCAACGCTGCCCTGCAGGCCGAGGTCGACGCCTTGCCGGAGGGCTGCTGCACCCTGCGACAGGGGGACTTCCGCTTCTTCGTAACCCCGGCCGGGGCGATCCCGAAACTGCTCCCGGAGATCGGGAGACAGCGCGAGATCACCTTCCGCGAGGTCGGCGAGGGCACCGGGGCCGACTCCGACCTCGACCGCTTCGACCGCGACTACCTGCACGCCTTCCTGTGGGACGACTCGGCCTCGGCGCTGGTCGGGGCATACCGGCTCGGTCTCGCCGACCAGATCCTCGCCGAGCGCGGCAAGTCCGGGCTCTACACCCACACCCTGTTCAAGTTCTCGGCGGGCTTCATCGACCACCTGCGCGGTGGCGCCGTCGAGCTCGGCCGCTCCTTCATCACCTCGGCGTACCAGCGCAAACACAGCTCGCTGGCGATGATCTGGAAGGGCGTCCTGCGCTGGCTCGCCGACGAGGCGCCGCACTGCAAGATCCTCTTCGGCCCTGTGAGCATCAGCCAGGAATACAACGCCTTCTCGAAGAACCTCATCGTCCAATACCTGCGCCGCAAGCTGACCCACCCCGAGGTCAGCGCCTACGTCAGGCCCAGGCGCCCCTTCCGCACCCGCAAGCTGTTCGGCCTGAGCGAGCGCGACGTCGCCGAGAACCTCCGCGGCATCGAGGACATCAACGCGCTGGTCTCGGAGATCGAGGACGACGGCAAGGGCGTCCCCGTCCTCATCAAGCACTACCTCAAGATGCGCGCCACGCTGGTCTCCTTCAACGTCGACCCCGACTTCTCCAACGTCCTCGACGGCCTCCTGCTCTCCGACATGACCGAGGTCGACCCGAAACTGCTCGCCCTCTACATGGGCAAGGACCGCGCCGCCGGCTACCTCGCCCGCCACGCCGCAGGCGACGGCACCCCCGACGTCTAGCGGAATTCCAACACGCCGACAGCCCTCCACCCTCAGACCATGCGCCCCACCGCCATCGCCACCTACACCGAACTGGAGGTCGACAAACCCGCCCACGCGCTGGTCGGGGACATCGACCTCGTCGTCGTCCGATACGGCGAGGCGGAGGAGCAGCTGTCGGTCTTCTATGGCCGCTGCGCCCACCGCGGCGCCCTGCTCGCCGACGGCTTCGTGTCCGGGGAGAACCTCATGTGCGGCGTCCACTACTGGGACTTCCGGGTCGACACCGGGGTGTCCGAATACAACAACTCGGAGCGCCTGCCGAAGTTCCGCTCCTGGGTCGAGGGCGGCGCGGTCATGGTCGACGCCGACGAGGTCGCCGCCTGGGGCGCGGACCACCCGCAGCCGTTCAGGCGCGACGAATACCTGGGCGCCTACGCGGACACCGGCCCGGTCGACGAGGAGGACAAGGTCGGCGAGATCCAACACCTGGCCAAGTTCGGCCTCGAGAAGTGGAGCCACCACGGGCCGGGCGCCGCGATGGGCGTGCCGCGCACCGCGCTGCCGCGCTGGGACGATATCCAGGTGCTCACCGGCCAGCTGCACAAGCTGCCGCTGTTCGACGATGCGGATGTCGCCTCCGGGCTGACGATCGGACCGAACGCGGCCAGGCCGCTGCGCTTGGAGATCCCGCTGTTCGTCTCCGACATGTCGTTCGGCGCCCTCTCGGAGGAGGCCAAGATCTCGCTGGCGCGCGGCGCGGAGATGGCCGGCACCGCCATCTGCTCCGGCGAGGGCGGCATGCTCCCGGAGGAACAGGCGGAGAACAGCCGCTATCTCTACGAGCTCGCCAGCGCCAAGTTCGGCTACTCGGAGGACAAGCTGGCCAAGGTTCAGGCCTTCCACTTCAAAGGCGGGCAGGGGGCCAAGACCGGCACCGGCGGCCACCTGCCCGGGGCCAAGGTGCAAGGCAAGATCGCCGCGGTGCGCGGGCTCGAGCCGGGGACGGCCGCGATCTCCCCGCCGCGGTTCGCCGACCTCTCGACCACGCGGGACTTCGCCGACTTCGCCGACGACGTCCGCGAGCTCACCGGCGGGATCCCGGTCGGCTTCAAGCTGTCGGCGCAGCATATCGAGAAGGACATCGACTTCGCGCTGGAGGCGGGCGCCGACTACATCATCCTCGACGGCCGCGGCGGCGGCACCGGCTCGGCGCCGAAGATCTTCCGCGACCACATCTCGGTCCCCACTATCCCCGCCCTCGCCCGGGCGCGGCGCCACCTCGACCGCAGCGAGGCGCGCGGCGTCACCCTCATCGCCACCGGCGGCCTGCGCACCGCGCCCGACTTCGTCAAGGCGCTCGCCCTCGGCGCGGACGGGGTCGCTCTGTCGAACTCCGCCATGCAGGCGATCGGCTGCATCGCCATGCGAGCCTGCAGTAGCAACAACTGCCCGGTCGGCATCGCCACGCAGAAGGACGAGCTCCGGAAGCGGCTCGACGTCGCCGCCTCCGCGACCCGCCTGAAGAACTTCTTCACCGCCAGCACCGACCTGATGAAGGTCCTCGCCCGCGCCTGCGGGCACGACGCGCTCTCGAAGTTCAACATCGACGACCTCTCCACCTACGACGAGAAGGTCCACAAGCTGGCCGGCGTCCGCTGGGCCGGCGCCGAACCCCTCTAGGAGAAAAAATGCAGACCTGGCACAAAGTCCTCGAACCCGGCGCCCTGCCTGAAGGGCGGGTCACCACCGTCGCCGCCGGTACCAAGACCATCGCCCTGTCGAACTTCGACGGCCGCTACGGCGCCGTCGACAACGCCTGCCCGCACCAGGGCGGCCCGCTCGGGGAGGGCTCGATAGAGACCGGCGCCGAGGGCAAGTGCTGGCTGCGCTGCCCCTGGCACGGCTGGGACTTCGACCCGCATACCGGAAAGTCGCCCGGCGGCCACGGCGACGGCCTGCCCACCTTCCCCGTCGAGGAGCGCGAGGACGGCATCTACGTCGCCGTCGAGGAGGGGCCGGAGCACGTGCGCACCAACGCCGACGTCATGGCGGAGACCCTGGTCAACTGGGGGGTGAAGCACGTCTTCGGCATGGTCGGCCACTCGAACCTCGGCATGGCCGACGCGCTGCGCCGCCAGGAGGAGGCGGGCGCGCTGAAGTTCTACGGGATCCGCCACGAGGGGGCCGCCGCCTTCGCCTGCTCCGCATACGGCAAGCTCACCGGCCGGCCCGCCGCCTGCTTCACCATCGCCGGCCCGGGGGCCACCAACCTCATGACCGGCCTCTACGACGCCAAGGTCGACCGCGCCCCGATGCTGGCGCTCTCCGGCCAGGTGGACACCCAGGTGCTGGGGCCCGGCGCCTTCCAGGAGGTCGATCTGGCCTCCGCATTCAAGGACGTCTCCGCCTTCAACCACACCGTCTACGCCGACTCCAAACACGGCGAGCTGGTCAGCCTGGCGCTCAAGAACGCCCTGCTCACCCGCAACCCGGTCACCCTCGTCCTGCCCAACGAGGTGCAGGAGACCGCCAACCCGGAGGGGCCGGCGGGAACCCCCGACGGCCGCCTCGCGGCCCTCGAGGTCGCGCCGCCCACGGACGCCCTGGAAGGGGCGGTCGCCAAGATCAAGGAGGCCGAGCGGCCGATCCTCATCGTCGGCCACGGCGCCCGCTTCCACATGGGGCCGATCGTCCGCTTCGCCGAGAAGCTCGACATCCCGGTGCTCACCACCTTCAAGGCCAAGGGCCTCATCGCCGACACCCACCCGCTCGGCTGCGGGGTGCTCGGCCGCTCGGGCACGCCGATCGCCAGCTGGTTCATGAACGAGTGCGACCGCATCATCGCCGTCGGCGCCTCCTTCTCCAACCACACCGGTATCGCGAGCTACATGCCGACGATCCAGATCGATTTCGACCCGATGGCGCTCGGCAAATTCCACGCCGTCGACCTGCCGCTGCTCGGCGAGATCGGGCGCACTTTCGAGCTGCTGCACGAGGCCTTCCCCGATCCGGTCGATCGCGGCATGCGGGAGGAGGTCGCCGGGCGCTGGCGGATCTGGCGGGAGGAGAAACGGAGCCGGGAGGGCGACGGCGGCAGCGGGGGGGTCGGCGCCGCCGCGGTCTTCGCCGCGATGACCCGCGCCTGCCAGGACGACGCGATCATCGCCGTCGACGTCGGCAACAACACCTACTCCTTCGGCCGCTACTTCGAGTCGGGCGGGGGGCAGGCGGTGCTGATGTCCGGATACCTGGGCTCGATCGGTTTCGGGTACCCCGCCGCGATGGGCGCCTGGGCCGCCACCCAGGAGGACGACCCGCGCTACCGGGGCCGCCCGGTCTGGGCCGTCACCGGCGACGGCGGCTTCGGACAGTACATGATGGAGCTGCTCACCGCCGTGAAATACGGCATGGACATCACCCACGTCCTGCTGCACAACGACGAGCTGGGGAAGATCTCCAAGGAGCAGCGCGCCGGCGAGTTCGAGGTCTGGAAGACCGACCTGCACAACCCGGACTTCGCCACCTACGCAGAGCTCTGCGGGGCGAAGGGCATCCGCGTCACCGACCCGGCCGGGCTCGATGCCGCCCTCGCCGAGGCCCGCGACCACGACGGCCCGGCCACCGTGGAGATCATGACCGACGCGCTGCTCGTATAACCCCGATGCCCTCATACGCCGAGAGATCCCTGATCGTCCACGAGCAGATACGCGGCAAGGTCGCCGTCAGCGGCAAGCTGCCGCTGGACACCCAGGACGACCTCTCGGTCGCCTACACCCCGGGCGTCGCCGCCCCCTGTGAGGCGATCGCCGCCGACCCGGCCAAGGCGCGCAGCCTCACCATAAAACACAACTCGGTCGCCGTCGTCAGCGACGGGTCCGCCGTGCTCGGCCTCGGCAACATCGGCCCGCTGGCCGCCATCCCGGTGATGGAGGGCAAGGCGCTGCTGTTCAAACGCTACGCCGGCATCGACGCCTGGCCGGTCTGCCTCGACACCCAGGACAGCGACGAGATCGTCGATACCGTGCGCCGCATCGCGCCGGTGTTCGGCGGGATCAACCTCGAGGACATCTCGGCGCCGCGCTGCTTCGAGATCGAAGACCGCCTGCAGGACCTCGGCATCCCGGTGTTCCACGACGACCAGCACGGCACGGCGATCGTCCTCCTGGCGGCCATGCTCAACGCCGCGAAGGTGGTCGGCAAACGGCCGGAGGACCTGCGCGTGGTGATCAACGGCGCCGGCGCCGCCGGCACGGCGATCGCCAAGCTCCTGCGCTGCATCGACCAGGACCCCCTGGTCTGCACCCCGGTGACGGAGGTCGTGGTCTGCGACAGCAAGGGCGCCATCTCGGGGGGCCGCGACGACCTCAACCCACAGAAACGAGCCCTGCTCAAGTTCACCAACCGCGGCGGGGCCGACGGCGCGCTCACGGAGGTCCTGCGCGGCGCCGACGTCTTCGTCGGCGTCAGCAAGGGGGACCTCCTGACCGCCGGGGACGTCCGCCGCATGGCGGAGGACCCGGTCATTCTCGCCATGGCCAACCCGACGCCGGAGATCATGCCCGACGAGGCGCGCGCCGGCGGCGCCACGGTGGTGGGCACCGGCCGCAGCGACTTCCCCAACCAGGTCAACAACGTGCTCGCCTTCCCCGGCATCTTCCGCGGCGCGCTCGACGCCGGAGCCGCGCGGATCACCGCCGAGATGAAGATCGCCGCGGCTCGGGCGCTCGCCGGCGCGGTCGCCAAGCCGACCGCGGAGGAGATCCTCCCCTCCCCCTTCGACCAGAGCGTCGCCCCGCTGGTCGCCAAGGCCGTCTGCGCCGCCGCCCCTCCAGTGAACAGTGATCAGTAAGTAGCCATGCAAGCCATCGTCCCACCCCTGCTCGCCGCCCTCGGCATCTATCTCGCGCTCGGCCTCGCCTTCGGTCTCGCCTTCGCCTTCCTCGGGGTGAAGAAGGTCGACCCGGGCGCGGCCGGGGCAGGCCTCGGCTTCAAGCTCCTCATCGTCCCCGGCAGCGCGGTCTTCTGGCCACTCCTCGCCGCGCGCTGGGCGAAGGGGTCGCCTCCCCCCACTGAGAGAAGCGCCCACCGGAAGTCCGCTGAAAACTGAACACTGAACACTAGCAAACTTCCATGCAACGTACCCACCGCAGGCGACACCGGCTCATGTGGCTGGTGATCGTACCGGTCATCGCGGCCGCGATCTTCTTCTCGGTGCGCTCCCGGCCCGAGTTCCCCGTCGAACCACAGACCCCGCCCGCCGAGCGATGAGCGCCGGATACAAAGCCGTCACCTGGAACCGCTTCAAGAAGCGCTACGACCTCCTGCTCGCGCTGGGCGTCGCCGGGTTCCTGGTCGTCTTCAGCGCGGTGACCCTCGCGACCAACGGCGCCGCGAACCCCGTCCAGGTGCTGATCCGCGCCTTCGGCCTCGCCGCGATCCTGCTGCTGCACTTCATCCTCGCGATCGGCCCGCTGGCCCGCCTCGACCCCAGGTTCCTGCCGCTCCTCTACAACCGGCGCCACCTCGGCGTCACCATGTTCCTGCTGGCGCTGATCCACGGTGGCCTGTCGGTCTTCTGGTATCACGCCTTCGGCTCGACCAACCCTTTCGTGAGCGTCTTCCTCAGCGACTGGGGGGAGGGCCCCGGCGCCTTCCCCTTCCAGGCCTTCGGGTTCCTCGCGCTGCTGATCCTCTTCGTCATGGCCGCCACCAGCCACGACTTCTGGCTCGCCAACCTCACCGCCCCGGTGTGGAAGACGCTGCACATGTCCGTCTACCTCGCCTACGCCCTGCTCGTCGTCCACGTCGCCTTCGGCGTCCTGCAGTCCGAGACGAACCCCCTCTACCTCGCGCTCCTCGCCGCCGGGTTCGCCGCGGTCGCGGCGCTCCACCTGCTCGCCGGCTTCCGCGAGGTCGCCGCCGACCGCCCGACCGCCGCCGCGCCGGAGGCGGACGGCTTCGTCAAGGTCGCGCGGGTCTCCGACATCGAACCCGACCGCGCCATCCCGGTCACCCTGGGCGGCGAGAGGGTCGCGGTGGTCCGCTACGGGGGGAAGATCTCCGCCATCTCGGGCGTCTGCCAGCACCAGAACGGCCCGCTCGCCGAGGGCAAGTTCGTCCACGGCTGCCTGACCTGCCCCTGGCACGGATACCAATACAAACCTGACACCGGCGCCTCGCCCCCGCCCTTCACCGAGACCGTGCCCACCTTCGACGTGCGCGTGGTCGGCGGCGACATCTACGTCCACCCCGAACCCAACCCCGCCGGGACGCGCGTCGAACCCGCCTGTTGCGAAAACTAACCGAATCACTCGAGAACCCGCTATGCCGGAGACAGCGCCTGAGAAACCCGACGACCCATTCTTCATCGGCTGGGAGGGCGAGCCCGCCACCGCGCCGGTGCGCCACTCGAAGTCCCGCTCGCTCCTCTTCATCGCCCTCGGCCTCGCCATCGCCGGGGTGGGGGCTGCGCTGCAGACCGGCTTCGCGGGCAAGGGCACCTGGAACCTCGCGGAGGAACGGACGTGGGAAGGCGTCTTCCTCGCCAGCCCCCACCCGGCCCTCGTCACCGGCGACGCCGTCCACTATATCGTCCTGGAGACCAAACATGGCCTGGCGGCGGAGGACGCCGCGGCCTTCCACCTCAAGCCGGTCAAGGTCGAGGGGACCCTCATCGAGGACCCCGACCAGCCGACCTCGATGATCGCGGTCACCGGGACCGGGTCGGTATACCCGACCGGCGACGCGGCCGCGGACCCGCTGGACTCCGCGGCGAGCGACGGGCGGGTCACCCTGCGCGGCGAGATCGCCGACTCCAAATGCGCCCTCGGCGCCATGAACCCAGGCATCTTCAAACCCCATCGCGCCTGCGCGGTCGCCTGCATCTCCGGCGGGATCCCGCCGATCCTCATCGTCCGCCATGGGGAGGGCATCCCGCCCACCCATTACCTGCTGGTGAGCGACGAGGGCGAGGCGATGAACGGGGCCGTCCTCGAACACGTCGCGCTGCCCGTCGAGGTCACCGGCGAGGTGGTCCGGCTCGGCGACTGGCGGATCCTCAAGGCGGCGCCCGCGGCCATCCGGCAGATCGAATAGCCGCCGGGCGCACCGCGGCGCGAGGGAACCATGGAAACCTACAGTATCGTCGCGGTCACCCTCACGGTGACCGCCATCTTCGCGCTGTTCAACGCCCGCGTCCTGCGCCTGCCCGAGAGCATCGGCCTGATGGGGACAGCGCTGCTGGCCAGCCTCGCCTTCCTCGCCTTCGGCCTGCTGTTCCCGGGGGCCATCGAGGGGGTGTGCCTCGCCGTCGAAGCCTTCGACTTCTCCGCTTTCGTGCTCGATTACGCGCTCGGTTTCCTCATCTTCGCTGGCGCCTTCTTCGGCGACACCGGGGCGATGGGCAAGAACCGCTGGCCGATCCTGCTGTTCGCCACGGTCGGGATCGTCGTCTCCACCTTCATCGTCGGCGGCCTCAGCTATCTCCTGCTCGGCGCCCTGGGGCTGGAAACCCCCTTCCTCCACTGCCTGCTGTTCGGGGCGCTGATCTCCCCGACCGACCCCATCGCCGTGCTCGCCATCCTCAAGTCCACCTCGGTGCCCCGCTCGCTGCAGGCCGACATCGCCGGCGAGTCGCTGCTCAACGACGGCGTCGCCGTCGTCGTGTTCCTGACCCTGCTCCAGATCGCCGGCGGTGCCGGGCACGGCGCCGAGGCCGGCGCGGCGGGAGCCACCGGCGTCGCGCTGCTGTTCGCCCGCGAGGTGTTCGGGGGGCTCCTGCTCGGCGGGCTCGCCGGCCTGGTCGCCGCGCGCGGCCTGAAGATCGCCAAGCGCGATACGGTGGACATCCTGATCAGCGTCGCCGCCGTCATGGGCGTCTACGCGCTGGCCTGGGAGCTACATGTCTCCGGGCCGCTGGCGCTGGTGGCCACCGGTCTCATCGTCGGCGCCTCCACCCGCGGGGGCGGGGTGGCCGAGGACGAACGCCGGCACCTCGACACCTTCTGGGACGCCGTCGACCACCTCCTCAACGCCCTGCTCTTCACCCTGATGGGTTTCGTGCTGCTGAGCCTGGCCGACAGCTTCCAACCCATCTACCTGCTCGCCGGCCTGCTGGTGATCCCGGCCGTGCTGCTCTCCCGCGCCGCATCCCTCGCGCTCACCATCCCGCTCACCCAGCTGCGCTGCGGCGACACGCGGCAGACCTTGACCCTGCTCACCTGGGGCGGCCTGCGCGGCGGGATCTCCATCGCCCTCGCCCTGACCCTCGCCGACGACATGTCGCGCGAACTCGTCACCTACCTGACCTACAGCGTGGTGGTGTTCTCCATCCTCGTCCAGGGCCTCAGCATGGGCGGGCTCGTCCGCCGCCTGGGTATCGCCTAGCGCGCCCCCGCCGGGTGCGCCGATGGCCAGCGGCGCATAAGATCGCCCACCCAGGGGCAATATAGCCTTGCACGCCGGCGGGTCCGACCGCCAAGCTGGCACCGAGTTTCACCCCATCGATCAGCCATGAAGATCCGCAGACACACCACCCCCCGCACCAGCTTCCTCGTCGCCGCGCTCGCCGCCGCCGCGGCCATCGTCGCCGTCTCCGGGGAGAAGAAGAAACCCGCCCCGATCAAAGCGCTGCTGGTGACCGGCGGGGGCTACCACGACTACAAAGGCCAGGAGAAGATCCTCACCGAGGGCGTGGCCGAGCGCATCCCGGTCGAGTGGGGCGTCATCCACCAGGACGCGAAGGGCACCAAGGAGGCCCTCAGCAAACCGGGCTGGGCGGACAAATACGACATCGTCGTCTACAACCTCTGCCACGCCCACGAGACCGACGCCTCCTTCGTCGAGTCGCTGGCCAAGATCCACGAGTCCGGGAAGCCCGCCGTCGCCATCCACTGCGCCATGCACTCCTACCACTGGAAGATCCCCGGGGAGACCAAGCACTGGCCCGCCATGCTCGGCGTCACTTCCCCAGGCCACGGCAAGCACGCCCCGATCACCGTCACCAACGTGAAGCCGGACCACGCGGTCATGAAGGGCTTCCCGGAGAAGTGGGTGACGCCGAAGGGCGAACTCTACCACATCGACAAGACCTGGCCCAGCGCCACCGTGCTGGCGACGGGCTCCATCGACGGCGGCAAATCGTCACACGACTGCGTCTGGGTGAACGATTACGGCAAGGGCCGCGTGTTCGGCACCACCCTCGGCCACCACAACGAGACCATGGCGTCGAAGGAATACCTCGACATGGTCAGCAACGGCATCCTCTGGGCCACCGGAAAAAGCGGGTAGCCGCCGGCCACCAGACATCCCGATCTTTCATCAGAGGAGGGGCGGCATCCTGCCGCCCCTTTTCTTTTCGGTTCGCGAAGGACGGGAAGACCCACCAGATCTCCGCTACGCATCGCAAAACTTACCGAAAACTCTGACCGAGCCGTAGGGGCTGCAGGCTACCCCTCGTCCTCCAACTCCAGAGCCTGCATCACCAACGCCCGTTCCTCTTTCGGCAGCCGCAACAGCTCTCGCCGCTGCCCCTCCTTGAGGTAGTTCACCCCAGCGCGCAATAGCCGCAGGCCGACCACCATCGCCTCATTGTCGCCTGCGGCGTCCTCCCAGACACCGACCCAATCTTCCAGTCCTTTCGCGTTCAGATGCCCCTCCTCAAGCGTTCCCAGCTGGCGCACCAGCCCCTCGCCCAGTTTGTCAAGGTGACCGTGTCCGGCGAACCGCTCATAGAGTTCGCCCACCTTCCCCTGCCAGCTCTCGCTGCCCTGGCCGCCGCTCAGCACCTCGGTCAACAGCTCGTCCGCAACCCAATCGGGAACGATCTGGTCTTTCTCTAAAACCTCACGGCACAGCTTCCTCGCTTCGTCGATCTTCTCGCTCACTCGGAAAACCCGCCACATACGACCTCTCGCCTTGGCCACCGACCCAACTGGCGCCCCCTCCAACTCCACCACCCGGCCGTAGTCGGCCATCGCCCCCTCCACGTCACCCTGCTCCTCGCGCGCGACCCCGCGGTTGTACAGCGCAAACACCACCTGGTCGGCCGACGCCCCCTCCAACTCCATCACTAGGTCATAGTCCGCCATCTCCCCCTCCGTGTCGCCCTGCTGCCCACGGACGACCCCGCGGTTGACCAGCGCCTTCGCCACCTGCTCGGCCGGTGCCCCCTCCAGCTCTACCACCCGGCCGTAGTCCGCCATCTCCCCCTCCGCGTCGCCCCGCCGCCCACGGACGACCCCGCGGTTGTGCAGCGCCTTCGCCACCTGCTCGGCCGGCGCCCCCTCCAGCTCCACCACCCAGCTGTAGTCCGCCATCTCCCCCTCCACGTCGCCCTGCTCGCCACGGGCGACCCCGCGGTTGATCAGCGCCTTCGCCACCTGCTCGGCCGGTGCCCCCTCCAGCTCTACAACCCGATCATAGTCCGCCATCTCCCCTTCCGGGTCGCCCTGCCGCCCACGGGCGACCCCGCGGTTGACCAGAGCCTTCGCCACCTGTTCGGCCGGTGCACCCTCCAGCTCCACCACCCGACCATAGTCCGCCATCTCCCCCTCCGCGTCGCCCTGACGCCAGCGGGCGACCCCGCGGTTGAACAGAGCCCACGCCACCTCCTCGGCCGATACACCCTCCTGTTCTACCACGCGGGTGAGATAGCCATCAGCCACCTGCAAAGCTCCTGCATGACCGGCCGCCAGACCGGCGTTGATCAAATCCCCGGCCTCACCGGTCTCCTCCGCGAGATCATACAATCTCGCCCGCTCCTCATCGCTGCAGCTCGCAACATCGACCCCATCGACACCCCGCCGCAACAAAGAATACCGCAAAACCGGCCCCTCCTCCCGCAACGACTCCACTGCCGGTAAGAGATACCGCCTCCCCAGTTCCCCTACTCCCCCACCCTCCAACCTCTCTTCCAGTTCCTCGCGCTCGAACCACACCTTCAGGAAATCGACTAACAGCCCCAGGGGTTCTTCTCCCCTCGCCCCTTTGACCTGCATGCTCAGTCGCATCAGCGGCTCCCGAAGTTCATAGTACGACTCCCTCCCTCCTTTCGTTGCATCCACGTACCCCATCTCGCGCAGTTTCTTCAGCTGTCCCGAAACCGTGTTCTCCGCGGCGAACACCTCCCTCGCCAACACCCCCACCGTCATGGCCTCTCGGCTCTGACAGAGAACCTCGACCAGGCGACGCTGCTGCGGGCTGAGCCAGCGCAAGCGCTCCTGATAGTACGGTGTCAGACGCTCGTCCACCATCTCCTCGAAAGGGCGGACGAGTTCGTCGAAGGACTCCTTGGTAATGAACTCGGAGAGGACGATGTAGAGTCTGGGGTTGCCCCCCGACAAGTAGCGCAGCGCCCGCACCCGCGCCCGCCCGCGCCGGCTATCGAGAAACTCGACGAGCTCGGGATCCCCCTTCAGCCTCGCCAGCTTCTTCAACAGCTGCGCCGCCTCGTCGACGGCGAAGGGCGACATGGCCGTCACCGTGAAGAAGCCGAAAAAGGTCTTCTCCTCGTCAGCCAGCTTCTCCTCCGGGTTCCCCTTCTTGCGGTTCACCTTGCTCATCCCCTGGGTCATCCGTTGCGCCGTGGCGACGACCACCATCAGCCGTGAATCCTGAAGGAACGCCCGCCACTGCCGCTGGCCCTCCTCCCCCAGGGCGTCCAACAGCGCGTCGAAGTTCTCCAGCAGCACCAGCAGCCTGCGCTCCCCCACCTGCTCGGCCAGCAGGTCTTCGAGATACTGCCGCCCCCCATCGACCCCGAGCTCGAAGGCCTTCGCCAAGGCATCTTCGGTGAACTCCTCCGGGTAGGCGGCCACCAAGGCCCGGTAGACCCGCGCCAGCAATTCGGTGTATGAGAGACTCGTCTCATCCTCGTTCAGCCAGGCGATCCTCACCTTGTCGATGGCCTCCCCGTCCGCCCGGAGCCGGTGTACCAGAAGGCTCAGCAGGTGCGTCTTGCCGCTGCCGCGCTGCCCGACGAAGAGCAGATGCTTGCGTTTCTTCCCGAGGATGCTCGCCCGCACCCTGGCCACCGCGTCCTCGAGCAGATCGTCCCGCTCGACGTGGATCTGCTCCAGCTTCTCTGGATCGGTGCGGTTCGGGGAGAACCTGGAGATGAAGGGGTCTCGTTTACTCATGGTTTTCGGGTGCTAGAGCCCGCGGTCAAGCCGCCACCAACGCCTGACGATCGCCAGCCGGAAGGCCCATCGCCCGTCCCTGTCTTTCTCGAGATAGTGGTCGCGATGCAGGAGCTTGAGGAGTTTGCGCAGATCCTCCAGGTCGCCCCCCACCTCGGCAGCCTTCACCGCTTCGAAAATCTCCCCGTTCGATGCCGGAGCCTCTTCACGGGCTAAGTGGTCGAGCACGGCTAGAGCCATCTTTTCCTTCTGTCCGAAGTAGCGATGGAGCCGGGCCGCATAGTGGGGGAGATCCCAGTCGTCGTCCTCGTCGGTGAGTCGCTCCGCTAACCTCCCCTCGAGATCCTCTCGGCGGATCTCCTCCCCCGTCCGCAGACCATCGACGAAGCTTTCTATATAGAAGGGTACATGCCCGACCAGAGTCGCGATCTCTTCGGCACAGCCATCATCCCCCTCCACTCCTCGGGCTTGCAACATCTGTGCCGCGAAGGCGACCCCGTCCGCCGCCGCCAACGGCCCCGGCGCGACCGGCTTCATGTCGTTCAGGGGCGAATTGATATAATCGACCTCGCGCAGTTGGGCGAGGATGTGGTGTAGTCCAATCGACCCGGTCAGCACCATCTTCACCCTCGGGTAGTCCTGCCGCAGCGACCGGATCGCGTCGAGTACCTGCATCGCCAACTTCTGCCCATCGCCGTCGTCCGCGTTCTTGATCACATTGTCGAGCAGGAAGGGCACCTCGTCCCAGAGGAAGACGACCCGGCGCCCGGTCTTCTCGACCACCTGATCCAGATCGGCGAACGTTCGCTCGAGTACCTCCTTCCACGGCGCCACCCGCCCGTCCGGCAAGGTCACCGGCCCGATCTGTACACCGCTCGCCTTGCCGATCAGCTCCTCCATCCGGCGCATCAGCTTGGCTCTCCCTTTCAGCTCGGCCAACGCGTCGCGGTACACCAGCGCCGCGAACTCCTCCGGGGTACTACACCTCCCCAGATCCTTCTTGATCACGATCCACCCCTCCAACGGATCCTCTTTCATCGCCTCCAGGATCATCGTCTTACCGATGCGGCGCAGGTCGTTCATGTAGACACTCCGCTTATCCAAGATTCGCCAGATCTCCGCAATGACACCGTCCCGGCCAACGACTACACCACCGCCAGACCCGCCTTCGTTTCCCTTCTGTTCTCTCATGAGTCCTAAAATACGTCAAATTTAACGTGCGTCAAATTTGACGTATTTTAGAATTCGATTCAGAATACTTTCCTCTTTTCACCGGCGAAAGGACATCAATCCCCCAACCACGCCGGGTCTAGGCCAAATCCGCGCCGGCCTCGCCGGACGCGAGCCCGCCGGCGGGGAACCCGGCGGTGGAAGCCGTCCCCCGGGCGGGCGTGCCGGAGCGCTGCCCGGGCACGCCGCTCCGGCAGGCCAGGCGCAGCACAACAAACCCGCAGACCGCGGCCAGGAACGAGCCGGTCAGGATCCCCAACCGGTCGTCGACCGCGTAGTCGGGGCCGCCCTTCGCCTCGAAGGCCAACGAGCCGATGAAGAGGCTCATCGTGAACCCGATGCCGCAGAGCATCGCCACGCCGTAGACCTGCAGCCAGCTGACCCCCTTCGGAAGCTCCGCCAGCCGCAGCTTCACCGAGAGCCAACAGGCGCCGAACACCCCGACCTGCTTGCCGAGGAAGAGGCCGAGCGCGATCCCCAGCGGCACCGGCTGCAGCAGCGCCGACGGCGACAGGCCGACCACCGAGACGCCGGAGTTGGCGAAAGCGAACACCGGCAGGATCCCGAAGACCACCCACGGGTGCAGCCCGTGCTCCGCGCGGTGGGCGGGGCTGTCCTCGCCGTCCGCCCCCCTCCCACCCGGGATGAACAGGGCCACGGCGACGCCGGCGAGCGTGGCGTGCACGCCGGACTTCAACACGCAGACCCAGAGCGCGATCCCCAACACCACATACGGCGCCATCTTCCTCACACCCGACCGGTTGAGACCCAGCAGGCCACACAGGATCGCCGCCGCGAACCCGAGGGAGCCGACGGCGAGCTGGTCCGTGTAGAAGAGGGCGATGATGACGATCGCCGCCAGGTCGTCGAGTACCGCGACGGAGGTGAGGAGCACCTTCAGGGCCACCGGGACGCGGCTGCCGAGCATCGCCAAGATGCCGAGCGCGAAGGCGATGTCGGTCGCGGCGGGGATCGCCCAGCCGTTCAACGCCACCGGGTCGCCCCAGTTGACCGCGACATAGATCGCCGCCGGCACCGCGATGCCACCCGCCGCCGCGAACAGCGGCAGGCCGATCTTGCGCGGGTCAGACAGCTCGCCGTACAGCACCTCGCGTTTCAGCTCGAGGCCGACGAACAGGAAGAACATGGCCATCAGGCCATCGTTGATCCAGAGCAGCAGCGGCTTCTCGATCAGGAACTCGCCGACGCCCACCGTCGCGGTGGTGCCAAACAGGGCGCCGTACCATTCGGCGCCAGAGTTCGCGACAGCGAGCGCGGCGAGCATCGCCAGCACCAACAGGACCCCGGGGGTGGCCTGGTGGGAGAGCGCGCGGTGCAGGGGGGTGGTGGCGGGCTGGCTCATCAGGCGGCCAGGCCGGTGGGTGACGTGGTCCCCGGATGATAGCGCAACAGGCAGCCCACGCCCGCCAGCCGCCCGAGGGTCTCGCTCCCCTTCACCGTCTCGATCGGGACACCAGACCGGATCGCCAGCCGCACCAGCTCCTCGCGCACCTCGCGATCGGGCAAGTCCTGGTCGATCACCAGCGCCCCGGCGTATCCGCCCTCGAGCGCCTCGCGGCTGGCCGGGTAGCCGGCGACCCCGAGCCCGCCGCGCAGGACCGCCTCCTCCAGCTGCGCGACCCTGTCGTGGCTCTCGATGTTCTCGGCCGCCGCGAACAGCTGTACCGCCTCCAGCACGATCGGGTCGATGCCACCCCTCGGGTTGGCGTTGACCGTGCTCACCAACATCTTCTCGAGGCGCTCGGGCAACGCCGCCCTCAGGCGGGCCACCATCTTCGGGCTGCCGGCGAGGACGAGGTGGTTGTGGCCACCGCCCCTCATCAGCCCGTCGATGACCTTCACCTTCTCGCGCACGAACTGCTGCTCCCGCTCGCGCCGGTGGCTGCGGTAGTGCTCGCGCGTCCACTCGCGCCCGACACGCTGACGCAACTCGGGGCGCTTGGCGAGGATCTCGCTGGTGACGGCACCGATGGTCGTCTCCAAGACACGCGCCTGGCTCTCGGTGGTGATGACGATCACGAACCGGTGATAGGTGTCCTTGAGCTCGATCAACGGGTAGATGTGCGGGAGCTCGTCGACGACGAAACGCGACTTCATCGGCACCTCGAACTGTGCGGTGAGCAGGGTCGGCCGCCCGCCCCAACGCGAGTACACCGCGACGCTCTTCGTCGACGGGCGCAACCAGCGCGAGAGGTAATCCCTGACCTCGCCCAGGGCGTCCTCGAAATCGTGCCGCCTCTGCCCGCCGAGGCGGCGCGAGACCATGTTGGCCTGCGCCTCGATCTCGGTGAAGTAGTCGGCCCGCGGGTTCTCGACGTTGACGAAGCAGCTGATCAACGGGCTCTCGTCAGTTTCGATCTCCACCAGCCGGTGGATCAGGTTTTTCAGGATTTCGCTTTTCATCGATGCGGGTGTCTTTCGGTTCAGGGGGGAACGGGGAGGTTGAGGGAGACGGGGCGGTGGCCAATTCGGCCTTGCATTTGAATGCGTAGCTGGCGATTTTATCGCGTTTCCAATAACGTGCTTCAATTTACATGAAAAAAATATCGTGTATTTGAAAGCGCGCAATAAATTTCGGTAAAAATCGTTGCCCACCGATGTCGAAGCCTGCTGAATCCCCTTCAAATCCCACGTCATCAACCGGTTGGAATTTCCTGACAAACCACACGCACATCTTGGTTTGCCTGATCCGCGACCCGGCGACGACGGTGAGGAACCTGTCTCTAAAGGTCGGGATCACCGAACGTTCCGTGCAGCGTATCCTCGGCGAGCTCGAAGAGGCGGGCGCGGTCGTGCGGACGCGGGAGGGGCGCAACAACCGCTACGAGGTCGATCTGAATTTCCGGCTCCGCCACCCGCTGGAGTCGGATCGTACGATCGGGGAGCTGATGGCTGCCGTTTCGTAGCCCCCCTGGCCAGGCCGGGCACCCGGCGCGGAATAACACCCGGGGCGAGACCTTCTACCTTGAAATGAAAAGGTCGATCGCCACCCCGATGTTTGCCGCCCTGACCCTCGCCCTGATCTCGTTGCCGCAGGCGGCGGCGGTCGCCGCCGAGCGCTCAGGGACCTGGTCGAAAAAGTCGCATTCGATCAAGGGGACCTGGACGATCGACGGCGACACCCTCTCGCTCGAAGGCTTCTCCACCAAGAGGGCCCCCGACCTGAAGATCTTCCTCTCCCCGAAGCCGCTCGCCGAGCTGAACAACAAGAACGCCACCGACGGCGCCCTCCTGGTCGCCAAGCTCAAATCCGCCAAGGGCGACCAGAGCTACACGCTCCCGGACGGCGCCGATCTCTCGAAGTTCAAGACGGTCATCGTCCACTGCGAGAGATATTCGAAACTCTGGGGCGGTTCGGCGCTGTGAGGGCCGCCGTGGTCCGACGGAAGCCTAACACTCCACCACGTTGACCGCCAGTCCCCCGCGGGCGGTCTCTTTGTACTTGGCCTCCATGTCCCGGCCGGTGTCCCGCATGGTTTTGATGACCTTGTCCAGCGATACGAAGTGGTCGCCCCGGCCCCTCAGCGCCAGCCGGGCGGCGTTGATCGCCTTGACGCTCCCCATGGCGTTGCGCTCGATGCAGGGGATCTGCACCAGGCCGCCGACCGGGTCGCAGGTGAGACCGAGGTTGTGCTCCATCCCGATCTCCGCGGCGAACTCCACCTGCCGCGGCGAACCGCCGAGGAACTCGACCAGCGCCCCGGCCGCCATCGAACAGGCCACCCCGACCTCGCCCTGGCAGCCGACGTCGGCCCCGGAGATCGAGGCGTTCTTCTTATAGAGGGTGCCGATCGCGCCGGCTGTGAGAAGGAAGCGGTGCACCCCGTCCGGGTGGGGCGACCCCCTGAACCGCACGGCGTAGTGCAACACCGCGGGGATGATGCCCGCGGCGCCGTTGGTCGGCGCCGTGACGACCCTGCCACCCGCGGCGTTCTCCTCGTTGACCGCCAGCGCGAAGAGGTTCACCCAATCGAGCGCCGCCAGCGGGTCGGCGCCCCCCCGGCCCCCACCGGCGGTGAGCGAGCGGTAGAGGTCGTTGGCGCGCCGGCGGACGCCCAGGCCGCCCGGCAGTTTCCCGGTGGCCGCGACCCCGCGTTCGACGCAGGCCTGCATCGCCCCCCAGATCGCGTCGAGGCGGGTGCGCGTCTCGGCCTCGGGGCGGAACGCGGCCTCGTTGGACAACACCAGCCCGGAGATGGGGAGCCCCTCGGTCTCACATAGCTCGAGGAGGTCCCGCGCGCTCTCGAAGGGATAGGGGACATCTGCGGCCGGGGCTGCCTTACCCCAATCCCTCTCAGCCACGATGAAGCCGCCACCGACCGAGTAGACGACCTCCTCGGTGACCGTTTCGCCATCGCCGCCGATCGCGGAAAACCGCATGCCGTTAGGGTGGCGGGGTAGCGTCTCGCCCCGGTTGAAACCGATGTCCGCAGATGGGTCAAAGGCCACCGCCCGGCCCGAGGGCAGGTGGATCGCACGAGCCTCGCCGAGCCCGGCCACCAGCCGTGGGATCGCGTCGATATCCACGTCCTCCGGGCTCTCGCCCAATAGCCCCAGGACGATCGCCCGGTCCGTACCGTGCCCCTTCCCGGTCGCCGCCAGGGCCCCATACAGATCGCAGCGCAGCCCGACGACCCCCTCGCCGGCGAGCGAACGGACGAAGGCCGCGGCGGCGCGCATCGGTCCTACCGTGTGGGAGGACGAAGGCCCGATGCCGATCGAAAAGAGGTCGAGGGTGGAGAACTCAGCCATCGGGACCCTGTTTGCCGCCCGAGGTCTCGTCCCCGAAGCCCATGAGGGTCTCCAGGTCGTCGCTTCCCCCGCTCCGCGACGGGTCCGCCTCACGCCCGGAGCCGCCGGTCGAGAGCTTCCACACGAGGATCCCGGCCACCAGTAAGAACCCGATCGCGAGCCACCAGAGCATCGCGCCCGACCCACCGCTCCGCCGCGACATGGCGACGCGCGCCCGCATCCGCCGCTGGGCGGCGCTGACCGGGACCGGTTTGGGACCCCCACCCGAGGCCGGCCGCACCGGGGCCGCAGATCTTGAAGCCTTCGCCGCCGGCCGCACCGACCCGGACTGGCCCGCCTGCGAGACCGCCGCCCAGAACGCGGCGGCGCTCTGGTAGCGCTCGGCCGGGTCCCGCCTCATCGCGTGCAAGATCACCGCATCGTACATCGGGTTCGTGTCCGAGACCCGGGACGGTGGAACCCACTCGCCCGCCGCCGGCGGCGGCGACTTCGCGAGCATCTCATAGAACAGCGCCCCCAGCGCGTAGATGTCCGCCCGGTGGTCGACGCTCGCACCCTTGACCGAGATCTCGGGCGCCGCGTAGCCCGGCGTCGCGTGCACCACCCCCTTCTCCACGTTGCGCTCGAAGAGCCCGGTGGCGAGCAACCTGGCGAGGCCGAAGTCCGTGACCTTGACGACCCCGTCCTCGCCCAGCAGGACGTTCTCCGCCTTGATGTCGCGATGCACCGTCCCCTGACCATGTGCGAACTCGACCGCCTCGCACACCTGGCCAAGCACCGACAGCGCCCGCGCCGTATCGACCCCGCCGCCGTGGATGGCGTGGTGCAGGGTCGTCCCACCGACCAGCTCCATGACGATGAAGAAGTTGCCCTCCGCGTCCCCGAAATCGTAGATGGTGACGATATTGGGGTGCTGCAGCCTGGCCATCGCCCTGGCCTCCGCCTCGAACTTTTCGACGAGGTCCGGCCGCGCCGACGAGGCGGGTAGCACTTTGATCGCCACCGGGCGCTCGAGACGGGTCTGCACCGCTTTGTAGACGACCCCCATCCCGCCGACGCCGAGCACGCTCTCCACCCGGATCCCGTCTAACATCGCCTCAAGCTCCGCCGGGGATATGGCCTCCGGCAAATCTGGCCCGCCGCCGGTCTTTCCGGGACCGGCGCTATCAGGCATCGCAGTTTCCGAGGAGTTGCTCACAGGGGGGCGTGAATCTACATGCGGGGGTGCCCGGCTGACAATGGCAAAGCCGGGAACGTAGGGGCATCCGAAAGCGGCCGAACCCGCCCGCATACGAACGTCCTACGACGATGCCGCCCCCGTATTAGGCTCGCCTGCGGGCGATCGGGGGCCGCCTCGCTCCCAGATCCAGCGGCCGGACCGGGGGGATGGTCGAAAGCGCTCACCTCCGCTCGAAGATCCCGGCCAGGCGTTCGACGCTATCGACATAGTCACCCAACGCCTCGTCGGGTTCGAGGGACAGCGCCTTGCGCAGGGGGGCGAGGGCGGCGGCGTAGCCGCCGCGCGCCACCAGGATCTCCCCCCGGCGGCGATGTGCCCGCGCCTCGTAGGCCGGGTCGGCCGCGGCCTGTTCGAAACGCATCAGCGCCCGCTCGACTTCGCCCTCGCCATGGAGAAATTCGCCGAGGAGGAACAGGGCCTGGCCGTCGAGGGGGTCCCGCCTCACGACCTCCTCCAGCTTCGCCGCGCCGGCCTCGGGGTCGCCGGCCTTGAGCTCGGTGATCGCCAGGGCGCGCGCGAAGCGGGCGGCGTCCGCCGAACCGGGGGCGCCCAGCGCCGGGCGATAGGCCTCGCGGGCGCCGACCTCGGCCGCCAGGGCCTTCGCGTCATCCCAACGCCGGGAGCGGGCGAGGTTCTCCACCGCACCGCCCATCCCCGCCAGGCGCGCCGGGGG
>JANQMB010000303.1 GCA_028280355.1 Verrucomicrobiales bacterium
GGCGCCCGCCGGCGACGCCCCAGCCCGCCCCCCGCCATCCGGTGCAACGGCCTCCACCCTCAGGCTCCCACCCCCGACCGCCTCCTCTGCCACAGCCTGGAGGTCGTCGGACAGGCGACCCCCCTCGAACAACGCCAGGAAACGCCGGTCGGTCGACAAGATCGACCACAGGCCTTCGCGACCCGGTACGCGCGACATGACGCCAGACGCCGGCAACACCAGCCCCTCCCCGAGCGCCCGCGCGGTAAGGGCCTCCGCCCCGGCCGCCGGCAGGGCGAATCCCGGCTCGAACTCCGCCAGCTCGCGGGCGAGAAAGAGGCGCTGTGAAAACGGCATCACCCCACCGCTCTCCAAAGTGCCCTTCAGCTCCTCCAACAGCGGGCCGAACCGCCGATGTCCCGCCCCGATCCCCCGCAGCGTCGCCAGCAGGAGGTTGGGGTACAGCAGGCGCCCACCCGCATCGCGGGCACCTTCGAGACCCTCCTCCGAGAGCCGCCGCAGGACGCTCAGCCCCACCGCCGCACGCTCCGCCTCACCCCCGCCCTCAAGCACGTAGCGATCGCAGATCTCCAGCGCCCGCATATCGACCTCGCCCAGGTCGTCCACGCCCCGGTGCTCCGGGGGCCGGGGGAACAGGGCGGAGCCGTCCTCCCCCAATACCACCAGACCATCCGCCAGCTCGCGCCTGGCGACCTCCAAGAAGATCTCTTCCGGCTGGAGCTCGCCGACCCTGTCGAACGGGGCGACCTTGCCAGACACGAGATCGGACAGATGGGCGTCGACCGCCCGCCGTGCGTCGCCGAGGCGCAACCGGAGCAGCTCGCCCCGCTCCTCCCGCCAGGCCGCGTTCTCGTTCTCCATCGCCCGCGTCACCGACCAGAGGAAGGCCACCGTCGGCACCGCCACCGCCAGCGCGGCGAGGAACACGAACAGCGTCCCGTCGCCACCTCCGCTACGCCCGAAACTTGGTCGAAACGCGCGCATCGCCCAGCTAGCCTTCATTCTCGATGCGGTCCCGCACGTCCTCCAGCCGCCCGTCGTCGAGCGCCTGCAAGGCCTCTTGCAGGTCGGCGAGCAGTTCGGCAGCATCGTCCCGGAACGCCGTCCCGGCCGCCCCCTCGCCGAGACGTGACGCCAGCGCCAGCGCCCTCTGAAGGGCGACCCGCGCCGCGTCGAGATCGCTGTCCAACTGTGCGTCGGCCTCGTCCATCCATCCGAACAGCGCGCTGACCACGGGCAGCAACTTGCTCGGCATCCCCTCGAACCCCTCGAGGTAGACCGCGACGACCTCGGTCGAGGCGGCGCGTTCGCGGTCCCCCTCGAACAACGCCCGGCGCGCCCCAGGCAGATCCCCCTCCTCGATGAGCCCTGCGATCTGGCGCGCCTGGCCGGCCAGCGCCCGGGCGTACGCCCGCTCGTCTTCGTCCGGGGTCTCTTCGACAGGCGCCAGGTACTCAGCGATCCGGCGGTAGTACTTCGAGGCGCGGGCGCCATCGCCAGTCGCCAGGGCGCGTGCGGCACGATCCTTCCAACGCAGCGCCGGGTTGAACACCTCCCCCGGGTCCGACCCGTAGACCGCATCGATGAAGGTCCCAAGTTCCTCCGCCTTGCGCAGCAGCGACCTCACCCGGCCGGCGTCCCCTGCGGATATCGCCAGTTCGACCCCCCGCAGCTCCCCCGCCATATCGTCGAAGGCACTCTCGTCCGGCGTGCCCTCGACCTGTGCGGCGAGCCGGCCGAGCAAAGCGCGCAGCTCGGCCGCCACCTCCCCCGCCAGCTCCAGCTCGTCGTTCTCGGCGGCCGCGTCCAGGACCAGCGCCAGGTCGCAGAGGTAGAAGTAGTCGTCGTCGCTCACCGCCCCGCCGCCCTCGGCGAGCGCCCGCGATACCGCGACGATCTCGCCGGCGGCGCGGTCGGCCAGCCCGCCGAAGTCGCCGAACTCCTTCACCACCTTCAGATAGTAGCGGTTGGCGGTGAGGTAACTCCCCTGCAAGTCGTGGCAGCTGGCCAGGCCGAAGGTCGCCTCCGCCCGCCAGCGGCGCGGGTTGGCGGGGTCGTCGGCCACCGCCGCGTAGGCAGCGATGGCGCCCGGGAGGTCACCCACCGTCCCCTGCAGATAGTGCGCACGCTCCACCTCCGCCATCGCCGATGGGCCGTCCGGCGCGGCGACCGCGGCCGCCGCCACACCGCAGAGGAGGGCGGCGGCGGTTCGCAGACACGGGGACATAGGGATAGCAAACATCGCGGGGGATACGCTTGCAAAGGGATGTTACCGGCCTGTGACGGTTTCGCCTTTTCGTATGACGGTTTCCCAGTTTCGGACTGGCGGCGAAAAAAGCCTGTCAATCTCGCCGATCCCGAAGACAATCGCGACCACCATGAGCAACTCAGCACCCAAGTTACACAACGCCATGTGGCCCGGCCTCGTCGGCAAAGGGGACGAGGACGGACAGGAGCCCCCGATCTCCCTCGAGCGCATGCTCGAGCTCTCCGCCGCCGCCGAGGTGGACGGGGTCAAGTTCGACGGCATCGACTACTTCCTCTTCCTCCCACACACCGACCCGAACGCCAGCGACGACGAGCTGCGGGACATCGCCGACACCATCGCCGGACACGGTTTCAACGTCGGCTCGGTCGTCGCCCCGGTCTGGCCGGGTACTGTCGGCGACTCCGCCATGGGGGACGCGGAGGCTCGCGGGAAGTTCCTCGACGCGATCAAGGTTGGCTGCCGCATCGCCGGGGTCTTCAACGGGCACGGCGTGCGCCAGTATGGTTGCATCCGCATCGACTCCGCCGAGTTCGGTGTCGAGAAATGGCGCGAGGACCCCACCGCCAACACCAAGGAGATCGCCGCGACCTTCCGCGAGGCGGCGAAGATCGCCGCCGACCACGGCGAACGCCTGGCCGCCGAGGGGGAGATCTGCTGGGCCGGCATGCACTCCTGGAAGGACATGCTCGACCTGCTCGAGGAGGTCGGCATGCCCGAGACCCTCGGCTTCCAGGCCGACCTCGCGCACACCTACCTCTACCTGCTCGGCTACAACGCGCCCGAGCACGCGCTGGTGAAGGAGGGCTACAGCGAGGAGGAGTTCTGGGCCGCATATGAGGAGATGACCGACAAGCTGCGCCCCTGGACGATCGACTTCCACGTCGCGCAGAACGACGGCACGGTGCACGGCTCCGGGTCGCACGACAAGACCGGCAAGCACTGCCCGGCCGACGACCCGAACGGCAAGCTCGACATCGTCAAGGCGGCCGGATACTGGCTCGAGGACGCGCCCGGCCGCGGCATCGAGCATATCTGCTGGGACGGCTGCATGTTCCCCAACGCGATGTTGGAGGAGGTCGGCACCTGGAACACCATCCTCGACGTGATGATCAAGGTCCGCGACTCCCACGGCTGGGGTTGATCGGCTGACTTTCGAGAGCGGCGCCCACGCTCGAACCATAGAGCTCGTGCGCGAACCGTGCTGACGCCCTCGCCTCCCACCGCCGATGGGGCACAATCCCATTGGGGGGCGTGTGGCCCACCATCGCTCGCAAGCGACGAAGGCACCAGAGGCTGGGCGGCGCCCGCCGTCAGGGCACCCCTGTCCCACACTCCCCAATGTCCCGCGACCTCGCCAAGCTCCACTTCATCGTCGTCCTGTGGGGTTTCACCGCCGTCCTCGGCCGCTTCCTGGAGGGGCTGCCGAGCCCGGTGCTGGTGTTCCACCGCACGCTGATCGCCGGCCTGCTGCTGGTCGGCCTCGTCCTCTACCGCAAAACCCCCGGCGCCGCGCTGCGGGCGGAGGTCCTGCCGCTGTTCGGCAACGGCCTCCTGCTCGGGGCCCACTGGATCCTCTTCTTCCTCGCCGTCCACCTCGGCAACGTCTCCGTGTGCATGATCGGGATGGCCACCTCGACCCTGTGGACGGCGATCCTCGAGCCGATGATGGTCAGGGGGAGGCGCCACCACCTCTACGAGTTCGCGCTCGGCGGCGTGATGATCGGCGCCATCGCCCTGATCGCCGGCGGCGACTTCCAATACCAGCTGGGCCTGGCCGTCGGCATCGCCGCCGCCGGCGTGGGCACGACCTTCTCGATCATCAACAGCCACCTCACCCGCCGGCACCACCACAACGTCATCGCCCTCTACCAGATGGTGGGCGCGATGTCGATCTGCGCCGCGGCGACCGTTGCCATGGCGGCCTTCCCCGGCTTCCTCGGCGGCG
>JANQMB010000335.1 GCA_028280355.1 Verrucomicrobiales bacterium
TCGCCACCAAGAGGGCCTTCGCCGAGCACCTCCTCGCCCGACTCCTAGCCACCGGATCCCCAACTCCTTCTTGACGGCATACATGCCCGAGCTTCCTACAAGAGGCCGCCCCCCGTAGAAAGCTCGTTTGCGAGATGGGATTGCTGCCCCTGATGGGATTCTTTAATGCCCTATTCTTCCCCCGTCTTCTCCCTGAGCCGGTAGAAACGCATATCGCCCGAAGTGGGCAGCTCGGGCGGGCCGGCGTCGATCCAGGTGACCGGGTCGACCTCGCCGACGATCGGGGTGGGGACCGTCGTCCAGGTGATCAGGTCGTCGCTCCACTCGATGCAGTAGCGGCGGCCGACGACGGTGTTGAGCTCGAGGACGGTCGTGCCGTCGCCGGGCCGGCTGACGTCGTTGACCCCGAAGGGGCCGCCGGGGGGCGGCGGCAGCTCGACGGCGAGCGACGCCGACGCCGGCTCACCGCGGACGGCGAAGTTGCGGATGACCCCGGTCACCTCGCCGGTGACGTTCTCCAGCGTGCCCGCCCCGGCGTTCGGCGATACTTCCACGGGCACGGAGAAGGTGCAGGAGGCGCCGGCCGCCAAAGTGCCGCCGGCGAAGGTGATGGTGGTCGTCCCCGAGACCGAAGACCCGGCCCCACAGATGCCGGTCAGCGTGCCGCCCGTCATCGCCAGCCCGGACGGCAGGGTGTCGGTGAAGGCGATGTCGGTGGCCGCCGAAGTGCTGTCGAGGTTGGTGATAGTGAACTCGAGGGTCGTCGTCCCCCCCGGGTTCACGGGGCCGACGAGGAACGCCTTCGAGAAGTCGAGCAGGGTGACGGCGACGGTGAGCGTGTCCGCCGCGGGCGCCAGGGCCAGGGGGCTGTTGCCGACCGTCGCAAACTGCGACGAGGTCGTGTTGAGGTAGGTCCCGTCCGGGGTCGAGGCGGGGATGGTGACGTCGACGGAGAAGGTGCAGGAGGACTCGGCCGCCAGGCTGCCCCCCCGGAGCTGCAGCGTGTTTGTGCCGACGGTGTTGAGCGTCGACGAGGGGCCGCAGATCCCGGACTGGTTGTCGCTGGCGACGACAGTGCCCGGGATCATGCCGTTGAGGTTGTCGTCGAAGCGGATGTCGGTGGCTGCCACCGGGCCGGAGTTGGTGATGGTGAACTGGAGTGTGGTCGTCTCGCCGGGGATCACCGGGTCGGTGAGGAAACGTTTCTCGAGCGCGAGGGTGGTCAGCTGCAGGTCGGCGGTGGCGGGGTCCGAAGCCGTCTTCAACCCCGCGATGGCGGCGGTGACCGAGCCGGTGGTGTTGGTGAACACGCCGAGCGCCGCCTGTTCTGGGATGGCCACGTTGACCGTAAACACACAGACCTCGCCAGGTTTCAGGGACCCGCCGCGGAGGCTGATGGTCGAGGTGCCGGCGACGGCGGATCCGGGGCCGCAGACGTTGGTGAGCGGGAGCCCGACCGCGACCAAGCCCGGGATCATGGCGTCGAGGTTGTCCTCGAAGCTGATGTCGAGGGCGTCCACCGACGCCTCGGGGGAGTGGCTGAGGGTGAACTCCAGGCGCACCGTGTCGCCGGGGGCGGCCGGGTTGTCGACGAAACGTTTGCTGAGCTGCGGGGCCGCGATGATAGCGATCTGGTCAGTCGCGGGCCGGCCGGTCACGACGGTGTCATTGACATTGGCGGTGATCGGCGAGGTGGTGTTGACCGCGATGCTGGTGGCGGCTCCGGGGTCGATGTCGACGGTCACCTGGAAGGTGCAGCTCTGGCCGGGTTCCAGGAAGCCCCCGCTCAAGCTGAGCGTCGGCGGGGTGGAGGGCGCCTGGGGCGGGTTGGTGCCCGGGGTGAAGGTGAGGGTGGAACCCTCGCCGCAGACGTCGTTTGCCTGGAACTGGGACACGCCCGAGATACCGAGTGGGAGCGGGTCATCGAAGGCGATGTTGGAGGCGGACGAGGTCTGGCTGGTGTTGGTGATGGTGACCTCCAACCTCGCGGTCGCCCCCGGCACCACCGGGTCGTCGAGGAAACGCTTGGTCAGGACCGGGACGGGGGCGACGAAGAGGTCGGCGGACGCGGGGGCCGCCTCGATCTCGGTCTCCCCGACCACCGCGCGGAGGGAGCTGGTGGTGTTGATGTAGGTGCCCGCCTTCATTTCGGCCGGGAGCTGCAGGGTCACGTCGAAGGTGCACGAGGCGCCCGGGGCCAGGGTTCCACCGTCGAGCGAGATGACCGTCGTGCCCTTCAGCGACGACCCGGGACCGCAGGGGTCGGCCAGCGGCAGGCCGACGGCGGCCAGCCCCGAGAACATCGCGCCGAGGTCGTCGGTGAAACGGATCTCCCTGGCGACCCCGTCGCGGCTGTTGTTGGTGATGGTGAACTGGAGCGTGGCGGTGCCTCCGGCGGGGGCCGGGTCGTCGGTGAACGTCTTGGTGATCGAGATCTCGCCCGAGCTGACCCTCAGGGAGGCACTCGCTTTACCGCTTGAGGTCGGGGCGCCGAAACCGATCGAGGAGGTGAGCTCGCCGCTGATGTTGTGCAACACGCCGACCGCGCTGGCGACGACGTCGACCGAGACCGTGCAGGTGGAGAAGGCGGGTATCGTCGAGGCGGGGAAGCCCTGCGGCGACAGGGAGATGGTGTTGCCCCCGGCCACCGCGTCGACGACGGCGTTCGGGCAGTCGGTTGTCGCGTTCGGGGGGTCGGCGATCACCATCCCGATGGGCAGGATATCGGTGAAGCTAGGGTTGTTGCGCGGACCCTCGTTGGCGGAGTTGTCGATGGTGAAGGTGAGGGTGCTGCGCTGCCCGATGCCGACGAAGGCCGGCTCGAAGGACTTGGAGAAACCGGGGAGGCCCTCCGACACCACCAGGTTCGCCTCGGCCGCCCCGCTGTTGCCGGCGTCCGAGGTCAGGTCCCCCGACACGTTGGCGTAGGCGCCGGGCCCCGCGGCGGTCACGTCGACGCTGACCGTGCAGCTGCCGTTGGCGCTGACCCTGCCGTCGATCAGGCTGATCACCGTGCCCCCGGGGGGGGCGATCAGGGCGCCCTCGCAGTCGGTGGACGCGTTCGCGGGCGAGGCGATCACCATCCCGGCGGGCAGGGTATCGACGAACTCCAGCCCCCTCACGCCGACCGAATCGTTGTTGGTGATGGTGAAGGTGAGGGTGCTGACGCTGCCCGGGCCGATGGTGGCTGGCGAGAAGGTCTTGGAGAAGCCCGGCACCCCCTCCCCCTGAGCCTGGGCGGGCTGGGGGAGGAGGATCGCCGCGAGCCCGAGACAGGCCAACAGGCAACCGGTCGTTATGGGGCGGGATGGCGCGAGGGGATCACGTTTCATCGCAAGTGCTCCTTCTGGCTGGTCGGCTGGCGGCGGCTAGCGGCCCGCCTGCATCGCGCGCTCGATCCGCCCGATCCGCGCCTCGAGCTCGCGGTTGCGTTCCTCGAGCTGCTCGATGCGGAGGTCTTTCGCCTCGACCACCTCGTTCAGCCCCTGGATGGCCGCCAGGGCGACGCCGGCGGGGTCGTGGAACGAGATGGTCTTGTCGTCCTTGCCCAGGCCGAAGCCCGCGCGGAAGTCCTGGGCCATCGGTCCGACGTGTCTGACCGAGGGGTCGTCGCCCTTGTAGCTCCACTCGCTGATCGGCAGCCCCAGCACCTTCTCTAACATCTTGCCGGTATCGACCGGGACGATCGCCTCCTTGGCGTTGCGGTCCGACACCCCGTTGACGGTGCCAGTCGTGGTGACGTTGCCGGAGGTGTCGACGACCACGTGCGCGGTGGAGCCGTTGGTCGATAGCACCAGCGACTCCCCGGCCTCGTTCGCCATCCACATCTGGTTGTTGGCGGGGTTCGGGTGGCCGAGGAAGCCGGTCCGGCCGCCGGCGTCGTACCAGGCGATGAAATTGTCAGGCGTCCCGGCCCGGGTCTCCTCCAACCTCAGGGCGTTCCCCGAGCCGTGGACGATATGCGCGTGGGTCGCGGCATCCGGCGAGTTGGTGCCGATGCCGATCTTGCTGTCCCCGGTCACGACGAAATCGTCAACAGCGCCGCCCCCCGTCTCGACATGGAATTTCGCCCCGGAGGCGGGGGACGCCGTGCCGACCGAGACCGCTCCACCGGCGTCGATCAAGAGGCTGTTGGTCGGCGCGGCGGGCCTGATCCGGAACGGAAGCGTGCTGCCGTTGGTGGCGTCGCGGATGAAGAAGTTGGTCTCGTTCCCGGCCACGTCCCAGGTCTGGGGGGTCCAGCCGCTGGTGCCGTTTTGCTCCAGCCTGACCGTCGGGCTGTCGCCGTCGGCCAGGTGCACCCTCACCGCCGGGGTGCTCGTCCCGACGCCCACGTCGCCGCTGTCCTCGACGAACAGCGAGTGGTTGCCCGCCCCCGCCTCGACCCGGAACGGGGTGCGGTTGGCGGTCGCATCTTCGATGGCGAAGTAGCTGTCGCCGCCGTTGGTGGAGTCGTTGATGCGGATCCGCCAGTCGTTCTTGGGGAACGAGGCGGAGGTGCTGGTGTCGTCGAAATGGATGCGCAGGTTGTTCTCCTTCAGGCGTATGGTGTCGAAACCGAAGTTCTCCCCGTTGACCGCGTCCAACCCGACCGCCAGGCTGCTCTGGATGATGCAGTCATCGATGATGACGTGGTCCGCGCTGAGGCGGCCGGTGAGCAGCAAGGATGCCGCGATGGCCGATAGGCCGAATAGACGTGTGCTTTTCATTGTTCGATTTGGTTGATGATAAAGAACGGCTAAGGCGTCCGCAGACCTCGGGGTGAACCGGGGCCACCAACTCCATTCCTCATTGACGTATTGTGCCATGTTTTATGCAGGCCCCCTCCGAGACCAGCCATGTCACGACAATCCCCCCCAATGGACCATTTGCGCATTAAAGGAGCGCCGCGATCTCCCTTTGGTGTTATCGTAGAGGTTTGGCGGGGGTTGAACAGATAAATCTTCAGTTTCTATGCGTCTTTTTCTGATGGTTGGGACACTGCTCGCGGGGTTCGCCGTGGGCTGGTCCCTGTCGCCGCGCGAGCGCGGAGGGGCGGAGGTCGGCAGGGTCGGGCTGGAAACGGGGGGGGGCGAACCCGGGCCTGCCACGTCTTCGACACCTCGCGACCGCCCCCCCACAGAGGTGGCTCCCCGCCCGGTGTCCCGGAGTTCGGTCGCCGGGTTGTTAGAGGCGGCCTTCCTCTCGGGGGACGTCGATTACGCGGCGGTGAAGCCGCTCATGCGGGCGCTGTCCGCCCTGTCGGCCGAGTCCCTGCCGGAGTTCATCGCGTTTTTCCGTTCGCGCCCCCTCGAGAGGGAGCAGCTCTTCCTCTGGCAGATGTTCCTCGCCGCCTGGGGCGAGTTCGACGCCCCGGCCGCGATCGCCTTCATCGAGGCGCGGTTCGAGGACCTCGCCACCCGGCGGCTGCTCTACGCGTCGGTGATGGACACCTGGAAGAACGAGTCGATCGAGGGGGCGCTCGAGGTCGCGCTGGAAAAGTTCCAGGCGGCCGGGGGGACCTTCCAGACGCACCTCGCCCTCGACTACCTGCGCTCGCTGGCCGAGAGCGACCCGGACCAGGCGCTGGAGTTCTCCAGGGGGATCGGCGACGGCGAGCTCGTGCTCGAGCTGACCGCCCGGCGCATCGCCGAGCTGGCGAAGAAAGATCGCCAGCTGGCCCTCGATGCGATCGCGACGCTGGAGGGGGAAGCGCACTATGACGCGGCCACCCGGTTCATGGCCGAGTGGGCGAAGGGGGAGCCGGCGGCGGCGGCGGGCTGGATCGCCGACAACATCGACCAGGGCTGGGAGCTGGGCACCTTCGTGAGCGTCGCGGCCGAATATCTTTCGGCCGACCCCGGGGCGGCGATCGGCTGGATCGACGCGCTTCCGGGCGACCGGCCCCGCGGCGAGATTCTGTCGGCCGCGCTCGAGGCGTGGGTGCGGGCCGACCCGGGTTCGGCCGCCGCCTGGCTCGCGCGGTCGGGTGTCCGCGAAGAGCACGACGCCGGGCTGATCGCGCTGAGCCACCAGCTTTCGGCCGAGAACCCGCGCGACGTCCTCGAGGAGTGGGTGCCGAAGATCAGCGACCCGGGCAAGGGCAACGAGGTCCTCTACGAGGTCAGCCTCGGGTGGCAGCGTTCCAACTCCGCCGAGTTTTCGCGATGGCTGGAGGGGACCGAGTCGATATCGCCCGAGGCCAAACGGCGCCTGCTCAGCCGCGAGTTCCCCGGCGAGGGCGGCCGCGACCCGGCGGCGGCGACGCCGGCGGCGGAGCTCGACCAGGGGCGCTTCGACGTGGAGGTCGAGCCCTAGCGGCGCCGGGTGATGAAGCGCACGACCCGCGCGCCATCGTAGGTCTGCTTGCGGTGCCTGACGCCCTCCATCCGGTTGCCCCACATCAACGTGCGCGAGCCGCGCCCGTCGGCGCGGACGGCGCTGTGGCAGTTGACGACGACGTTTCGATAGAACAGGGCGGTGACGCCGGTTTTGGAGCGGAACGGGCGCCGGCAACCCTCGAACCGGCAGCGGTAGACCCGGTGCCCGCGGCCGTGTCCAGCCTGGATCACCTTGTCTTCGGCGCCCGCGAATTGGCAGTCGCGCACCGTCGCCCGGCGCGCCCCGCGCTTGAAGGTCACCGCGTCCTCACAGACCTTCGGGAAGGTCAGGTTCTCCAGGGTGACGCGCGCGCTGCAGATGTGGATCCCGTCCGGGGCGCCGACCACGACGGCGTTTTTCAGGGTGACGTCCGGCGCGGTGATCGTGAACATCGGCGGCATGCCCTCCTTCTGTGAACAGTCGCCCCTCCCGGTCCACACCAGGGTGGCGCCGCGGTAGTCGTAGGTGGCGCCGGCGCGGTCGAGGATCACCGTCTCGCCGACCTTCAACGTCCCGCCCCACGCCCCAGAGATCGGGGCCGCCGTCGCCAGGATCGCCAGGATGGGGGAGAGACGCATCCCCCTCCAATGCGCGAGCTGGGGGAGGAGTGCAATCCTCTCTTTGTCAAATAGTCGCCCGTAGCCGGCGGTGCGATTGTTTCGATACCTTAACGATTTTCTCAGCGCGCTAGGGAGGGGGAGGGGCGTCTGTTGGGCATGCACCTGTTACAGCGCGTGCTGTTCGTCTGCTCCGGGAATTTCTACCGTAGCCGCTTCGCCGAAGCGGTGTTCAACCACGAGGCGCGGTTATCAGGCCTCGGTTGGACCGCCTTCTCTCGCGGAATCCGCCCGCATCTGACGGAAGGCAACCTCTCGCCCCAGGCGGAGGCCGCCCTGGTCGCCTTGGGGATCACCATCGAGGACACCCCCGGGCCGCCCACCCGCCTGGAGGCGGAGGATCTGATGGCCGCGTCGTTGGTCATCGGCGTCCACCGCGCGGAGCACGAGACGCCGCTGGTCGAGAAGTTCGGCGCCTGGGTGGGGCGGGTGCAGTATTGGGACGTGCCGGACGTCCACGAGCTCCCGGCGTCCGAGGCCCTGCCGCGCCTAGGGGGAAAGGTCGCCGCCATCGTCCGGTCGCTGGCGGAGGTCCCGGTGTCCCTCGCCGGGCCCCGGGCGGCGTACGCCGGGGAGTTCTAGCAGGGGGCGGGGCGCCGTCGGGGTCGCGTCGAAAAATAAGATCGCCCGGTCTCCGAGGCGCGCAGGCGCGTGCCTCTTCTCCGATAAAGCCATTTCTCAAAATTTTAGCTTTGACTACGAGAGTTAGTTGAGACTAATTATGTGATCATGACCAAACTGTTTCTCTGCGCCCTCGCGTCTGCACCGTTTCTCCTCGGGTTCCCCGCCGCCGCGGAGCCGGCCGCCGTGGACAAATCGGCATACCACCTGTTCAAGCCCGTCCCGGCGGAGCAGCTGCGCGAGCTCGCCGGCGACCGGCCGGACGGGACCGAGAGCCCGACGACGGTCGATGCCGGCCACATCCAGCTCGAGATGAGCCTGGTCGACTACTCGCGCGACCGGGATGCGGGGGCCGAGACGGAGGTGGTCACCGCGGGCGCCAGCAACCTGCGCATCGGGCTGCTGGAGAACCTCGAGCTGCAGGTGATCTTCGACCTCTACGCCCGCGAGGAGGTGGAGGTGGGCGCGTCCCCGGCGGAGGTCGCCGAGGGCTTCTCCGACATCACGTTGCGCCCCAAGCTCAACCTGTGGGGCAACGAGGGCGGGCGGACGGCGCTGGCGGTGATGCCCGCCTTGAAGATCCCGACCGGGACGCCCCTGAGCAACGGCGAGGTGGAGGGCGGGATCATCGTCCCCTTCGGGATGGACCTGACCGACCGGCTGGGGCTCGGGCTGATGGCGGAGGTCGATTGGGTGTACGATGGGGACGACGGTGACCACGACACCGAGTTCCTGCACACCGCGGTGCTCGGTTACGACTTGGGCGAACGGCTCGGCGTCTACGCGGAGTATATCGGGATCGCCGGGGAGGGCGCCTATCAGCCGTACCTCAGCGGCGGCCTGACGTTCGGGGTCTCCGACAACGCCATGTTCGATGTCGGCGCGGTGGTCGGCCTGAACGACGAGGCCAACGACCTACAGGTGTTCACCGGGTTCACGGTCCGGTTTTGACCCGCACGGGGGGGCCGGCGGCGGGGTGTGCCGGCGGCCGAACTTTGGGGGTTGCCCCGCCGGGCGGCCTGGGGGAAAGGTGGCGCCACGATGGTTCCAGCATCCGAAGCATTAGAGCGCCTGCGCGAGGGGAACCGCCGGTTCGTCTCTGGGGGTGCGACCCCCGCGGGGGCGCGCCCGGCGGAGCTTGCCGGGGGGCAGAAACCTTTCGCGATCATTCTCGGCTGCGCCGATTCGCGTGTGCCGCCGGAGCTGGTGTTCGACCAGGGGCTCGGCGAGCTGTTCGTGGTTCGCGTCGCGGGCAACGTCGCTACCCCGACGCAGGTCGGCAGCATCGAGTTCGCGGCGGAGCAATTCGGGGCGCGGCTGGTCGTGGTTCTCGGCCACTCGATGTGCGGGGCTGTCGCTGCGACGCTGGGGCAGATTGAGCACCCGGCGGAAGGGGGCTCCCCGCATGTCGCCTCGATCGTCGACCAGATCCGGCCGGCGGTGGCGCCGCTGCTGGAAGCCGGCGGTACGGACGATCGCGACGCGCTGGTGTGCGAGGCCGTCCGGGCGAACGTCCGCGCCTCCGTGGACGCACTGCGGGGGGGGTCGGAGGTCCTCCGGGGCTTGGCGGCGGACGACGGGCTGGTCGTGGTCGGCGCCGAGTACTCGCTGCAGAGCGGGGAGGTCGAGTTTTTTGCCGACGCCTGACCCGGCGTGCCGCGTTGGCAGCGCTGGGCGAATGCGGCACAGGGTGAACGCGACCGCATTCCACTTGCGCCGATAGCGCGGCCGGCCGACCGTCAGGCCGTCATGGAGGGGCATGGAGGCGAGTCGATCTGGAGTTCGCGGCCGGTTGGAGTATCTGACGAAAGTCCCTCTCCCTTTGGTATCTAACATTAACAAACTGATGAAATCGATAAACCCCAAGACCGCTGGGATCACCAGCTTACCCCTGTTGCTGCTCGGGCTCACCGCGCCGATGGCCGGCGCCAACCCGATCACCGGGACGCTCACCGTCCAGGACGACATCATCCTCAACGACAGCGGTGGCTCCGACGAGTTCCGGCTCAAGTTCGAGGACAAGACCTCCACCACCCCCGACGAGATCCACTTCTGGCACAAGAAGGCCGGGGACTGGATCTGGGATTACAACAACGGTAGCGGCGACAAGGACGTGATGGCCCTCGACTCGACCCACGTTTTGAACCTTTACGACTCGGGGTCAACTGCTACCCCGGCGATCCGCCTGATCCCTGGAGACGGGGGCACGGTGACTCCCAAGATCGAAATCTCGGGCAACGAGGTGGTCACCAGTGCCAGCGTGGCAGGCTCGCTTGCGGGCAAGACGGTCCCCGGCTCCCTTAACGTCACCGGGGCGCTGCAGCACAACGGTGCCGCCGTGCTCACCGGCACCGAGATCGCTCCCTGGCTGCAGGGGAACACCTTGAAGTTGGGCACTCTGACGGTTGGTGGCGTGGGCTTCGAAACGACCTACTACGACGATGGCGGCACGAGTTTCGTGCGCTGGCTCCAGCAGCGCGACGGCGGGATCTGGGATTGGCAGCACCGTTCGAGCGGGGCCGTCCGGACGCCGATGCGCCTCCATTCGAGCGACTACTATGGTTCGACCCTCTATCTGATGACCCCCACCACCACGACGGCGGCGTCGAACGCCTATAGGACACCCGCCGGCTGGGATGTGGCGGTTCAGCTTTCGAGCAACTACCCCAATATTCTCAAAAACAATACCGAGCTGAAGGGGAATCTGAGCGTCGGCGTCGGCAAGGCTTCGTCCTATGGCTCGGTGGCGATCGGCTACAACGAGGATCACAACACGCCGGCGGGTCAGGGGGGCTGGGTGGAGCCGTCACAGAACTCCGTGCTCGAGGTCGGCGTCGGCAACGCGCAGACAGGGGAGAACGCCCTCACCGTGTTCAAAGACGGCACCCTCGAGCTGGGCAAGAAACAGGGGGGCAACATCCCGTTGAAGATCCTCTCTGACGGCACGGTGGTGTTGTCCAAGGCGCAGGGCGACATCTCGATGGGCAACTACGGGAACTGACCGACCCCTGCATGGCACCGCCCGCCCCGTTTTTCGTTGGATTGTGCGGGGCGGGGCGGTAATTATGGCGACCCATTACGTCTTACCTAATCTCACACCCATGACCCGACGCACTCTTTTCGCTGTCACCGCCCTCGCGGCGCTCGCCACCTCTGCCGCTACCGCGGGCGACACCCTGCTCCTGAGGGGCAAGGCCGGTCCTGGCAAGGGCAAGCACATCGTCATCATCACCGGCGACGAGGAGTACCGTTCGGAGGAGTCCGGGCCGATGCTGGGCAAGATCCTTTCCCAGAAACACGGCTTCGACTGCACCGTGCTGTTCTCCTGGACGGACGGCTACATCGACCCGAACAACCAGGCCGGGCTGCGGGGCCTGGCGGCGCTCGACAGCGCCGACCTGATGATCATCGGCACCCGTTTCCGGCGGCCCGACGCGGAGGGCGCCGCACACATCACCAAGTATCTCAACGCCGGCAAGCCGGTGATCGGCTTCCGCACGGCCACCCACGCCTTCACCGGCGACGGCAAGTTCGGCGACGGCGACGGCGCGATCGGCTTCGGCGCCTTCGGCCGCAAGGTGCTCGGCGAACAGTGGGTCAGCCACCACGGCGCCCACAAGCGCGAGGGCGCGCGCGGGGTGGTCGAGGGGGCCAACAAGGATCACGCGGTCCTGAACGGCGTCGGCGACGACATCTTCGCCCCCTCCGACGTCTACGGCGTCAAGCACCTCACCCCGGACGACATCGTCCTGTTGCGCGGCGCGGTCACGAAGACGCTCGACCCGAAGTCGGAGAACGTCGGGGGCGGCAAGAACGACCCGATGCAGGCGCTCGCCTGGCTGCACACCTACACTGCCCCGGACGGAAAGACGCAGGGCAAGGCCTTCTGCACCACCGCCGGTGCCTCTTGCGATTTCGTCAGTGAGGGTCTGCGGCGTATCGTCGTCAACGCGGCCTATCATCTGACCGGCCTCGAGGTGCCGGCGGAGGCGGACGTCGATTACGTCGACCCTTTCTACCCGAGTTTCTACGGCTTCATCCGCGATAAGGAGTGGTTCAAGGGGCTGGACATGCAGGCGGAGGACTACGGGCTCGGCAAGACCCCGCACGCGCCCGACCCGCCGGGCAGCCCGGACTGGCCGCACCGCCCGATGCCCAAGTAGGGCTGAGGCCGGGCGCCGGCGAGAGGGGGGCGAGCCGCCCTCGGAGGATCGCGCTGGACACGCAGGGCGCCGCTCGTCAGGATGGATGCCCGGGCAGCTGTCCCGGGAGCCATGAAAACGGTAGCCAGCGTCGAGATCGATCGGCCGATCGGCGAGGTCTTCGAATACACCATCACCGGGGTCGCCGAGTGGAGCACCGTGGTGGTGAGCGACGAGGTGGTCGAGGAGAAGCCGGGGATGGTGGGGACCACCTTCCGGACGACGACCAGCGAAAAGGGGCGCGAGATGGTCTTCGAGGGCGTCGTCACCGACCACCGGCCGCCCCGCGGGCACGCGGTGTCGATGGTGGGTCAGCACTTCGACATCGAGGCCGAGTACGAGTTCGAGGACCTGGGCGGGCGCACCCGGGTCACCCAGCGGTCGGAGGTGCGCGCCAAGGGTTTCCTCAAAGTCCTCTTCGCCCTGCTCGGCCCGCTGATGGCGAAACCCAACCGCAGGGCGGCCGAGGGGGAGCTGGCCAACCTCAAGAGGATCCTCGAGGCGGAAGGTAGCGGGTCGGCGACGTAGCGGCGAGCGTGAGCGAGCCGGCGGGGTAGGGCAACTTGGAAACAGGGCAACCTGACGCCCCTAACGCACCGTCGCCAGCAGCAGCTCGACGTGGGTGCGGACGATGTCGCCCATGCTCGCACAGCCCTCGAACGCCCGGGTACGATGGTGGTCGGCGAGTTCGCGGCGCAGGTTGGCGACCTTCTCGGGCGGCGAGAGCTCGTCGCGGCGCATGGCCTCGAAGAGGGCGTTGATGCGGGTCTCGGCGACATGGTAGCGCCGGGCGACTAGGGTGCGCTCCTCCTTCTGGTACTGCTCGATGGTGGCCTGGTTGAGCAGGTTCATCACCATTTCGACCACCGGGAAGTTGTCGCGGAAGAACTGCGCCAGGTAGACCTTCCGCGAGCCCTCGTAGGACTGCTGGTCGAAGTCGATCGGCCGCACCCGGTACTGAACCTCCTCGAAGTCCGGGGTGAGGTCGACCACGTAGTTCACCGCGCGCATGTCGCCGAGCAGGCGGATGAAGCAGCGCTCGTTGAATTTCACGAACTCCTTGGCCAGACGGACCTCGTTGATGTCGCCGCGCCCTAGCCAGTCGCGCAGGAAGACGTCGCCCGGCAGGCCGGCGATGTGCTCCTCGATCAGGGTGTCGCCGTTGACCAGGTAGTTGATGCGGGTGGGGGAGAGGATGTGCTCGAGCTCGAGCCCGTAGACCCGCGAGGCGTCGGCCACCTTCACGTAGTAGTGGTCGAAGTTGTCGTTGAAGCGGTTGATGATGCGCACCCGGAAGGGGCGGGAGTTGCCGAACTCGCCGAAATCGATGCGCTCGACGTCGAGGTGCTCGGCGACCCTCGACCGCCCGCCCATCTTGAGGGTGGCGTAGATCCGGGTCAGCTTGGGGCGCAGCTCGGCCATCTCGCCCGGCGGGAACATCACCGTCTGCCAGAGGGTGGCGGAGCCGTCCGGCGACTCGTAGGGCACGGCGTCGCTGAAGCGCGAGAGGTCGCGGTAGATCTGCGGGACGCTGTCCAGCTGCCTCCCGTACCGCTCGAGGTAGCCCCGCAGCGTCGGGCTGACGGGGTAGTGGAGCTTCTTCTGGGAGATTTCCATGCGGGGAGTTTGCTGGTTTTCAGTTTTCAGTGTTCGGCAAGACGCTGTCGCGGATCCCTAACATAAACTCTATCTGAACACTGAACACTGAACACTGAACACTGACTTCTGATCACTGATCACTGATCACTGATCACCGACCCCCGGCACCCGCCCTTCGACGGCACGTTTGAGCAGCGGCCTGCGGTCGCGCGAGATGGGGGCGAGGGCGACGAAGATCTTCGAGCCGCCGTCGAGGTCGACGGTCATGTTCCTCAGGCCCTCGTCCACCGCCGCGGCGGTGACCTCCGACCAGTAGACGACCCGCATGTTCTTCGCCGGGAACCAGAAGGGGAACAGCTCGATGCCCAGCGGGGTGAGGATGATGAAGGCGTGGCGGGCGCAGTGGGCGGCGGTCCAGAACGACCACAGGGCGGGCAGCAGGGGGATCGCGGCCCACCACGGCGAGGACACCGCGGGCGCCTCGCCGGCGGCGTTGCCGATCAGCGGGGTGGCCTTGATCTCGATCGCCACCGCGACGCAGAGCAGGGCGACCCCCAGCGCGACGAAGGTGAGCGCCTGCCGGGCGCGGGTGAAGCGCAGCTCCTTCTCGGGCTCGGAGATCTTGCGGGGCTTGGCCATCGTGTCCGCTTGGGGATTTTTTTTGATTTTTTTCTAAGAGTTTTTCTCCCTGTCTCGTCTGGGAGGCTATCGTCCCCGTGTCCAGTCCGGCTGGCGAGGGGTTACCCCACCAACCACTAATCCAACCCCACTTAGAAGAAACAATGAAAACGACACTATCTGCCATCGCCACGGTCTCGCTGATGGCCACCGCGGGCGCCATCGACCTCGACCATTTCTCCAACCTCGAGGCTGCCCCGGAGGTTCTCAAAGTCGAGATCGTGAAGGTCGAAGAGGACGGACCGAAGGGCGAGGATTTCGCGCCGATGGTCTACACCGCGAAGGTGCTCCAGGTCGATCGCACGGACACGGGGCTCAAAGTGGGCGACACGATCAAGATCAAACACTCGTATATCCACAGCGGGGCCGACTATACCGGGGTTCATCTGACCGCTCCGCTGGGGAAGGGCGAGATGTTTGTCCGACTGAGCGGCGGGGGCGAGGGGGTCTACCAGCCCGTCAGCGGGGCTTCGGGATTGGATGCGAAGGGGGTCGATCCCGCGCCGGAGGATCTCACGGTCACGATCTTTGAGGTCGAAAAAGGCGAGCCGAAGATCGAGGAAGGCAATCGGCGAAGCGAGTTTCTCGCCCCGGTGGTCTACACCGCGCAGGTGCTCCGCGTACATCGCACGAAGACGGGTGTCAAAGTGGGCGACACGATCAAGATCAAGCACTCCTACGTCCATCGTGGAACCCCATTGCTCGGGACAAACTATCGGACGGCTCCGTTGGGGAAAGGACAGACCTCCGTGCGGCTGAAAGGGGGGGGCGAGGGGGTCTACCATCCCGTCAACGAGGTGGATGGCTTCTACGTCAGGGAGGGAGAAGTACCCCTTGTCCCCGCCGGTCCCGGCACTGACCCTCGTCCCCCGACGGCGCCTGCGGATAGCGGCAGCTAGCCCCTACCGGTCGACATACGCCGCCAGCCCCTGCAGGCCGCCCTCGCGGCCGAAGCCGCTCTCCTTGTAGCCGCCGAAGGGGCTGGCGGGGTCGAACTTGTTGTAGGTGTTCGCCCAGACGACGCCGGCCTTCAGGTCGCGGGCGATCTTGAAGATCTTGCTGCCCTTGTCGGTCCAGACGCCGGCGCTGAGCCCGTAGGCCGTGTTGTTGGCCCGCTCGATCGCCTCCTCGGGGGTACGGAAGGTCATCACGGAGAGCACCGGCCCGAAGATCTCCTCGCGCGCGATCCGGTGGCTGGCGGTGACGCCGGTGAAGAAGCTCGGCTTGAACCAGTACCCGGCCGCGGGCAGGCGGCACCCCGACTGGTGTAGCTCGGCGCCCTCGGCGACGCCCGAGTCGACCAGCTCGCCGATGCGCCCCAGCTGCTCCTTGGAGTTGATCGCCCCGATGTCGGTGTTCTTGTCCAGCGGGTCGCCGACGCGCAAGGTGTCGATTCGGTCGGACAGCTTGCGCACCACCTTGTCGTAGACCGACTCCTGCACGAACAGGCGCGAGCCGGCGCAGCAGACATGCCCCTGGTTGAAGTAGATGCCGTTGATGATGCCCTCGACGGCCTGGTCGAGGGGGGCGTCGTCGAACAGGATGTTCGCCGCCTTGCCGCCCAGCTCCAGGGTGAGGCGCTTGTCCGTCCCAGCGGCCGCCGCGGCGATCTTCTTGCCGACCTCGGTGGAGCCGGTGAAGGCGACCTTGTCGACCTCCGGGTGGCCGACCAGCGCCGCGCCGGTCGCCCCGCCGCCGGTGACGATGTTCACCACCCCGTCCGGCAGGCCTGCCTCGGCGATGATCTCGGCGAGATGCAGGGCGGTGACCGAGGTGGTCTCGGCGGGCTTGAGCACGCAGGTGTTGCCGCAGGCCAGCGCGGGGGCGAGCTTCCAGGCGGCCATCATCAGCGGGAAGTTCCATGGGAT
>JANQMB010000007.1 GCA_028280355.1 Verrucomicrobiales bacterium
CGGGACATCCGGGTTGCCGGCGACGGGGGCTGGCGGTTGCCGTTCGCCGGCCGGCGGCGGGCGACCAGGTGACGCCGGTACATCGCCCCATACAGGGCGCGCTAGCAGCGCAGGCCGGCCTCTGGCCTCTACCCGCCGACGATACGCACGTTGGTACCGTGTGCCGTCGCCTTGTAGACCGCCTGCGCAGCTTCGTACGGCATGCGGATGCAGCCAGCCGAGGCGGGGTAGCCTGGGAGATAGCCGGCGTGCATCCCGTAGGGCGAACTCCCCAGACGCATCCAGTAGGGCATCGAGACGTTGTAGATGGTCGAGACCTTGCCCTGCGCGACGCGCTCGCCGACGCGGAAACTGCCGCGCGGGGTGTATTTGCCGCGGCGGGCCGTCGATACGGGAGTATCGACGGCGACTTTGCCATCCACGTAAAGGTAGGCGCGCTGTTTGGCGATGTTCACCACCACGCGCCGGCTCGACTTCGACCCTCGGGAGATCAGGCCGTGGTTGATCTTCGGCGCTGATTGGACCGCGTTCGGTTGACCCGGGGCGAGGCGGAAGGCGCTCGACGAGCCATCCAGCCGGCGCAGGGGGCGGTGGGTCGCCGGCCGTGCGGCCGCCTCCCGGCCACCGCCGCCGAACACGCGCGCCAACAGCCCGCGGCGCTTGGTGGTCGCGGCCACCGGGTGCGACAAGGCCTCACCTGCGGGGGCGACGTGCTGGCGGCGCGTCCGGGTGGGCTTGGCATCGCGGGTGCCCGCCGCCGAAGTCGCGTTCCGCGCCTGTCTCTTCGGGGTGAAGAGCCCCCGTCGCGCCGGTTTGGCCTTGCGGGCCTTCGAGGTCGCGCTGACACCGAAGCGAGCCTTCTTCGAACCAAAGCCGCGGGCATCGGCGTCAGGCGCGACGGCGAGGAGCGATCCGGTGGCGATCACGCCCGCCAGCAGGGCGGACGGCAGAGACGGTAGGCGGGAAGGGATCAGCATTGGGGAATTGGGGGGGTAGAGTGTTTGTGTGGTCAGGTTGGTTCTTCGGGGCGTCCGAAGGACGCGCAGCGAAGCGGCACCGACCGATGCTATCAGGGCATCCCCGATAAATACCAAATTCCCGCGACGCGATCCCGGAACGGCGACCTTTTTCGCAAAAAATTGAGAGGGGGGCAATGAAAAGCACCCGAAGTTATCCACAAAACGCGATATTTTCGTGAGCAAACCGATGTGGGTGTGAGGAAGTCCAGAATTGCCGCCGGTGTGCCCCCATTCGGTGGGTTTGAGACCGGTGAAAGGCGGATTTTGGCGGGAATTCTGCCGCTTCCGGTTTTCTGCCGACGCCGCCTAATATCTCGGTTCGCGGACCGTTCCCTTTGGCGATGGGCAACGGTTGGGCAAATCCTGTTGCGGTAACCTGAGCAGATACCTTATCGTATTCACCCCTCCTTCTAAGTAAGCTACTTTCCAGAGACCATGCCCCCCCAAACATCCTCGGTCACACGCCTGCTGGCACTCCTCCTCGCGATCGGGGTGTCCCCGGCCACCGCCCAGCTGGCGCCCCGTTCTGGCTCTTTGTCGCCCAGCCAGTCGAAAAAATTCCAGCTGGCCGCCGCCGAGAAGATCGACAAGCTGGTCGGCGCCGATTTCCGTAGGAAGCGCCTCTCCCCGCTGCCGAAATCGACCGACGCCGATTTCCTACGCCGGACCTATCTGAGCGCGATCGGCCGCATACCCACCTACGCCGAAGCCATCGCTTTCCTCGACGACGCCGACCCCGACAAGCGCACCAAACTGGTGGACAAGCTGGTCGCCTCGGACGGCTTCAGCATGCAGATGTTCAACTGGTGGGCCGACCTGCTGCGGGTCACCGACGGTTTCCAGAGCGCCGCCGGCTCTCCGTACACCAGGTGGATCAAAAATTCGATCGCCGAGAACATCCCGTATGACCAGATGGTCCACCAGCTGGTCTCCGCGACCGGCAGCGGGTGGTCGAACGGCGCCGTCGGCTATTACGTACGCGACAGCGGGATGTTGAAGGACAACATGGCCAACACGACGCGGATTTTCCTCGGGACGCGGATCGAGTGCGCCCAGTGCCACAACCACCCCTTCGACTCGTGGAAGCAGATGGATTTCTACGAGATGGCCGCCTTCACCAACGGCATCAAGAGCGCGAAGGCGCACCTGTCCGCCGACCTGGAGAGGCGCGCGGAGGAGATCGAGGACGAGGATCGCGAGCTCAGCGATGTCGCGGGCCTGGTGCGCTCCGCGACGTATGAGTTCTCCATCGCCGACAGCGGCAAGGGCACGATCAACTTGCCCCACGACTACCAGTACCGCGACGCCGCGCCCGGCGATCTGGTCGGCGGCAACACGCTGTTCGGGAAGAAGGTGCGCGTCAGCACCCGCAGCAAGCGCAAGAACTACGGCGAGGCCAGGCAGAAGTTTGCCGACTGGCTGACCAGCGAAGAGAACCCCCGTTTCACCACGGTCATCGCCAACCGCCTCTGGAAGAAGGTGATGGGCACCGGCCAGTTTGAGCCGCTCGACAATTTCAGCGCCGCCTCCGCCCCGTCCAACCCCGCCCTCATGTCCTACCTCGAGGAGCTGATGCGCGACCTGGACTACGATATCAGGGCCTTCCAGAGGGTGCTCTATTACACCTACACCTACGGGCTCGCGACGAACCCGGTCCAGCACCCGGCTCGCTCGCCCTACCATTCCAACGGCCGTCAGATGAAGCGCCTGAGCGCCGAGCAGATCTGGGACTCCCTGCTCACCCTCAAGGTCGGCGACCCCGACGGCCGCAAGGGCAACGGCTACGGCAGCAGCGCGATCGTCTTCAGGGGACGCCCGGTGCTGGTCGGCAAGAAGAGCATGGCGGATCTCAGCAACGAGGTGATGGCGCTCGACAGCGGCGACGCGGTCTGGGACTACGTCAAGAAGCTGCGCGACGAGATCAAGAGCGGCGGCGGGGGCGGCG
>JANQMB010000067.1 GCA_028280355.1 Verrucomicrobiales bacterium
TGGGTGTGGGTTGTCGAGGTTGGAGATATTGGTCGCGTTGACATCTTTGGGGGTGGTTATGGTTTTCGCGGTATCGATGGCCTTCGATCTCCGGGATCAGGAGTCGCAGAGTTCCGCGCGGCGGGCGGCGAAGATCTTGGCGGCGACGGCGGAGAACGCCCGTGTGGCAGGTGACCGGCGGATCACCTCTGCGACGACCAAGGAGGAGGCGATCGGCCTCCTCGCCGAGGGGGTTGTCGGGGAAGGGGTTTTCGAGGAGTTCGAGTACAAGGTCAACCTGAGCGACGAGCGCCGGGCGAAAGTCTTGCGGTTCCTCGACTTCAAGGACGGGAACCTGGTCTACGACGGCGATCCGGATATCGACTGACAGCCGGTTTTCGGGCATCGGGCCGGCGCCGGATTCGGCGTGCGGCGTGCGGCGGTTATGGGGCGCTGACTTTCCACAGCTGGCCGTCGCTGCGGAGGTAGAGGGCACCTCCGGATAGGGCCGGGGTGCCGAGGATGGTCTCGCCGAGCTTCAGGCTGCCCACCACCACGCCCTCCTCGCCCTCGAGGTCGACGCATTGCAGCAGGCCGCCCCGCTCGCTCGCGACGTAGAGGTGGCGCTCGCCCGCGACCACCGGCGAACCGCTAAACGGACCCTCCAAGCGGATCCGCCAGAGGCGTTCGCCGGTTTTCGCGTCGGCGGCGTTGAGGACACCGGCGCGGTTGATGACCAGCAGCTTGTCGCCCGCCAGCACCGGGCTCGCGGTGCCGGGGCGGAGGGTGTTCTGCTGCCAGAGGATGGGCGGGGGGGCGTCTCGGGCGGGGTCCAGGCTGAGGGCGGTGATCCCGTTCGAGGGGACGTAGAGGGTTCCGGTGCCGGTGTCGACGACGCTCGAGGGGATGGTCGAGGCGCCCTCGCCGTAGCTCCATCGCTCCCGCCCGTTGGCCGCTTCAATGGCGGTGACCCCGGCGCTGCCCTGCAGGGCGACCACGCCGCCGCCGAGCAGGACGGGCGAGCTCCAGTTGGCGCGCCGGGTGCGCGGGATCTTCCACTTGTTCGCCCCGGTCTCGGTGTCGATCCCCGCAGCGAACGAGTCGGCGTCGTTCTCGATCTGCACGACGAGGGTCCCCCCGGCCACCACCGGCGAGGTGGCCAGGCCTAGGCTGTTGCTGGCGTTGGGGTAGTCCTGCATCAGCCCGCGGAGCCATACGAGGTCCCCCTCCAGGTCAAGGCAGATCAGGTCGTTGGTCGAGAACAGCGCGTAGATCCGCCGGCCGTCGCTGGCGGGTGTCGGCGCGGCGACGCAGGTCTTCTGGTGGCACATGGTGCGGCCGGTCGCCCAGAACTGGCGCTCCCAGAGGACGGCGCCGTCGGAGGCGTCCAGGCAGATGACGTGCAGGCGGCCCTGGTCTGGCGTGCTCGCGGCGGTCACGAACACCCGCCCGCCGACGACGATCGGGCTCGAGAGGCCGCGGCCCGGCAGCGGCGATCGCCAGGCGATATGTTGTTCTGTCAGTTCGACAGCCCCCCCCGCGGGCGGGCCGCCGCCCGTGGTGTCGGTGCCGCGGAACTGGAGCCAGTCGTCGGCGGCGGGGGCTTGGGTCGCGGACAGGATCGCCGCGGCGGCGAGGGGCAGGCCTCTCATCGGGTGTTGGCCGGTTGGGGTTGGGGGGCGGCGCGGCGGTCGGCCGAGAGGATGGCGGCGCCGGTCGGGTCGGTGACGCGGAGCTGGAACTCCCAGTAAACCGTCCACTCCTCGGTCTGTTCGTCCTGGCAGACTTTGACGAGGATCGGGTTCCGGCCGGCCTTCAGCTGGACGGGCAGGCGGTACTGGTCGATCCGCTGGCCGCGGTGGTACTCGTCGCGGGCGAACACGAGCTCGCCGTTCAACCAGATCTTCCAGGCGTTCTGCGAGCCGAGGCGGAGTTCGGCGGGGCGGGTCTCCGGGGACACGAACTCGGTATAGGCGTATGCCACGCTCTCCTTCAGCAGGCCGAGCGGCTTGTTGAGGTCGATCTTGCCGTAGCGGTCGGCGCTCGCCAGGGGCGACCACTTGACCTTGCCGGCCTTGCCGTCGTAATCCGCCGCCAGATCGATCGCCGCCTCCGGTGGGTAGGCTTTCCCGAAGCCCCGGCGCCCCGTGTTGTCGAACGGTCCGGTGATATGCCAGCGGGTCAGGAAACCGAAGTGCCTCGGCAGGTCGACGGGGACCCCGAGCTCGCCGAGCGCCTCGGCGATCGGGGTCACCTGAGACGGATCGACGGCGCCGCCGAGCGCCTGGCGGTAGAGGAGGGTCGCCGCCGCCCTGTCCCCGCCCTCCGCCAGGGGGGCCGCACGCCCGACGAGCCGCGCCACGGCCTCCCGGCGCAGCTCCGGGCTGGGGTCGTGGAGCAACCCCGGGACGAGGGCCTCGGCGGTCTCCGGATCGGTTTCCGCGATCAGTTCGAACGCGAAGCGGCGAGCTTTTGGCCGGTGGGAGCGGTCGAGCATATACTCGCCCAGCGGCACCAGGGCCGATTCCCCCGACTCGGCGACACGCTCGGAGATCGCCTGCGCCGCCGAGAGCAGCCAGTTCGCCGCCAGTGGTCCAGCCTGGTCGATCGCCTCGAGGCACGCCAGCAGGGAGGCCGGATCGTCGCTGCGGGCGAGTTCGGACCAGGCGGCCCTGGCCTCGACGTTGCCGTCCCCCTCCGGCCCGACCGCCAGGATCGCCTCGATCGCCGCTGGGGACGCCGCCGCCGCACCGGCGAGGAGCGACAGCGGGATCGTGAGGTGGAGGGGGGACATGGCCCGATCCTAGCGACGGACGAAACCGGGAATCAAGAGTTCGCTGCGGGCACTGGCCCAGCGAGACCGGAGCCCGGGCGGCGCCGGATGGTCATTTTTTCTAATTTTCGCTTGCCCGCGAATCGGAATTGATACATTAACGTCACATTAAGATCCCACTGACCTCTTAACCCTACATACTGCCCTATGAACGACTGGAAACGCTCGGGGTATGCATCGGCGCATTATCAACGTGCGCCCGAGGAAGGAAAACTTCGAACCTTCAAGATGCCGCTAATTCAGCGGATTCTTGTGTCTTTTGGCGTCGCCACTTTTCTGGCGATCTGGATTTACGTCCTTCTGACGGTGTAGCTCATCCCGGGTGGTGAGCGGGGGAGCAGGGACGGGGTCCCGATCGACGATTGCGGGGAAATGCCCTCCTCCGGAGACATTTCCGGGGAGGTTCCGTGTGAGCGTCCTCGCGTTGGCGCCCGGGCACTGAGCCGTTGACTGAGCGGACACCTGGGAGAAGGGGTGGTCGGGTGCGCATCGGAGCGAACATCGAGAAGGACACCCGGGCGCTCGCCCTCGACGAGGGGAGGCGGGTGGGGCAACCCGGGCACGAGGTGGCCGAGCGGTACCTGCTCGGGAGGATGGAGGAGATCGGCCTGGAGCCCTTCGCGGGCGCCGGTTACGGTTTGCCGTTCTCGCGCGACGGGCAAGACTTCACCAATCTGGTCGGCCGCATCCCCGGCCGCGACCGCGGGTTGCCCCCCGTCCTCATCGGGGCGCACTACGACTCGGTGATCGACGCGCCCTGTGCGGACGACAACGCGACCGCGGTGGCGGTGGCGCTCGCCGCGGCCGAACATTTCTCCGGGCGCCGCCTCGAGCGAGACCTGGTCGTCGCGCTGTTCGACTCAGAGGAGCCCCCCTACTTCAAGACCCCGGCGATGGGATCGACGCGGTTCTACGAGGACCACTGCGCGGGTATCGATTTCGCCTGCGTGCTGATCATGGACCTCATCGGCCACGACGTGGAGATCAAACACCCCGCCGCCTCCATGATGCCGACGCTGAGGCGGCTGCTGTTCGTGCTGGGGGCGGAGAGCGACGCCGCCCTGCCCGCCGCCGTCGAATGGGCAGGTGGCGAGGCCCGGGGGCTCAAGGTGTTCCCGACCTTGAACCGCTACGTGGGGGACCTGTCCGACCACCACGCGTTCCGGCTGGGCGGGCAGCCGTTCCTGTTCCTCAGCTGTGGGCAGGGGCGCCACTACCACCTGCCGAGCGACGACATCGCCTGGATCAACTTCGACAAGGTGCGGCATGTCTTCGCCTTCCTCGCCGACCTGGTGACCGCCATCGACTCGGCGGAGATGGCGGGCGAGGGGTGCGACCCGGTGGCGTTCGAGATCCGGATGCTCAAGAAGCTGATCGGGTTGCCTTACCCGGTCCTGCTCAAGATGGCCGGGCTCCCGCCCTTGAGGACACGCGAGGACATCGACGGGCTGGCCGCGATCCTCATCGATGGCCTAGTCGGCTAGCGGCACCGCCCCGTCGCGCAGGGCCTCGGCCATCTCCGCGATCATGCTGTTGACCGGGACGCCGTCGATCCGGTAGCCCTCGTCCTCGGTGAGCAGGTCGTAGGAACGCCGCACGCCCCCGTAGGTGGACAGGCGTTCGACCGTCAGGCCGGCGACCGTCTCGCCCTGGGCGAGCGACCGCGCCCTGACGCCGCCGACCCGGTGCATGTCGCAGAGGTCGATGCGCGCCCCGTTCGAGAACTCGATCCGGTGGAAGCGTTCGTGGTCGGGGTTCTCCGCGTAGCTGTGGACCTGTAGCACCCGGACCGGTGCACCGCGGTAGCCGACCACCCACTCCCCCGGCCGGATCGACTCCACCGCCCGCGGGCCAGACGGGGTATCGATCTCCGCGCCCTCGGGCAGGCAGCTGAAGGCGAGCTTGACGAGCCCGAGCTTGATCGCGGTGTTCGCCAGCGGCGCCACGCTGGTGCAACCAGCCACGGCCAGCGCCGCGCCGGCGGCCAGCGCCGCCAGGCGTCTCTTGTTGAGGTTCATCGAGGGGAGGGGGACGGGGAGCATGCCGCCAAACCCCCCGATTGTCCAGCACATCGGGGGGCGGGCATGAGCAGCCCGCGACGCCCCCCCTGCCGGGCGACGGAGGCCTGTGGGGCGGCTAGGCCGAGCCCACGGCCTCGAGCCAGGTCTTCGCCATCAGGCCGTGCCCGGCGACGCTGGGGTGTACCCCGTCGCCGGCCCAGTATTCCGGCTTCGACCCGGCGGCGACCGCGTCGTCGAACATCTTCTGGAACGGGACGAACAGCGCCCCTGCCCCGTCGGCGACCCGTTTCGCGGCGGCGCGGCGCTCGTCGAACTCGGGGAACCACTTGTCGTTCACCGCGCCACAGCGCAGGACGAACGGCTCGCAGACGACGATCTTCACGGCGGGTAGCGCCGCCCGCGTTTTCTCTAACAATGCGGCAAACCCCTTCTCGTAATCGGCCACCGTGCCCTGGTATTTGCCGTTGAGCTTGTGCCAGATGTCGTTGACCCCGATCAGGATGCTGAGCACCGCGGGCTTCAGGGCGATGCAGTCCTTGTCCCAGCGCGCGTCGAGGTCGGGGACCTTGTGGCCGCTGATGCCGCGGTTATAGACCTTCAGCTCGAGCTCGGGGTGGGTGGCCAGGCCGTATGCGGCGATGTGGTGGGGGTATCCCCGCCCGAGCATGCCGGGGTGGTTCGGGTGGCCTTCCGCCCGGCGGTCGCGCCCGGCGTCGGTGATGGAGTCGCCCTGGAACAGGACCACGGAGCCCTTGGCGAGGCCGGGGGATTGGCCGGGGCCGCCAGCGTCGCCCTGGCCGCGGGCGGAGGGGGCGAGCAGGCCGGCCGCGGCACCGGTGCCGGCGATGGCGGCGCCTTTGAGGAGGGAGCGGCGGTCGATGGGATGGGAGTCCTGGGTCATGGCGGCCAGTGTAGAGGTGGGGGTGGCGATTGCAATCCTCCCGTCGCCGCCGATATAGTCCCCGACTATGAACCGAGCGCTGCCTCCCGCCGTCGCGCTGATCGCCGCCCTGTCGCCCATGCACACGCCAGCCACCCAAGCCGAGCCCGCCGGGGCGCTGTCCGCCGAACTCGTCCGCTCCCTGCGCGACGGCTATGAGGTGGAGGGCGACGACCGTGCGCGTTTCAACGCGATCACCAACACGGACATCGACAAGCTGGCGCTCAACCGCGAGGTCGTCAGGGGCGAGGACGGCCACTTCAGCCACAAGATCAAGACGAGGGGCATCACCGACCAGAAGTCCTCCGGCCGCTGCTGGATGTTCGCCGGCCTCAACGTGATGCGGCCGAGGATGATCCACGAGCTGGGGCTGGACGGGTTCGAGTTCTCCTCCGCCTACCTCCAGTTCTGGGACAAGCTGGAGAAGGCGAACCTCTACCTGGAGTCCGTGATCGAGCTGCGCGACGCCGACCCGCTCGACCGCGAGTGGGAGCTGGTCAACGAGCGGATGGTCGGCGATGGCGGATGGTGGAACTTCATGACCGAAGTC
>JANQMB010000093.1 GCA_028280355.1 Verrucomicrobiales bacterium
CGGCGGGCGACCGGCTGCGGCCCAGGGCGGCGCCGAGGGCGCGGCGCTCGCGGTCGATCGTCCCCCTGACGTCCCGGTAGTCCGGGAGGTCGTCCGCCGCCCGCATGAGGGTCGTCGCGGGGCCCCCGCCGCGGGGGGCGAAGGTCCACCAGCACGCCCCGGCCGCCGCGGCGAGGAGCGCCGTGGCGGCGGCGGTGCGGAAGGTCCGGGACACGGGGAGGGAGATACGGCGTCGTCAGGCAGTATCTTTCATGCTAGGCTCCGAGTCCGCTCGCCGCCGCCGCACCGATCGCATGAAAAGGCTCCCCATCCTCTACCCCTGTCTCCTGTCCCTCGCCGCCGGCACGCTGTCGGCCGAACAGGCGGCGGACGCCGCCGACCCCGCGCCGGCGCCAGGGCACTCGCATGTCGGCGACGCCTTCGACGAGGGGCCGCGGCAGGCGGGGGTGAAGCTCGACGGCACCGGCGACGTCCACTTCCCGATCACCAGCTCGTGGTCGCGGGCGCAGACGTTCTTCGACCAGGGTGTCGGGCAGCTGCATGGCTTCTGGTATTACGAGGCCGAGCGGACGTTCCGGCAGATCGCCGCGGAGGACCCTGGCTGCGCGATGGCCTACTGGGGGATGGCGATGGCCAACTGGGAGAACGCCAAGCGCGCCAAGGGCTTCATCGCGGAGGCGGTCGAGCGCAAGGGCGACGCGACGCCGCGCGAGCGGCTCTACATCGAGGCGCAGGCGGCGTTCCTGGGGGATGAGCCTAAGGACATCAAGCAGCGGCGCCAGAAGCTGATCGAGGCGCTGGAGAACATCATCCACGAGCACCCGGATGACATCGAGGCCAAGGCCTTCCTGGCCGCCCGCCTGTGGCAGTTCAGCCGCCAGGGGATCCCGATCCCGAGCCGGCAGGCGGTCGACTCGATGCTCGACGGGGTGTTCGCCAGCAACCCGATGCACCCGGCACACCACTACCGGATCCACCTCTGGGACGAGCAGAAACCGGTCCGCGCGCTGCGCTCGGCGGCGGTGCTGCACGCCACCGCGCCGACCATCGCCCACATGTGGCACATGCCCGGGCATATCTACTCGAAGCTCAAGCGCTACCCGGAGTCGGCCTACCACCAGGAGGCCTCGGCGCGCGTCGACCACCGCACCCAGGCGGAGAACCGCGTCCTCCCGGACACCATCCACAACTACGCCCACAACAACGAGTGGCTGGTGCGCAACTGGAACCACGTCGGCCGCGCCGGCGACGCGGTGGCGATGGCCAAGGGGCTGATCGACAACCCCCGACACCCCAAGCTCAACCACTACGGGAGGGGGGGCTCGTCGGTGGCATACGGCCGCAGGCGCCTGTTCGAGAGCCTGGCGCACTTCGAGCGCTGGGGGGAGCTGGTGGCGCTCGCCGACACCTATTACCTCGAGCCGACGGAGGTGGAGAAGGAGCAGGTCGAGCGCCTCAAGCACCTCGCCCGCGCCCGCCTGGGCCTCGGCGACAGGGCGGGTCTGCTCGCGGTGTGCGACGACCTCGAGGAGCGGGTGCGGGGCGCCGAGGGGGAGAGGGCGAAGCTGGTTGAGGAGGCCGAGGCCAAGGCCGCGGAGGGGGAGAAGGGCGAGGAGGAGCGCAAGAAGATCGTCAAGGAGGCGACCAAGTCGATCGACGGCCGCCTCAACCTGCTGCGCCCGGCCCGGGACGAGGCCGCGGTGTACGCCGAGCTGTCGGACAGGCAGCCGCTCGACGAGGAGCGTGCCAAGAAGATCAAGCGCCCGAAGGCCGAGCTGGCCCTGTTGCACCTCGAGTACGGCGACGGGGAGAAGGCGAAGTCGGTCGCCGCCGAGGCGGTCAAGGGGGGCGAGGGGCGCACGGTACCGCTCGCCGTGCAGGCGCACGTCCTGGAGCGGCTCGGCGACCCGGAGGGCGCGGCGGCGGCCTTTGAGAAGCTGAAGGGGATCTCCTCCGAGCTGGATCTCGATGCCGCGCCCTTCGCGCGCCTCGCGCCGCTGGCGGCGCGGCTCGGCGAACCGGACGACTGGCGTGCGGACCGGGGTTGGCGCGGGGCGGACTTCGGGGATCGCAAACCCGACCGGCTCGACCACCTCGGCCCGCTGACCTACCAGGCGCCACCGGCCCCCGAGTTCCGCCTGACCGGCGAGGACGGCACCGGGGTCTCGGCCGCGGACTACTCGGGCCGGCCGGTGCTGCTGGTGATGTATCTAGGGCACAGCTGCGAACACTGCGTGGAACAGCTCAACGCCCTCGTCCCGCTCTACGGGGAGTTCCGCGAGGCGGGCGTCGAGGTTCTCGGGGTCAGCCCGGAGGGGCCGGTCGAGCTGGCCAAGGCGCACGACCTGTGTGCCGGGGAGGTGAAGCGTTTCCCCTTCCCGCTGTTCTCCGACCCCGACGCCACCACCTTCAAGGCCTACCGCGCCTTCGACGATTTCGAGGACATGCCCCTACATGGCACCTTCCTGATCGGGGCCGACGGCAGCTTGCGCTGGATGGACGTCGGCCCCGAACCCTTCATGGACGTCGGGTTCCTGCTGCGCGAGTCGAGGCGGCTGCTGGGGATGTGAGGGGGCGCGCCCCCCGGGTTTGTGCGGGTGCCCGTCGCGGCTAAGGTTGGCGTGTGCCCGCCCTCCTAGCCGCCGGACCGCCACCGCTGCTCCCCCACTTCGGGGGCGCGCACATCGCGGCCCTGGTGGCGACCGCCGCCGCCGCGGCGCTGATGATCGCCTGGGGCCGGGGGGCGGGCGGCGGTCGGTGCGCCCGCCGCGCCGAGGTGGCGTTGGCGGTGCTGTTGCTCACCTCCTACCCGGCGAAGATCCTGGCGCGCTACGCGGGCGGGATCCCGGTGAACGTCGACGTGATGTTCCCGCTGCACCTGTGTGACCTGGCGGCCCTGGCGGGGTTCTTCGCGCTGGCCCTGCGGGCGCCGCTGGCGGCGGAGCTGACCTACTTCTGGGGGCTCGCCGGGACCGTGCAGGCGATATTGACGCCATCCACTTGTTATGACTTCCCCTCGCCCGCATACTTCGCGTTCTTCCAGCTGCACGCGGGCGTGGTGGTCGCCGCGCTGTACCTACCGCTTGGCCTGGGCTGGCGGCCGCGTCCCGGGGCGGTTTTGCGCGTCTGGGTCTGGGGCCTCGGGTACGTCGCGGTGGCGGCGGCGGTCGATTTCGCGGCCGGCGCCAACTACGGTTTCTTCCGCGAGCCGGCGGCGGGGTCGCTGATGGTCTGGCTCGGGCCGTGGCCGATATATGTGGTCGCGATGGTGGCGGTCGCGCTGCCCGTCTTCGCGCTGCTGGGGCTGCCCTTCGCGCGGCGCGCGGGGCGCTGACAACGCCGGCGCCGGTCTGTTCAATAAACGGAAATTGCGAACGCGGTGGGGCGGGCGCGTGTCGCACACCTGCATGATGGGGAAAATCGAGTCGGGCGAGGTGGCGCTGCACGCCCGCGACTATTTCAGGGTGCTGCGCAACCGGTGGCCCGCCGCGGCGCTGTGTTTCGCGCTGGTGTTCCTCACCGCGCTGGTGATCACTTACATGATGCCGGAGAAGTTCACCGGCGAGGTGCTGGTCGAGATCGGGCAGCCGCGGCCCGGGGGGAGCACGGTGGTGGGGAAGGGGGCGGATCCCGGGGCGCCGCTGGCCTCGGCGCGTTTCGTCGAGAACCAGTTCGACATCATCTCGAGCAAGGCCGTGTTGGGCAAGGTGGCCGATACGCTCGACCTGCCGGGGCGCTGGGGCCTCGGCGGGCGCGAGGAGGCGGTGCTCGCCCTGGAGGGCATGGTGGCGGCGGAGGCCCGCCGGTCGACCGACATGATCGACATCGCCGTGCGGCACGGCGACCCGGCGACCGCCGCCGAGTTGGCCAACGCGGTGGCGGACGCTTACCGCGAACGCCGGCGCGAGCTGTTCGCGGACCGGCTGGCGGAGGTCGAGGCCGCGCTGGGGGCGCAGGAGCGGGTGCAGGAGGAGAAGGTCGCCGCCGCGCACCGGAGGTTCATCGAGGCGGCCGAGCTGCTCGGCATCAGCAACATCGACCCGCTCTACTCCCGCAACGGGGTGGCCGACGAGACCGGCGGGTTGCAGGGGCTGCTGGAGAAGATGCAGGCGGACGTCTTCGCGGCCGAGACGGAGCTGCGGACCGCCGGGTCGAAGGTCACCACCATCGCCGGACTCGAGGGGGATTCGCTGATCCGCATGGCGGCGCCGATGGGGCTCGGCGACCCCGAGTTCGCCGCGCGCCACGGCCAGTACAAGGAGCTGCAGCTCGAGGCGATCGCCCTGCGCAAGGCCGGCCTCGGGGAGCGGCACCCGCAGCGTGAGGCGGTGGCCGAGCAGCTGGTCGCCGTGCGCGGGTTCCTGCTCGAGTCGGCGGAGGAGCTCAAGGCGGGCCTGGAGCAGAACCTGGAGATCGCGCGGCTGGCGCACTCCGAGCTCGAGGCGATGTACCGCAAGCTGCAGGACAGCTCGCAGGGCGCGCGCCGGACGAACCGGCAGTTCATCGCCGCCGCCCGCGACTACGGGATCCAGCTCGACACCCTGCGCGACCTCAAGCTGACGATCGAGCGGCAGCGCATCGACCGGGCCCTCGACCCGGTGATCTGCCAGATCCACGAGCGCGCCGAGGTCGACCTGCGCCCCACCTCCCCGAACGTGAGGTTGAACCTCGTCCTCGGGGCGGTTCTCGGGACGCTGTTCGGGGTCGGGCTGGCCTTCTTCCTGGAGTATCTCGACACTAGCGTGAAGGGCGTGGACGAGCTCGAGGCCGGGCTGGGGGCGCCGGTTCTCGCGGTGGTGCCGAAGGAGGTGGCGATGCTGCATGAGGCGGGGCCGGCACACCCGGACGCGGAGGCCTACCGGATCCTGCGTACCAACATCGAGTTCGCGCGCGGGGAGGCGGGGGGGAACGTGATCACCTTCGTCAGCGGCGGTGCGGGCGAGGGCAAATCGACCACGCTGATGAACCTTGCCACCGTCTGCGCGGCGGCGGGCTACAGCGTGCTGATCGTCGACTCCGACCTGCGGCGGCCGCGGCTGCACCACATGTTCGGTGCCCGCAACTCCGTCGGGCTGACCAACTATCTAACCAGCGACCTGCCGATCGAGGACGTGGTGTTGCGCACGCCGTTGGAGAATTTGTATTTCGTGCCGAGTGGCGTGTTGCCCGCGGACGCTGCCGGCGTCCTCAACTCGCGGCGTTTCCCCGAGCTGCTGGCCGAGGTCCGCTCCCGGTTCGACCTCGTGCTGATCGACTCTCCGCCGATCCTGGGCGTCAGCGACGCCTCGGTCCTGGCCAGCGAGGCGGATATGACGGTCGTCGTCGTGCAGCACGGCAAACTGCCGCGGCACATCTTGGGGAAGGTGCGGTCGGCCATCGACAAGGCCGGCGGGGAGCTGTTGGGCGCCGTGCTCAACAACGTCGACCTGCGCAGCGACAGCGACTATCAGTACTACACAAGCTACTACACCTACCACGGTCCCTCCGCGGGCGCGGAAGTGGCGAAGGCGGGGCGGGCGTCGGTGGTCCGGGGGGAGGGTGTCGATGCCTTCTGACGGGACGTCCCCTAGGGCGTGTTCACGCAAACTCTTTCGCTACGCTGCGAGGGCGCATTGGGTGGATGGGGGGGAAATGAGTCCGGGCTTGTCGAAGCGCGAGAAGAGGCGCCGGAGATCTTCGCCCTTGCGGAAGATCCGCTTGCCCCCTGTAGAGCCTCCGGGTGTCGGGTGCGGGCGGCAAGATGCCGCCCCTCCGTTAGAGATGATGCTCCAGGAGGGGCGGCATCTTGCCACCCGCACCCGACACCC
>JANQMB010000121.1 GCA_028280355.1 Verrucomicrobiales bacterium
GAGCTGAAGACGCCGCTCACCTCGATCCGCATGTCCGCGGAGGTCCTCAGCGAGGGCAGGGTCAAGGACCCCGCGCGGGTCGCGAAACACCTCGGGGTCATCACATCCGAGAGCCAGCGCCTGGCTCGGCTGGTGAACAACGTCCTCGATTTCAGCCGGCTCGAACAGGGGCGGAAGGGCTTCCGGCCGGAGGTGCAGAATGTGATCCCCCTGGTCGAGGCCGCCCTCGACAGCCAGCGGGTGGCGCTCGCCGAGGCCGGGCTGGAGGTGCGGCGCGGCTTCGATGCCGGGGGCGAGGTCGAGGCGGTTCTCGATCCCGACGCGGTCGGGGCGATCATGGTCAACCTGATCGACAACGCGATCAAGTACGCCGCAGGTGGGAAGCTGCTCGACGTTCGGGTGGAGGGTTCCGACCCCGTCCGGATCTCGGTGGCCGATGCCGGCCCCGGCGTGCCGGCCACCCAGCGGGAGGCGATCTTCGAGCGCTTCCACCGCGTCGATGATGCCCTGACCAGCCGGTCGGGGACCGGCCTCGGCCTGAGCATCGCCCGCGGGCTGGCGCGCGGTATGGGCGGTGACCTATGCTGCCGGAACGGCGCGGGCACCGGCGCCCGGTTCGAACTCACCCTCCCCGTCGCAGGACCATGAACGATACGAGAAAGACCATCCTCGTCGCCGAGGACGATGCGAGCATCCGGGAGGGCTTGGTCGACACGCTCGAGAGCGAGGGGTACTCCGTCGTGGCGGTGGCGGACGGCGACGGGGCGGTCGAGGCCTTCGGGCGCCCCGGCGGGCGTTTCGACCTCGTCCTGCTCGACATCATGATGCCCGGTCGGAACGGGTACGACGTCTGCCGGGACCTCCGCAAGGGCGATGCGCTAGTGCCCATCCTGATGCTCACGGCGAAGGGGGAGGAGATCGACAAGGTGGTGGGGCTGGAGATCGGCGCGGACGACTACATCACGAAACCTTTCGGGATCCGCGAGCTGTTGGCGCGGATCGCCGCCGCGCTCCGGCGGGCGGACGCCCGGGACTCGGCGGATGGGAGGGGAGACCGGGGCTCGGGTTTCGAGTTTGGCGAGGCCCAGGTGGATCCGCTGACCTACGAAGTCCGCCTGGCGGGCGAGGCCGTGCCGATCACCGAGCGCGAGCTCTCCCTGCTGCGGCTGTTCGCCGCGAGGCCGAGGGAGGTGCTCTCGCGCGACTACCTCTTGGAGGAGGCCTGGGGGGTCGAGTACATGGGCACGACGCGGACCCTGGACCAGCACATCGCGTTGTTGCGCAAGAAAATCGAGCCCGATCCCGGCTCGCCGTCGACTATCGTCACCGTGCACGGGATCGGATACCGCTACGTCCCGGCCGGCGCCTCGGGCTAGGGTGTGTTCACGCAAGTTTGTCGCCGATAGGCATGGCTCCCCCAGGAGGGGCGGCATCTTGCCGCCCATGGGGTAGGCACCGCCATGATCCCCGAGTGGCGGCCGTCCGTCTCGATCCCTGCGGCTAGGGTTGGGGTCGGCGTGTTCGTCTCTGTAGCCACGAGCGTGAGCGAGTCGACAGTGACCGGCTCCCCACTTGCTCACGCTCGTGGCTACCCCCCACATCTACCGATGCGTTCGGCGACCCCCGCCTTTGCGTGAACACGCCCTAGGGGATCTCGGATGGGCTGGTGCCCTTGTCCGCACCGTCCCTAGATAGGTTCTATCGGGGGTATCCGGAGACCACCCAGATCGCTCGCAAGCGAGCTTCCTGCAAAGATGCCGCCTCGTCTGTGGGCGGTCGAGGGTCGCTTTGGGGCGCCTAGTAGTCGCGGTCGAGCAGGTAGTGGGCGATCTCCTCGAGGCGCGCGCCTCTGCGGCCGAAGGGTTTCAGGGCGCCGATCGCCTTGCGCGTCAGCCGCGCCGCCTCCTTGCGGGATTTCTCGAGGCCGTGGATCGCGGGGTAGGTGGCCTTGTCGGTGGCCTCGTCCTTGCCGGCGCTCTTGCCCAGCCTCTCGCTCGGCGCGGTGACGTCCAGGATGTCGTCGATGACCTGGAAGGCGAGGCCGGTCGCCCGGCCGAACTCGGTCAGCGCGGCGAGCTTCGCGGGGGTCGCCCCGGCGCTCATCGCTCCGAGCCGGACGGCGCAGGTCAGCAGCGCGGCGGTCTTGCTCTCGTGGATGAAGCGCAGCTCGCGGGCGCCGAGCCCGGCCCCCTCGCCCTCGATGTCGAGCACCTGCCCGCCGACCAGGTGCCGGCTGCCGGCGGTGACCGCGAGGTCGTGCACCATGTCCGCCGCGGTGTAGCGGCGCGCCGGCCTGCCCTGGCCGGCGATCTCGAAGGCCAGGGTGAGCAGCGCGTCGCCGGCCAGCACGGCCACCGCCTCCCCGTAGACCTTGTGGTTGGTCGGCTTGCCGCGGCGCAGGTCGTCGTCGTCCATGCAGGGCAGGTCGTCGTGGATCAGCGAGTAGGTGTGGACGCACTCCACCGCGCAGGCGGCGGGCAACGCGAGCTCGTCGTCGCCGCCGCAGGCCTCGGCGGCGGCGAGGCAGAGGATCGGCCGCAGGCGTTTGCCGCCGGCGAACACGCTGTAGCGCATCGCCTCGTGCAAGGTCTTCGGCCGCGTGTTCGCGGACGGCAGAAAGCGGCCCAGCGCCCTGTCGACGCGCGAGGCTTGTGCTTTCGCATACGCTTTCAGGTCGTCCATGAAGAAGTTTGTGAGTGTTCAGTTTTCAGTGTTCAGAAACTACTTCGCGCGGGCTTTTGCTGAAAACTGAACACTGTAAACTAGCAAACTAGGAGCTCCGCGATCTGCACCGCGTTGAGCGCGGCGCCCTTCCTGACCTGGTCGCCGACCACCCAGAAGCTGAGCGCGTTCTCGAGGACGATGTCCTCCCGGATGCGGCCGACCAGGCAGTCGTCCCTCTCGGTCGTGTCGAGCGGGGTGGGGTAGAGGCCGGCCGCCGGGTCGTCGCAGACGTCGACGCCGGGCGCGGTGGCGATCAGCTCGCGCGCCTCTGCGACATCGGGCTTGGAGCCGAACTGTGCGGTGACCGCGACGGAGTGGGAGCGGTAGACGGGCACCCGCACGCAGGTGACCGAGGCTTTGAACCCGGGGGCGCCGAGGATCTTGCGCCCCTCGTTCTCCATCTTCATCTCCTCCCGCGTGTAACCGTTGTCCAGGAAGGCGTCCACCTGCGGGATGACGTTGAAGGCGATCTGGTGTGGGTAGACGCCCTTCTCGACCGGGTTCCCTGCCGCGATCGCCCCGACCTGCGCCTCGAGCTCGGCGATACCGGCCGCGCCGCTGCCGGAGACGGCCTGGTAGCTGGAGGCGACCACCTTTTCGCAACCCCACTTCCGGTGGAGCGGGTTCAGGCCCATCAGGGTGACGATGGTGGTGCAGTTGGGGTTGGCGATGATGCCGCGGTGTGCCCGGGCGTCGTCGGGGTTGATCTCGGGCACCACGAGCGGCACCTCGGGGTCCATGCGGAAGGCGGAGGAGTTGTCGACCACCACGGCCCCGGCCGCGGCCGCCGCCGGGGCGAACTCTTTGGACACCCCGCCGCCGGCGCTGAACAGGGCGATGTCGACGCCGGCGAAGGAGTCGGCGGTCAGCTCCTCGACCTCGACCTCCTCGCCCCTGAAGCGCACGGTCTTGCCGGCCGAGCGGGCTGAGGCCAGCGGCTTCAGGGTGCCGGCGGGGAAGCCGCGCACCTCGAGGCAGGCGATCATCTCCTGGCCGACGGCGCCGGTGACGCCGGCGATCGCGATGGTGGGTTGGTCTTTCATGGTTCCGTTTGCGGGACGGGGATTCTAGCGTCTCGTTACCCCGATGCAAACTTCAGAGGCTGAGGCATCCAGCGACCGGCGCCGCGTGGAGGTGTCGGTGGCGGAGCAGCGGCTGCGGGTGCTCGAGGGGCAGCGGGAGCTCGCCAGCTTCCCTGTCTCGACCTCGAAGTTCGGTCTCGGCAGCGAGGAGGGCAGCCACAAGACGCCGCTGGGGGAGTTCGAGGTCGGCGAGAAGATCGGCGCCGGGGCGGCGCTGGGGACGGTGTTCAAGGGCCGGGAGCCGGTCGGCCTCTACGACCCGGCGGAGCCCGTCGAGGAGGACCTGGTCCTCACCCGCATCCTGTGGCTCAACGGCCTCGAGGAGCAAAACGCCAACACGCGCGACCGCTATATCTACATCCACGGCACCAACCAGGAGGGGCGTCTCGGCCGGCCGGCCAGCATCGGTTGCATCCGGATGGCCAACCGGGACGTTATCCAGCTGTTCGACCTGCTCGAACCCGGTGCGCCGGTGAGCGTGATCGCCTGAGCTTCGCCCAGTGTCCGCTTGCCAAGCGGCGCCCCCTGGTGATAGCGTCCGGGCGAACGGACAACCCCGCCCATCATCCATCATATAACCAAACTGAAAACACCATGAAGACGATTCGCGCTATCTCTCTCGCCGCCGCCGCCCTCGGTCTGCTGACCCTCGGTGCCTGCAAGTCGAAGGACACCGGATACACCCCGCAGCCGCAGCCCGACCCGGGCACCTACTACAGCGGCAAGTAGGTGTTATTGACCTCGGGTGCTTTTCCCCCAGCGCGCTGCGCTGCGCTGGGGGAATTTGCTACCCCTCGGTGGTACTGCTGACCTCGGGTGCTTCGCTACCCCTCGGTGGTGCTGAACGCTAGGGGTTGTGGCGGAAGGGTGAAGATCACGGGGCGGGTGGCTGTGGTCACCCGCCCTTTTTGCGTACGCTGACGTATTCGCTGTCCCGCATCAGGAAACGCCAGGGCAGTTCGGCGGAGCGGGTGATGCCGACCCGGACGTCCTCCTCGACCTCTGTCGGCCGGCCCGGCGCCTCGAACCAGAACCGCGCCCCCCGCCCGACGAAGCTCCCGCCGTGATCCTCGGCGCCGATGCCGAGGGCGATGGTCAGCTTGCCGGGACCGGAGCAGAGGTCGCGCGTCCGTTCTCTCCCCCGCCGCCGCCGCATCGCCGCGATCCCCCGCTCGGGCTCGAGCGCGCGCAGCAGCACGAAGCCGTCGCCCCCGTCCCCCTTGACCAAGACGTTGGCCAGCCAGTACATCCCGTAGTTCAGGTAGACGTAGGCGGCGCCGGCGCGGTGGCGGGCGACGAACTCGCGGGCGCTCGGTCGGAAGAAGGTGTGGGCGGCCTCGTCGCCGGTGGCGGTGTACGCCTCCGTTTCGACGACGGTTCCGGAGCAGCTCCCGCAGACGAGCCGGGCGCCGACGAGCTCTCTGGCGCAGGTCAGCGGATCGCGTTCGAAGAAGGCGCGGCGTAGCCTCATGGGGTCGGAGATCGAAGTCCGGAGATCGGAGTTCGAAGACCGCGTCCGCTGCTCCCCGAGGCCCGAACTCCGATCTTCGATCTCCGAACTAGAGTCCGGTGGGGTGGTCGATGAAGTGGTGTCGGAGGTGGAACTTCTTCGCCAGATGTTCGGCCAGGGCGCGGACGCCGAAGGTCTCCGTGGCGTAGTGGCCGGCGTAGATCAGATTGACGCCCAGCTCTTCGGCTAGGGTGTAGCTGTGGTGCGGGCCCTCCCCGGTGATGAAGGTATCGACTCCTTCGGCGGCGGCGGCCGCCACCTCGGAGCCGGCGCCGCCGGTGACGATCCCGACCTTCTTCACCGTCGCCGGCCCACCGGGCGCGAGGTGGACGGGGGAACCGACCGCTTTCTCGACCCGCCGCAGCAGCGTGTCGCGACGCAGGTTCGCCGCGTAGCGGAGGCCGAGCAGGATGCCCTTCCATTCGAAAAACGGCTCCGGGTTGCCTAGGCCGGCGGCCTTCCCGAGCAGGGCGTTGTTGCCGAGCCGGGGGTGGACGTCGAGCGGGATGTGGCTGGAGTAGATCGCCATGCCGGCGTCCATGGCCAGCTTGAGTTTCTCGTATTGCGCGCCGTCGACCCGCTGTGCGCCGCCCCAGAACATGCCGTGGTGGACGAGTAGCAGGTCGGCCTTGCTCGCCACCGCCTCGCGCACCACTGGCAGGGCGGCGTCGACCGCCGCGGCCACCCTGCGCACCGGCCCCTCGCCGCGCAGCTGCAGGCCGTTGAGCGCACCTGGGTAGTCCGGGGTCTGGTCGACCTTCAGGTGGCGGTCGAGATGGGTGACGACGGTGTCGAGCTTGGCGGGCATCGCAGCTACTCTTGCGCGGCGGATCGCCCGCGTCTAGTCTCCCGGCCCTATGCTCAAGGCCGGAATCGTCGGGATGCCAAACGTCGGGAAATCGACGCTGTTCAACGCCGTCACCCGCAACCGCAACGCGGAGGCGGCCAACTACCCATTCTGCACCATCGACCCCAACGTCGGCGTGGTCACCGTCCCGGACCCGCGGCTGGGGGTGCTGGGCGAGATGTCGAAGTCCGAGAAGACGGTCCCCGCGGCGATCGAGTTCGTCGACATCGCCGGCCTGGTCGAGGGGGCCTCGGAGGGGGCCGGCCTGGGCAACAAGTTCCTCGCCAACATCCGCGAGACCGACGCCATCGTGCAGGTGGTGCGCTGCTTCGAGAACGACGACATCATCCACGAGCTGGGCAGCGTCGACCCGCTGCGCGACATCGAGATCATCAACGCCGAGCTGGTGCTGGCCGACCACGCGGCGCTGGAGAAGCGCAAGGAGTCGCGCGAGAAGAAGGCGCGAGGCGGCGACAAGGAGGCGAAGGCCGAGCTGGCGGTGATGGAGAAGCTCCTGCCCCACCTCGACGCCGGCAGGCCGGCCATCACCTGCGGCCTGAGCGACGACGAGCGCGGGGTGATGCGCGAGTTCTTCCTGCTCAGCTCCAAGCGTACGATCTTCGCCTGCAACGTCTCCGAGGACGAGCTCGCCGCCGCCCTGGCGGACCCGGAGTCCAACCCGATGGTGGCCAAGGTTCGCGGGTATGCGAGGGATGCGCACGGGGCCGAGGCGGTCGTCATCTCGGCGCGCATCGAGGAGGAGATGATCGACCTGGAGCCGGGGGAGGCGAAGGAGTTCCTCGCCGATATGGGCGTCGAGGACAGCGGTGTTTCGGCGTTGATCCGCTCCGTCTACCACCTGCTCGGCCTCAGCACCTACCTGACTACCGGCGAGAAGGAGACGCGGGCGTGGACGATCCCGGCCGGCGCCAAGGCGCCGCAGGCAGCAGGTGTCATCCACGGCGATTTCGAGCGCGGCTTCATCGCCGCCGAGGTGGTGGGATACGACGACCTGGTCGAGCTCGGCTCCAAGGCCGCCGCCCGCGAGGCCGGCAAGCTGCGCATCGAGGGCAAGGACTACGAGGTGAAGGACGGCGACGTGGTCGAGTTCCGCTTCAACGTCTAGGCGGGGCGCGTTGGCCGCCGCTTGCGATCGCGTGTTGCGGAGCCGGCGTCCGTCCCGGAAAGTCGCATCGCGAACCTTGTCTATTTCTCCAGAACCTCCCCACGACCCGTGTTGAGCGCGCCGGACTTCGAGGGGCCGATCCGCATTCTGTCCGACCTGCACCTTGCCCACCCGGGCTGCCGGGTCGGGGACGTGGCCGGGTTGCGGCCGGTGTTCGAGGGCGCGCGGACGCTGTTGTTCAACGGCGACACCTTCGAGTTGCGCAAGGCGGGTTTGGCCGAGGGGGCGCTGGCCCAGAGGGCGGCCCTCGAGGCGCTCTGCGCCGAGCTCGGTGCGCGGCCGATCTTCATGACCGGCAACCACGACCCCGAGATCAGCGGGCACCACCACTTCGACCTCCGTGGCGGGCTCGTATTCCTCACCCACGGCGACATCCTCTATGAGGACGTCTCGCCGTGGAGCAAGCTGATCGCAGACATGCGCGTGGTCCTGGAGGAGGTGCGCGCCGAGTATCCTGCCGGCTATCTCGACGACCTCGAGCTGCGGCTGAAGGCGGCGAAGCGGATCGCCGCCGAGACCCGGGTGCGGAAGGCCTGCCGGCCGGGCGGCCTGGCGAACCTGAAGACGGTCTTGATGGAGAGCTGGCCGCCGGGGCGGCCGATGAAGATCCTCGCGACCTGGCTCCGCTCGCCCCATGTCGCCCACGCGCTGCGCGACAAGTTCCGCCCGGACGCGCGCTTCATCATCTATGGCCATACCCACTGCGCGCGGATTCACCGCAAGCGCGGAAAGTTCGCCATCAACACCGGCGCCTTCATGCCGATGTCGAAATCTCTGGCGGTGGATCTCGATGGGGAGAAGCTGACGGTCCGCGAGGTGGCCGGCAGCGGCGGCGAATTCCGCCTCGGGCGCGAGCGCGGGGCATGGGATCTCGGCGACCCCTAGGGCGTGTTTACGCAAAAAGGTCAAACGAGCCGGCCTCATGGGAATGCTATCCCCAACCCCGGTCGCGGGGATCGGGACGGGTCGGCCGGTATCCTGGGAGGATAGCGGTGCCTACTCCGTGGGCGGCAGGATGCCGCCCCTCCATGGAGGGGCGGCCTCCCGCCGCCCACAGTCGGCGCATTGCGGACTCGATAGGAGGCAACGGCGGCTTCTGGTGCCTATTCTCTCGCTTCGACACGGTCGACGTCACCCTCCCCGCCTCCATCCGGCTCGCCCTCGCCGTCGAGGCGCTACGCCCCTTTGCGTGAACACACCCTAGGCCGCGGCGCGGGCCGCCGGCCGGCCTATCCCCCGGCCAGTTCGCGCGCCAGGATAGCCAGCGCGCAGGCGACCACGAACCAGCCGAAACCCCGTTTCAGGCGCTCGCCGGATATCCGTCTCGAGGCGGCGGCGCCGGCCACGCTGCCGAGGATCGCTGCGATGACTAGCGAGATGACGAAGCGGAAGTCCTCAGGCCCGAGGCGGCCGAGGTCGCCGGTGGCGCCGAGCAGGGACTTCACCGCGATGATCGCCAGTGAGGTTCCGACGGCTTTCTTCATCGGCAGGCCGACGAAATAGATCAGCGAGGGCACGATGAGGAAACCCCCGCCGGCGCCGACGAACCCGGTGACGCCGCCCACGACCAGGCCCTCGGCGGCCACCGCGGGAGCCGCGTGCCCCCGCCGGGCCGCTGGCGTCGCCGCCCCGCTGCCCCGCCAGGGCACCAGCATGGCCAGCGCCGCCAGCAGCATCACCGTCGCGAAGGCGACCATGACGAGGAGGCCCTTGTCCACCGCGTGGCCCCAGAGCGTGAACACCGGGTCGGGGAGCGCCGGGACGAGGAACTTGCGCACCAGGAAGACGCCGGCCAGAGAGGGGATCCCGAAGGCGCACACCGCGCGCACGTCCACCTGCGAGCGGCGCAGGTATCCGAGCGAGCCGGCCAGGGCGGTCGCGCCGACGACCAGCAGCGAGTAGGCGGTGGCCAGCACCGGCTCGACCCCGAACATGTAGACCAGGATGGGGACGGTGAGGATGGAGCCGCCCCCGCCGATCAGCCCCAGGGTAACCCCCATGAGCACGATGGCGATGTATCCGGGCAGCACGGCGAGCGGGGTTGGCCCTGGGGCGAGGGGAGGGTCCCGGGCTAGATGGTGTACTCCTCCTCGAGCTCCCGCCCCCGCCCCCGCCCGGGGTCGCCGTCCCCGAGGGCCAGCCCCCCGGCGAAGTTCCAGGAGCGTTTGAAGCCGATCCTGCGCATCATCTGCGCCGCGAGCCCGCTGCGCCGGCCGCTCCGGCAGAGGAGGATGAACTCCCGCTCCGCCGTCTGCCGGCCGCGGTCATCTAACAAACATTTCGCCACATAACCGGTGATCCTGGTGAGGGGGATATTGTCCGGCGGCCCGCCGAGCCCGATGGCCGACCAGTCGCGGACGAAGTCATGCTCGTGGGGTTCGCGGACGTCGATGACCACCGCGTCCCGGTGCTCCGCGAAGAAGGCGGCGGCCTCCCCGGGCGGGAGGTCGATCTCGCAGCGCTCCCCGGCGCCCGCGTCGATGAGGCCGCAGACCAGCTCGGGGTTGGTGTCGTCGGTGATCCCGCCGTCCACCACCGCCTTCTCGGCGACGAAGTCGTCGGGCGACAGCGGCGCCACCGGGTCGATGGTGCGGCGCAGGAGGGCGTTGTGTTCCCGCTCCGCGCCGACCGTGGTGCAGAAGCCGTTGTGGTAGTCGTGGGTGGGGCAGAGCGGGGTGGTGTCGGCCACGATCCGCGGCAGCCTCTGCAACGACTCGTAGAGCGCCCCGACGTCGCTGCTGGGGAAGTCGGTGCGGCCGATGCCGCCGATGAGCAGGTTGTCGCCGGTGAAGGCGTAGCGCACCCTCTCCGGTTTCAGCGTCGCGCCGCCGGTCCCGTCGGAGAGTTCACCGACGAGGTAGGCCTGGCTCACCGTGGTGTGTCCGGGGAGCGGGGTGGAGGCGACGGCGAGGGAGTCGTCGATCTTCAGGTATGGGGCCCGGGAGCCGTCGCCCAGCGTCGCCTCCCCGTCCGGGGCCGCCGGGAAACCCAGCACGTCGTCCGGGTCGGCCCCCTCGGCGAGGAAGGGGCGCAGAGCCTCGACGAGCGCCGCGCGCGGCGACTCGTGATCGACGTGCAGGTGGGTGTCGAGCACCGCCAGGACGTTGAGCCGCTGGCAGCGGACGAGGTTGCAGATGCGGGCGATGATCGCCTCGAAGGGGTCGACGATGATGCAGTTGCGGCTGGAGTTGCTCACCACTACCCAGCTGCAGTCGGAGCCGTATTTGAACTGGACGAGCCCGTCCCTGATCTCGTCGGCGGCGGCCGCCCCGCCGTCCGCGACCTCGGGGCCGAGGCAGCACTTCGACAGCGCCCGGCCCATCGCCGCGATGCGCTCGCAGGCGGTTTCGATCTCGTCCCCGGTGGTCGCCGGGCCGAAGGAGACCCGGATCGACGAGTCGCAGCGCCACTGCTCCAGCCCCATCGCCTCCAACACGTAGGAGCCCTGGACGGCTGACCCGCAGGCGGAGCCGGAGCTCACGCGCACCTCCGCGGCGTCGAAGAGGTCCAGTAGCTCTTTGCTCTGCAGCCCCTCGGCCGAGAAGTTCAAGGTGGTCGGGATGGCGCGTTCGGATGGCGCGTTGAAATGCAGCCCGGGGAAGGCGTCCGCGAGGCTCGCCGCCAGGCGGTCCCGGTATCCCCGCATGGTGGCGCCGTCCCGGAAGGTGCCGTCGTCCGGGTCGAGCAGGCTGCCGGTCACCGCCGAGAGGGCGGCGATGCCGGGCAGGTTCTCGGTCCCCGACCGCGCCCCGCTCTCCTGGCCCCCGCCGGCCAGCAGCGGCGTCAGGGGCGCGCCGTCGCGCAGGTAGAGGAAGCCGATCCCCTTGGGGGCATATAGCTTGTGCCCGCTGCAGGGCGCGTAGTCGATCGTGGTCTCGCCCATCTTCAGGTCGAGTTTCCCGAGCCCCTGCACGTAGTCGACCATCCACAGCACCTCGGGGTTGCGGTCTCGGATGGTGTCCTCGACTCGGTCGAGCTGGTGGATCACGCCGGTCTCGTTGTTGACCGCCATGGTGCACACCATGTCCGCCGAGGCGGCGTGTTCCGCGAGGAAGGCGAAGTCCAGCTGCCCCTCGCGGTCGACCGGGATGGCGACGACCTCGTCGTCGATGCCCAGCAGGCCGTTCCAGTGCCGCAGCGCCTCCGGCACCGCCTTGTGTTCGGTCGCGCCATAGAGCAGGAACCGCTTCCCCGCCGGTGGCGGGCCGGCGGCGCGGCGCGATTTCAGTTCGCAGAGCGCGGAGAACACGGCGGTCTGGATCGCCTCGGTCGCCCCGCTGGTGAAGACGATCCGCCCGGAGTCGGCGCCGAGCAGCCGCCGGCAGAGGTTGCGCCCGGTCTCCAGGGTGTTGCGCGCCCTGAGCCCGGCGGTGTGCGAGCTGCTCGGGTTCCCGAACAGGCTCTCCATCGCGCTGTGGGCGGCGGCCGCGGCGGCGGGCAGCGTCCGGGTGGTGGCGTTGTGGTCGAGGTAGATCTCGGGCTGGCGGCGGCTCATCAGTGTGGTGGGGTTGTCGATGCCTTGTTTCGGGGTCAGATCCTAGCCGGTCATCACCTTTTGCGCACTGTCAAAACGCGCCCCCCCGAGCGCGGAACCGGCGGCCGGCCGCTAGCCGGCGGCGCCGTCGAGCGTGTAGTGGAGGTGGGGCGTGTAGAGTTCCGGTTCGAGCAGGAACGAGTCGTGTCCCTTCTCCGAGTGGACGGTGATGCGCATCGGCGCGATCCCGCCCTCGGCGAGCGCGGCGGCGAGGCGCTCCTGCTGGTCGGGGTAGAAGCACACGTCGGAGTCGATGGTGAAGATCAGGTAGCGCTGGTGCCGGCAGCGGGCGAAGAGCTCGGCGTAGCTCCCGAGGCCGGCGTCGGCGAGCACGTCGAAGCTCTGCCACGCGTCCATGATGCGCAGGTAGGTGTTGGCGTCGAAGCGGCGGACGAACTTGCGGCCCTGGTGGAGCATGTAGGACTCGATGGGCTTCTGCAGCTGATACCACGAGTCGTCCTCCTCCATGCCGTCGCGGACGGTGTCGCTCGCCCGCCGGTTCAGGGTGCGCAACGAGATGAAGGTCTTGTGGCCGATCATGCGGGCGAGGGCGAGGCCGCGCTCCGGGTGCCCACCGTCGTAGTAGTCGCCGCCCCGGAAGTTCCCGTCGGCCTCGATGGCGCCGATCTGTTCCAGGTTGTGGATGCGCTGCAGGGCGGAGGTGCCGACGCCGCTGGCGATCTGCACCACCGTGCCGACCCGTTCGGGGTAGCGGGTGGCCAGGCTGAGCGCCATCATGCCGCCCAGCGAACTGCCGACCGTGGCGTGCAGTTTCTCGACGCCGAGGTGGTCGAGGAGCTTGACCTGCGAGTCGACGATGTCGCAGATCGCGATGCGAGGGAACGCGGCGCCGTATGGCTCCCCGGTGGCGGGGTCGGTCGAGGCCGGACCGGTGGAGCCGTAGCAGCCGCCGAGGTAGTTGACGCAGACGACGCAGAACCGGTCGGTGTCGAGGGCTTTGCCCGGCCCGACGAAGCTGTCCCACCAGCCCGCCTGGCATTCCTTGTCCCACTCCACCGCGAGCCCGGGGACTTCGGCGGTGTGCCCGGCGGCGTGCTGGCTGGCGGTCAGGGCGTGGAACAGGAGGATGACGTTGTCGCGCGCCGGCGACATCTCGCCGTAGGTTTCGTAGGCGAGGTCGAACTGCGCCAGGCTCTCTCCGCAGCGCAGCGCGAACGGCCCGGCGGCGCCGTCGTAGCGGAAGAACTGGGTTTCGGTATTGCCGATGCTGGCGGGCATGGGAGGGGGACTCTAATACCGAATTTGGGAATGACGAACGTCGAATTTCGGGCGATGGGGCAGGATGCCGGGAAAAGAGTACACGGGTCTCGAGGCGGAGCTGTACGACCTGTTCCGCGGCGGCGACGAGCTCGACGAGGTCGCGCTCTACACCGACGTCGCCGCCGAGCAGGGCGGCGCCTGCCTCGACCTCGGCTGTGGGACGGGCCGCGTGCTGGTGCCGCTGGCGCAGGCGGGTGTCGAGGTGGTCGGGCTCGACTCGTCGCCGGCGATGGTCGAGGCCTGCCGGGCGCGGGTGGCGGAGGAGGGTCTGACGGCGGAGGTGGTCGGGGGCGATATGGTCGACTTCGACCTCGGGCGGACCTTCCGTTCGGTGTTCGTCCCCGGGGCCTCGTTCCAGCTGCTGGCGGAGCGCGAGGCGGCGGCGGCGGCGCTGGGCCGGATGGCGGCGCACCTGGAGCCGGGCGGCCTGCTGGCGATGAGCCTGTTCACCCCTTGGTATGAGATCACCCACGAGTCGCTCGATGGGGTCTGGCGGCTGGAGAAGGACGAGCCCCTCGGCGACGGCCGCAGAGCGCTCTGCCACGCCGCCGCCGAACTCGACCGCTGCGAGCAGCTGATGGACGTCACCCACCGCCTCGAGGTGGTCGGTGCCGACGGGGAGACGCTGAACTCCGAGATCAAGTCGTCGCGCCTGCGCTGGTACGGCAAACACGAGATCGAGCTGCTGCTGAGGTCGGCCGGTTTCGACGGGGTCGAGACGCTCGGCGACTTCGGCGACGAGGAGGCGGGCGACGGGCACGTCGCGATGGCGGTGTTCGCGAGGAGGTGACGGGGTGATGCAGGTCCGCGAGATCGCAGAGCGCGTGCTGTTCGCGGGGACGCTGGAGGAGAAGTTGCTCCTCGGGCCGCCGGACGCGCCCGATGGCGGGCGCGGGACGGCGGCGGCGGTGCCGGACGCGCCCGGCAGGCCGGCGGGCCTGCGCATCGCGGACCTGGGCACGCGGGCGGGCTTCCCGGGCGTGTCGAGGATCGACGGGGAGCGGGAGCGCGGGGTGTTGTTGCACTTCCTCGCCAACCACGAACTGCTCGCCGCGGAACTGATGGCGCTCAACCTGATCAAGTTCCCCGACGCCCCGGCGGAATACCGGGCCGGGGTCTACGCGGCGATGCGCGAGGAGCAGGTCCACACCCAGCTCTACCTGCGGCGCATGCGGGAGTGCGGCGTCGAGTTCGGCGAGCTGCCGGTGAACGGTTACCTCTGGCGTCTGGTCGCGCCGTGTGAGACGGCGATGGACTTCGTCGCGCGCCTCAACCTCACCTTCGAGCAGGCCAACCTCGATTTCTCCAGACACTACGCCGCCCTCTTCCGAGCCGCCGGGGATCCTGCCACCGCCGCCGTCCTCGACAAGATCTACCGCGACGAGATCGGCCACGTCGGGCACGGGCTGAAGTGGTTCCGGCGCTGGAAGGGGCATGGCGACACCGACTGGGAGGCCTTCGGCAAAGTACTCAGCTTCCCGCTCGCGCCGGCCAAGGCCAAGGGGATGGCGCCGTTCGACGCCGAGGGCAGGCGCCTGGCGGGGCTCGACGAGGATTTCATCGGCCACCTGGAGGTCTGTGAGCAGTCGCGCGGGCGCACGCCGGTGGTGCACTGGTTCAACCCGAACGCCGAGTCGTTCGCGCGCGGCGGGAGGTTCGCGCCCAACCGATACGAGCGGGCGATGGAGGAGGACCTGGAGATGGTGATGCTGGCGCTCTGCCGGAGGGATGACATCTTGCTGATGCGGCGCCCGCCGTCGCTGGGGCATCTCGCGCATCTGAAACGGGCGGGACTGGATTTGCCGGAGATCGTCGCGGCGGCGCAGCCCGGGGTGCTCGACGGGCGCAAGCTCGGCGGCCTGCGCCCCTGGGCCTGGTCGCCGGACGCCTCGGAGCAGCTGAGGCCGCTCGCCGGTGGGGTGTCCGAGAAGGTCCCTTGGCGGTGGCGCGACCCGGTGCCGGCGGAGTGGCTGTCGAAGGCGATCGGCCTGCGGCTCGAAGAGCGGGTGGCGGGGGTCGCGGCTGGGGCGCGCTGCGATGATGTCGGCTCTGCCCTGGCGGCTCTCGGTGCGGGGCCGGTGTTGTTCAAGGCGCCCTTCGCCTGCGCCGGGCGCGGTCATCTGAAAGCGGAACGGGACAGCGAAGATCTCCGCCGTCAGCTGGGCGGGGTGATCGCCGAGCACGGCTTCGTCGTCGCCGAGCCGTGGCTCGAAAGGGTGCTCGACTTCTCGGCACAGTACGAGCTGGGCGCCGGTGGCGCGACGTGGGTGGGGTGGGCGGTGGTCGAGAACGACGATGCAGGGCGCTTTCGAGGCGTCAGCGTCGCTCCGGTCTGGGGTCGTTTGCTGGGTCGGGAGGTGGCTGAGTTCCTCTTTCGGGAGGCTGATGTCGAGGGCTGTTACCGGGGGCGGATCGCGGAGGAGCTGCCGCGGCTGCTGGACGGATACTGCGGCCCCGTCGGGGTCGACGCGATGGTGTATCGCCGTGCGGATTGCCAGTTGGCGCTGCGGCACGTGGTCGAGGTCAACGTCCGCGCCACCATGGGCCGGGTCGCCCTCGAGCTGCAGCGCAAGCTGGCACCCGATACCGGTGGACGCCTGCGGGTTATGAAGAAAGGTGAGGAGACCGGCGATGGCCTGGTGCTCAACGACCCCGCCGCCGCACGGGAGTTTCTCGCCGTGTGGGAGGGTGCCGGCTAGCGGCGGTGGGGCCTGTCCTTACAAAGGGGGCGGCGGCTTGTAATGGCGGGCCCGTCGCCAGTAGGGGATACTCGCCCCGCTATGAAAACGAATAAAGGATACCTATCGGCCCTGGTGAGCCTGGGCTTGGGATTTGCAGTCACGGCCACCGCCGGCAGCCGCACCTGGACAGACGTCTCTGGGAAACACACCGTCGAAGCGGAGTTCGTCTCGCTCGAGGGTGGCAAGATCACGCTGAAGACGACGACCGGGAAGGTGACCACATTCCCGCTGGAGAACCTGAGTCCGGCCGACCGCGAGTTCGCGAAGTCGCTGGCCGGGGGCGGGGTTCCTATGCCGATCGAGGGGGACGTCGAGGTGACGGCGAAAGCCAGCCTGTCGCAGTTCGTCGGTGTCGACGGGGACGGCAACCAGACCAGCAGCAACCAACTGAAGGTCAAGGTGGATCTCACTGGTGGTGCCGCGGCGGCGGCCTATGCCGTCGGGCCCTTCGTCGCGGAGCCGGCCGTGATCGGCGGGAAGGCGTTCGAACCTAGCGAGGGGTTCTGGGCTGATCGCTTCGAGATGATCGATCGCTCCAAGACCGGTTTTTTTGCGAAGCACCCTGAGGGGGGAATCCGGGTCGAGATCGACTACGAGGGCGACGTGCCGGAGGGCGCTGCGACCGTCGAGAGCGTCAAAGGCTCCGTCAAGGTGTTGGCCGGCGGCACGGCCAAGGTCGTCGCGCTCGACAAGTTGCTCGAGCGCCCGGCCGGACCGATCAAGGACCGGACGCTCGCCGCCGTGGGTCTGGATCTGACGTTCAAGCGCAAAGAGTTCGGCGAGAACATCAGGATCGAGGTGGGCATGAAAGTCGGGGCAAGGGGTTTCGCCGGGCTGGAGCTGGTTGGGGCGGACGGGAAACCGCTGAAGGGCACCGGCAGCGGGAGCAGCTCGTTCGGCGACACGGTCGACCACTCCATCTCCGGCTCCGAAGAGCTGTTCGCCGGCGCCACCCTGCGGATCCACGTCCGCGAAGGGGCGAAGGAGATCGACCTGCCCTTCGAGGTGAAGGGGCTCGCGATCGGGGGATAGCCGCTGGATCTCCGGGACCGGGTTGCCTCTGCCGGCCTCCTTGCCATCATGGGTTGGACAGCCCTCGAACTGCAGCACAAGCTGGCGCCCGGCACCGGGGTGGGGGGCGATTGCCGTCCTGCTATCGAGAGCGAATAGAAAAATGAAAACGAAAAAAAGATACCTATCGGCTCTGGTGAGCCTGGGCTTAGGATTTGCAGCCACGGTCACCGCGGGAAGCCGTACGTGGACAGACGTCTCTGGAAAACACACGGTCGAGGCGGAGTTCGTCTCGCTCGAGGGTGGCAAGATCACGCTGAAGACGACGACTGGGAAGGTGACCACCTTCCCGCTGGAGAACCTGAGCCCC
>JANQMB010000287.1 GCA_028280355.1 Verrucomicrobiales bacterium
AGCAGCAGCGGCGACGACCCGTCCCTCTCGAACTTGTCGCGCCGGTAGATGATCGACAGCGGCACCCGCGCCCCGTCGCGCGCCTCCACCAGGTGGCGCTCGGTGGCATAGCGGTCAGGGTCGTACCCGCCGAGCACCGGCTGGCGCTTTAGCAGGCGGCGTTCGCGGGTGCGCAGGTTGTATTCGTAGAGGCTGTTCGGCGTCTTGGGCGAACTGAAGCCGTAGCGCAACCACTCGGTGTCGAACTGCAAGTTGGCATCGGTCCACGCCGCGTACGCCGGCTCGCCGAAGTCCACGCTGTGGCCCCCTCCGCCCCCCATCTCGCGCACGCGGATCGTGTTCAGGCCACCCTCGCGCTCCTCGGTGACGATGTATCCGTCGAAGATCTCGAAGTCGGCCAGGAACACCCCGTCGCCCCCCCCGGTGACCCCCTCCCAGTTCTCCTCCCCGGTGGCGTCGGCCGGCGTCCACATCAGGCGGAAGTCGGCGGCGCCCTTGTTGGTACGGATGTAGAAGCGGTCGCGGTAGTGCTCGATGTCGTACTCCAGCCCTCGCCGGCGCGGGCTGAAGACGACGAACTCCCCGCGCGGGTCGGCGGCGTCGAGCAGCCGGAACTCGTCGCTCAGGGTCTGGCTCGACGCGATGCCCACATAGCGCTCCGACTTGGTGCTGAAGACGTCGCAGCTGAAGGTCTCGTCCGCCTCCTCGAACACCAGCACGTCCTCCGAGACGGGCGAACCCAGCCGGTGGCGCCACACCTGGTAGCTGCGCAGGGTCTCCGGGTCCTGCTTGGTGTAGAACAGCGTCTCGCTGTCCGCCGCCCAGGCGTGGCCGCCATCGACCTCGGGGATCGCGTCCGGTAAAACCTCGCCGGTCCGCAGGTCCTTGACGTGCAGCGTGTAGATCCTCCGCCCCTCGGTGTCGACCGAATAGGCGAGCAGGTGCTCGTCCGGGCTGACGTCGCCCTCGTCGAGGTCGAAGTACTCGTGCCCGCTCGCCATCGCCGGGACGTCGAGCGTGACTTGCTCCTCCCCCCCCTCCCCGCCCCCGGCCGGCCGGCGGTAATAGAGCGGGTACTGCGAGCCCTTCTCGTAGCGCGAGTAGTAGAGGTAGTTCTTCCAGCGCACCGGATAGGTGTCCTCGTCCTGTTTGATGCGCCCCTTGATCTCCTCGAACAGCTCCTTCTGCAGCGCCTCGGCCTCGGCCATCGCCGCCTGCGTGTAGCGGTTCTCCGCCTCGAGGTAACCCAGGACCTCGCGGCTCCCCCGCTCGCGCAACCAGTGGTACGGATCCGGCCGCTCGACCCCGTGCTCGCGATGGACGTGCGACCCGCGGGTGGCGCGCGGGGGTTCGGGTGCCTCGGCCGCCATCGGGGTCGTCAGTTGCGGGGGGAGGAAAGCGGCGACCCACCAAAGCCACCGAATGCTACGCGCTCGCGACCGGGGTCCATCGACAGGGGTCAAAGCCTTACCCAGTTGCCGCTAGCGCCGCCGCAGGCCCGCTGGAGCACCGAGCCGCGAGCTTCCCAGCCGGTGGCTGCGGACGGTCGGGGCGCGCCCGCTGTGGACGCGTACCGGCCCGCGGTAAGCCCGGCGGTGGTAGACCCTCGGGGAGCGGTAGGCGCAGCTCGCGGAGTAGACCCTGGTCGGGTAGCCGTAGCCGACATACCCGTATCCGTACCCGTAGGGCAGGTGGATGCGGTTGCTCCGCCGCTCGTAGCTCCGCCGCGTCCGCCCGGCCTCGTAGACATAGCCGGTGACCGCCTCGCCCTTGGAGTTGTAATACGTCTTCTTGACGACCTCCCCGGCGTCGGACGTTTCGATGACGGGGCAGAGGGCCGCGGCGAGAGCGATGCAGAATCCGCGTTTCATGCCGACATCCTACGGCGGCGGGGGTGGGGGCGCAAGGGTCGACAGTCGGGCGCCAGACGCGGCGGCGGGGCCGGACGCCCACCCCTCACTCCCCCGACACCGCCACGGCGATCTTGCGCCGGTGCGGGGCGCGGCGGTGTTCGAAGAGGAACAGCCCCTGCCAGGTCCCCAACACCATCCGGCCGTCGATCACCGGGACGTTCTTGTCGACGTCGGTGAGGCACATGCGGATATGGGATGGCATGTCGTCGCCCCCCTCGTAGGTGTGCACGAAATACGGCGTGTCCTCCGGAACCAGGTGATCGAAGAACTCGTGCAGGTCGCGGCGCGCCGAGGGGTCGGCGTTCTCCATCACCACCAGCGAACAGCTCGTGTGCTGCACGAACACCGTCGCCACCCCGCGGCCGACGCCGCTCTCCTCGACGACCGCCGCCACCCGCTCGGTGATCTCGTAGGTCCCCTTGCCGGAGGTGTCGACGGCGAACTGCCCGGTGTGCACGCGCATCCCCCACCGACGCCCGCGCTGCCGGCCGGGTCAAGTCGCCGCCGGGGCCGCGCCGCGGCGGCTGGCCAGGGTCGGGAACAGGGTCAACAACAACAGCCCCGCGCAGACCCAGGCAGCCGTCGCGAAGCCGTATTCGGCCGTGACCCAGCCGCACACCGGGTAGCTGATCCCCCACCCCGCATGGCTGAGCGCGAAATGGGCGGCGTAGATGTGGGGGCGCTCGGACTCGCCGCTGTTGTCCGCTAACAGGTTGTTCGAGACGATCCCGAACACGCCCTGCCCGGCGCCGGAGAACACCCAGGCCACCACCAGCACCGCGTAGACCTCGAAGGAGGCCACCGACACCAGGACGGCGAAGAACACCGGCAGCACCAACCACGACCAGCGCCGCTTGCCGCAGGCCTCACAGCGGCTGAAGTGCATCGCCGCGACCATCGAGCCCGCCCCCATCGCCGCCATGGCCAGCGGGTAGAACTCCTCGCCCATCTCCAGCTCGTTGAGCACATAGCTGGCCGTCGACACGATCGCCAGCCCGCCGACGATGCTCAGCTGAAGGGACAGCAGCAGCGACCGCCTCAACCCGGGGACCGCGAACATCCTCCGGATCCCGAACAGCAGGTCGGAGCTCCGGCCCGCCGGTTCTGGCGCCCGGGCGGCGCGCAGCCTGACGGTGGCGATCAGCACCGCCCCGGCGAGGAAGGTGGCGCAGTTGAAGCCGAAGCCGAAGCGGAAACCGAACTGCTTGATGACCAGCGCGCCGATGGTCATCCCGATGATGTCCGACAGGTTGTAGGCCACCGTGCCGTACGCCTGCGCCCTCGGGTAGAGGGCCGGACCGACCAGGCCCGGGATCACCGCCTTGTAGACCGGCGTGAAGAAGGCGGACCCCAGGTGCAGGAACAGCGCCAGGACGTAGAGCTGCCAGACCTCGGTAACGAAGAACATCCCGGCGATCACAGCAGCACGCAGCAGGTCGGTGGCGATCATCTGGGTCTTGCGCCCGATCCGATCGGAACACTGGCCCGCCAGGGGGGAGACGAACACGAAGACCGCGATGCGGATCACCAGCGTCACCGACAGCACCTTCGCCCCCTCCCCTGGACGGAGCTCCTCCGCCAGGAGCGCGATCGCCGCCGACCCCATCGCGCCGCCGAGCAGGCTGACCGCGTGCGCCACGTAGAGTTTGGCGAAGCCCGGTTTCTTCCACAAGCTCGGTTCGCTCGGTTCGTCCATCGCGCCCATCGTCGCCCCCACCCCGGCATCCTTCAATCGGCCAATATCACCCCTCAGGGAGCCCCGGAGGAGCGCGGTGGCACGGGCGCCCCTTACCGCAACTCGAACTCCACCCGGTGTGCGCTTTCGTAGCGCCCTGCCACGACGTCGCCCCCGGGGAGCTCGCGCAACTCGATCTCCATCAACAGGAACTCGACACCGAGCTCCTCTAGAGCCTCGCGCACGACCCCGCAGCGCCGGCGCGCCAGAGCCTCGTCGGCGGCGGCGCTGCCGGTGACCCCCAACACCGCCAACGAGGCGCCGGGGACTTTCGCGAAGGCAGACGCCAGGACCGCCAGCTTCGCCTCCCCCTCCGGCCGCAGGTCCGCAGCGGAGGGCGCGAAGTAGATCACGTTCTTCGAAACCGCAGCCTCGAGGGCCATGACCTCCTCATCGGTCGGCCCCTCCGGGGCGGCGACGCGGACCTCGATCACGCGCTTGTATTCGGCGAGCGGAAAGGCGTTCTCGACCAGGCGCTGCAAGACGTCCCCGGCCTCCGGGTCCTCCACCTCCGCCTCCAGCGCCACCTGGTCACCATGCACCGACAGCGCCCCCCAGCGGACGGCACCGACAAAGGCGGGCACCAGGTTCGCCATCTCCTCCACCCATAGCGCCTCGGCCACGTTCTGCCCGTGCCCGATCGCCGAGATCAGCTCGGTCTCCGGCCCGCACGAGGCCTCGGCCGCCTCGATGAAAGCCCGCCCGAGCGAGGGGTCCGCCAACATCCCCGCCAGCCGCAACACCCCGTCCTCGCTGCGCGCGATCGACAGGCTCGCCAGCTCGGGCGGCACTTCGACGACCAGCTGGTCATCGACGCTCACCCCGCTGTCGGCGAAGGCCTGCTCCGCCATCTCGGCGAGCGCGCTGCGCCTGGCGGCGGAATCGACCGTCCCCGCCACCACCAAACTTTGCCCCGACATCGCGAGCTGCAGATCCGCCACCTCGATCACCAGCGCCGGAATCACCTCCAACAGGATCGACCCCCACTCGGTACCAGCGACATGGTCGCCCACCGCGATCTGATCATCGACCTGCGCCCCCCCGCCCACGTTCCCGACCGCCTCGGCGAGACGCTGTTTCAAACCCGGCTCGCGCAGCTGACCGTGCAA
>JANQMB010000194.1 GCA_028280355.1 Verrucomicrobiales bacterium
CAGTGAACGGCGGGATCATGCGATCGGAGTCGCCGAGCACGCAGAGCCCCCCTTCGGCGCGGCGCTGGCGCCCGAAACGGAACCCGGCGACCCCGAGGAACGAGCCGGCGTCGACCTCCGCACCGCGCAGCCGCCGCGCGAGTTCGCCGAGCCCACAGACCTCGAGATAGCGGAACATCAGATCGACCCCCTTCCCCTCCACCGACCGCCGTTTGAAAAGGCCGCAGACATTGCACGTTCCCCCCCCGACCTTCGCCAGCCCCAGATAGGCACCGCGGCCGATGTGCATTTCGAGGTCGGCGGCACACGACAGACCCCTGGAGTGGAGCTTCAACCCCAACCACGGCGCCGTTCCGTCGGCCCTCCGGCCGGCCGCCCACACCAGCCCCCGCCCGGCTGATGGCTTCATCCGCGACCGCTCGTGGAGCTCGCCCCCGCCGTCGCGGAAAGCGTCGGCCAGCCGGGCATCGAGGACAAAACGCGAGATCCCCAACGCGGGAACCGGCAGCTCGGCCCGGTAGATCGACCCGGCACCGCGAAACCACGTCGTGCTGCGAAGGCACAAGGCGTCGGCGAGCAGGCCGGCAACCCCGAGTTCCTCCAAGGTCTTGGCGCCGACACCGTTGATGAACTCGCCACAGACCCGGTGGCGCGGGTAGGCCCCCGCCTCGTGCAGTTCGACCGGAACCCCTCTGCGGCGCAGCGCGATCCCCAACGAAAGGCCAGCGAGCCCTCCCCCCGCGATGGTGATCCTCTTCATCTCGCCCCCCTCGTCGCGATCAACCGGTAGGCACCGAGAAGGTTTGTCGACTCGCTCCAGCGCCAGCCCGCCGCCCCGAGGCCGAGCAAGTCCGGCAGCTCGCCAGGCCGGAACCCCGCCCGGATGCTGACCCTCATGTCGTGCCGGGTGACGCGGCCGACGAAAGGGAACAGCGAGTGCGACTCCACCATGGCCAGGCGCGAGCGCAGCGGCTCGCAAACACACAGCGATTCCGCCCCCCGCATCGCCTCCCCCAGTGCCGCCAGCTGCGCCCCGTCAAAGTGGTGCAAGAAGAGGTTGGCGACGACGCAGGCGCGAGGCTGGAAGCACTCGAACACGTCGCCCTCGAGCCATCCCACCGATGTCGGCAGATCGTCGGGGCGCGGCGCCAGGTCGATGCCCAGCAGTTCCCCCTCCCCGACCCCCGCCTCGGCGAGCGAGGCCAGGAAGCTCCCATCGCCAGCGCCGACCTCGACCACCCCCGTCGGCGCGAGGCGCGCGACCTCCCGCCTGAGCCACCGGCTGTTGCCCATCACCGCGTTGATCATACGCAAGTCGCGCCGGCTGCGGACCGCATCGGGATCATCCGCCGGCAAGCCGTCGAGAATCTCCGCGGCGACGACCCTGTCCATACCGACAATAGAAGTCACATCCGGCGAACCGCAACGTCGCGCCGGGTTGGCGCCGATCCCGCCATCGATAAATCCCCCGAGGTCAGCCGCTCGCCTCAGGCAACGATACAGGATCAAGACGCAGGTCTCTTAGGGTCCGGATGCTGCCCCACTGCGCCCCACGCAACGGCCGCGCCCCGCTCTCCCGGCGGGGACCGAACCCTTCCCGGTTGCGCTCGAAGAACCCGTCCACGAACGCCTTGCTTCCCAACACCGCCCCATCCGTGAAATACCGCACCCGGCAGCGCAACGCGACCGCCAGCGGCAGGCGCCCCCCTTCCTTCCACACCTGTTCGATCCGCTCGGCGCTGAACCCGCGCCGACGATTCTGCCGCCCCTCCACAGTCCCTCCGCCGACCCGCTCCAGGCCGTAGCCGAACAACAGCTTGCGATATTCGGCGGAAACGACCCTCCAAGGCGAGCCGGCCTTACCGGTAACCGCCGAGGCCAGCCCAGAACGCGCGCCCTTGACCCCCGCGACCGCCGCCGCATAGCTGCACCAGCGGTAGTCCTCCGGGTTTTCGACCAGCCCCGCGCGCACCGGGTTCAGATTGATATAGGCCGCCACCGCCCTCAACGCCTCCTCCCCATCGACCAGCACGCTCTTGAAACGCCCCTCCCAGAGCGTCCCACGCCGCCCGTGGGTGGCGTTGTAGGCGGCAGTCATCTTCATCTTGAGCTCCTTCATGAAGGCCGAAAGGTCGAACAGCCGCGCCCTGACCCTGTCGGCGATCTCCCTCACGCCGTCGGCATGTCCGTTCTCCCGATAGAGCTTCGCCTGGCCGAGCAACAGCTTCGTCGAGTACTCGCCCTTGAGCGCATCGAGCCGAGCGAACACCTCGTCCTCCGAGCACCCCGCAAGCGCCTCCCCCTTATCCGGCACCTCGAGGAGCAGGTGGATATGATTGCCCATGAAGCACCAAGCCAGGCAACGCAACCCGCTGAATTTCAATTGTTTAAAGAGAATTCTCTGGAACGCCTCCCGCTCCTCGTCGCCAAACAAGATCTCCCGCGCCGCCGTGCGGGTCACCACATGATACACATTCGCCCGCCCGGTATCGCCAAGCAAGAAACTCCGTGGTTTGCGCATAGTCGGAGGTTAAGAGGGGAGGCGATACCAATCAAGCATTTTCTTTTTAGGGGTCTGTCCCTTTATATCATTGGGTGGAGTTCGTTTTGGCGACAGCGCGTGACTCAACCCTTTCCCAGCGCTTCCAACTGTTTCAAAAGTTTCGCCGCAAGCTCTTGGTATTCGATTTCGGCAGGATTGAACCCGCTCCCAAGAAGCTTCGACCGATAGCTTTCAATCAGCTCTAGTGCGACGAAGTAATCACCATCGAGATTCTCGTTGTCGATGTCGGAAGAGAGCAATAGCGGTGCATGCGAATAACAGTATTGGAGAACTTGATGTTTCTCAGGATCGCTAATCGAAGGCTGTCGGAGCAACTCTGTTATCGCGTCGACCCCAACGTATTTGTGGAGGAAGACCAAATCGGCGTAACCGCCAATATCACTCGGCACCTTATCAAAACTGGGGCGCGGCATACCGAACTCAAAGGTCCTAATCCAATCTGGGTATCCCATCTCTATCCAGATGTCAGGAACGGACAAGAGTAAATCGAGAACGTACCTGAGATCAAAATTGCGCATCTGCAAAACTATCAACTCTGGCGAATCCGAGAGAGAGAGCTGCCCCTCGAAGGGCTGAAAATACTCCATCCCAACTTTCTGCCCATCCCCGTAGTTGGAGAACATCGTTCGCGAGAAGTCTAGCAATGCACTCATCTCAAAACCTTGTTCACAGCTGGCACCAAGTGCGGGTTTGTAATCATCCCGCTTGAGTTTACTTGGATGTCATAGAGGTGCAATCGGGTATGGGATAGATCGATCCCCAAGCTTCGGAAGATATCGGGGAAGGCTTCAGCCTCTTTTAGCGTCGGCCGGTAGTGGCCAGAGAGATTGTCAACCTGCCTGACAGCGCCCCTTCCATTTAGCTTCATCTGGCCTGCGGCCAAAACATCACCTCGATCGCCCAAGAGATGGTGCCTTCGACCCAGAATCAATCGCCCATCTGTAGTGACAACAAAATCAACATCCCGAGGAAGCTGCCTGCCTGAAAGCGAAATCTTCCCATTCGAGATTGAGGCTTGTCCAAATATCTTTCCATCAGTTGGGAGCGCCTCGTTCGGAAACTTGTTGGTGATTACTCCCGTCCCTGGGGCAGCGACTGCACGAACCTTTGGAGGCAGCGCCGCAAATTGGGGAGACTGCAGGAACGTTCTGACAATTGGAGCCGCCCAGAATTGAGAGCCCGCCTTTGCGATCATTGGCCCGTTCTGCAATCCTGCCCGAAGACCATAGATCAGCCTGGCTCGATTCAGATTCTGTCCGCTGAGCATCAAGCGCCCAACCCCCAAAGTTCGGGTCGTCGCATTAACCCCGCTCCCTAGCAACGCGAACTCCGGACTTGCGGCAAAGAGCGTATAGAAGAATCCCTGAGCAGCCGCGATACTGTCCGGAGCCGAAAATTGAATATTCGAACCGACCGTTACGATGGAGTTCATATACCGCCTATGCTCAGCAGTAGATTCCATCAACTCTTGCCACCGATAGTCGATCAAGCTCTGCTTAGCAGTCGCCCCGTCGATCGCGGACGCTCTAGGGAAAGAACTCTTCGACTCTGCGTCCTCAATCGCAAACTTAAGTAGGGCCCTCTGGAATTCCACCACATGCCCTTCGTGATACGCCCCATCCACGGCCTCCTTGAGCCCAAGTGCCTCCAATCGTGCATCGAGCGATAGTTGGTCTCTTTCCGAGTATGCACTGAGCATACGGCGCTTCCAGTAACGGATGACCTCCTCATCCGTCATGCTCGGCGTATAGAGAAACGCAGCTAACCCTAACACATCAACCTTGTTAATAGGATCGTTGTGGCAATAGGCGTAAAGGTTCAAACTCTCGTCCTCCCCAAGCGGCTCCCTTGACAGCCACTGCCCGGTCACCGGGTCGTAGTAGCGATACCCGAAGTAGTAGAGGCCGGTCTCTACGTCGTAGTATTTGGTCGCGTAGCGCCAGGGGTTGGCATCGGCTAGCGGGCCGGTGGCCTCGATCTGTTCCCCAAACGGTCCCCAGGTGTATTTCGCGACCTGCGTCCCGGCCTCGTCCAGCAGGGCAACGACGTGACCGCCGCCGTCGTAGACGGGGTAGTAGTCGGTGGTGCCGCCGCCGCTCGTCTCGCGCACCAGCATCAGCCCCCCGGCACCCCCGGCGCCACCATGGCTACCGCTGATATCGAGCCCCCAGACGTACTTGCGCTCGAGAACAACCCCCGCGCCGTCCTCGTGGCGTTCGTAAAGCAGATCCCAACCGTCCCAGACGAAAGTGACGGTGGTGGTAACTTCGGTGGTCACCTGATCCACCGTTGTCTTTCGTTTGATCTCCTTCTTGAAGCGGCGGCCCTCCGAATCGTAGTCGAAGGAGAGATCCCAGCCGGCGTCCGCGGTGGCGTAGTCGCTGGTTCTCGCCCGGACGAGGCGGTTGCGAGAGTCCCAGCCGTAATCCCAGCCGGCGCCGTCTTGCCGGTTGCCATCGCCATCGTAGTTGATGGTGCCGGTGGTGGGCGGGAACCAGACACGCCCCGCCTGGGTGGCAACGGCGTCGGGGGCGGCGCCGGGGTCGCCCTGCCCTTCGAGCACGGCCCTGACCGACCAGGGCGTCCAGCCGCCCGCCGCCCCGGGGCTGGTGAGGGGGTGGGTGTAGCTGCCGGTGAAGGGTGTCTTCTCGACGTCATCGACCCAGAGGAGGGCGCCGGGGTCGGCGTTGATGAGGAGGCTCTTCTGGGGCACTCCGACGATACCGCCGAACTGGTTCAGCGGGTCGGTGCCGTTGGAGACGGCGGGATCGCTGTCGAAGTCGAGCCGGCGGCCGATGCCGTCGAACTGGTAGGAGAAGTTGCCCAAGACGGGGTGCGCGGCAGAGGCAAGCGCCCCGGCGATCCCATAGGTGTACCGCCAGGTCGCCCCTTCCGTCCGGCAGTGCAGACGCCGGCCTTGGTCGTCGAAGGAGGCATCGGGATCGTTGAAGGGGGTATAGTCGAAACTCGGGGCGCCGGTGAACCCGTCGACGGTGTGGCTGGCGGCCTCAAGAATCAATACAACAATCTAGGTCTAAATCAAGCGAGTAGTGCGTCTAGGCGAATCGTGCAGGTTGAGTTGAACGGTCGCGAAACCCAACACCCCTCACTGACAAAAGTCTAGATCCTTCAACCCGTGGGCTACCGTGTACACACAACTCAATGGGGATGGCGTGTGATGATTTTCTCCCGCACATCC
>JANQMB010000246.1 GCA_028280355.1 Verrucomicrobiales bacterium
GCGCCTCCCACGGTCGCCTCGAAACCGAGGTCGAGTCGGAGACCGAAGAACTCGCGCGCAACCAGGAGTCCCTCAAACGCGACGACGAAACACGCCGGAAGCATGCCGCGGACTCGAAGGCGCTGGCCGAGAAGCGCGGGCAGCTCGCCGTCTGGCAACAGCTCGCCGCCCTCATCGGCTCCCACGACGGGAAAAAGTTCCGCGTCTTCGCCCAGGGGCTCTCGCTGGACATCCTGCTGCGCCACGCCAACCGCCACCTCGCCCGCCTCAACGACCGCTACCAGCTCGCCCGCAAGGCCGGGGGGACCCTCGACCTCGAGATCATCGACCTCTTCCAGGCCTCCGCCGCCCGCCCGATGGCCAGCCTCTCCGGCGGCGAGAGCTTCCTCGCCAGCCTCGCCCTCGCGCTCGGCCTATCCGACCTCGCCGGGCGCAACGTGCAGATCGACTCGCTGTTCATCGACGAGGGCTTCGGCAGCCTCGACGCCGATTCGCTAGATGTCGCCCTCGCCGCACTCGAGGCGCTCCGCCTGCAGGACAAGACCGTCGGCGTCATCTCCCACGTCGAGTTGCTCAAAGAACGCATCGCCACCCAGATCGTCGTCGAGCGCCGCACCGGCGGCTCGAGCACCATCCGGGTGACGGGTTAGGACAGATCGCGTTTTTCCGTGACCGCAAAGGGGGGGCGGCATCTTGCCGCCCTGTTGGGAGTGCGTCGAAGGGCGGCAAGATACCGCCCCTCCTACCGCCACCTGCCTCCGCAAAGGGCTAGGGCATCTTAGATGGACCCACACCTTCTCCACACCGCGCTCGGACATCTCGCCACTGCCAGCGCGAAGCGCATCTCCATGGCGGAGCCAAACGGCAGAGCCGAGCGCAGCGAGGATAAGAGCGCCATTGGGGGGCGACGTCGGTCTTATCCAAGGGGTACAACTCGCTATGAAATGCTCTAGAATGATGGCGCCGGAAAGACTTCATGTCTCCCCGGGCCGACGCTAGAGTCACACCGATGCCCGACCCGAGATCCGCCATGCTCGCGCTATCGTTTCCGGTGGCCGCCATCGCCGCGGCCGCTGCGGCCGCTGCGGCCGCTGCGGCCGACTGGCCAAAGTGGCGCGGCCCGGCGGGTGACGGAAGCTGGGAGTGCCCAGGGTTGCCGCTGGCGATCGACAGCCCGGAACGCGCCTGGAGACATCAGATCGGCGGCGGATACAGCGGCGTGACCGTTGCCGGGGGCAAGGCATACACCATGGACAGGCCCGCCGGCGAGGACGCGGAACGGGTGCTCTGCTTCGACACCGAGACCGGCGAGCTGCTGTGGACCCACCGCTACGACGCCAGCTACGACGGCCTCGACTACGGCAGCGGGCCGCGTGCCTCGGTGACGGTCCACGCCGGCAGGGCATACACCCTCGGCGCGGCCGGACACGCCCACTGCCTGGACGCCGCATCGGGCGAGGTGATCTGGTCGAAGGACGGCGAGGGGGAGCTCGGAGCCAAGCGCCCCACTTGGGGTTTCGCCGCCTCCCCGACGACCTGGAAAGACCTCGTCATCTACCAGCTCGGCACCCCGGACGGCGGCTACGTCGCCTTCGACGCCAGGTCGGGGACCGAGCGCTGGCGGGGCTCCGGCGACCCGGCGGGGTACGCCACCCCGGTGCTCGTGAGGCACCGCGGCCGCGACCTCATGCTCGCCTGGACGCCCGAGCACGTCCGCGGCATGTCGCCGCACAGCGGCGAGGTCCTCTGGTCGATCCCCTACAAGATCAAGAACGGCGTCTCCATCGCCACGCCGATCTACCAGGACGACACCGTGCTGGTCTGCGGTTACTGGCACGGCTCCAAGGCGATCAGGCTCGGGGACAGACCGGGCGACGCCGAATTGCTCTGGGAGGACGAGACCGACATCCGCGGCCTGATGGCTCAACCGCTGTACCGCGATGGCCTGGTCTATCTGCTCGACCGGGCAAAAGGTTTGATCTGCTTCGAACTCGCCAGCGGCAAGCGCCTCTGGGACGACGGTGACGGCCACCGCCTCACCCCCGCCGGCCGCAACCCGCAGGCCACGATGGTCTGGGCCAGGGACGGGGAGCGCGACGACCGCGCGCTGGCCCTCAACTCCAACGGCGAACTGCTATCCCTCACCCTCGGCCGTGACGGGATGACGATCCACTCCCGCGCCCAGATCACCGGCAAGACCTGGGCCCACCCGGCCTACTCAGACGGGCACATCTTCGCCCGCAGCGACAAGGAGATCGTCTGCTGGCGCCTGCGGTAGGTGGGCATCCGGCGGAGTATCTGGCGAGACCGGTCGGACCATGCGGCGTCCTCGATCTCGCATCGGTCCAGGGACTAGAGCTTGAAACGAGTTGTACCCCCCCAGACGAGGCCGGCATCGCTCCCACGGCGCTCTCATCGAGAGCGCCCTACCGCGTCGCGGGTGCGCGGACGCCTTGGGCGGAGGTAGGGCGGCCTCGACGAGGCCGCCGCCTGGCGCGAGATCCCCCCCCGCAGAGGTCACATCTCCATTTAAAATGCCCTAGGCGTCGCGCCCTCCTCCCTGTTACTACGCAGGAACGCGAGGGCCTCCGGCGAGCCCCCTAGTATCTCCGCCTCCTCCAGCGGGGTCGCATGCCCGTCGATCTGAGTCCGGATACCAAGGTCGGCACCGGCCTCCACTAGCAACTTGAGCGCCTCGACATCATTGCGGGCGGCGGCGTGGTGAGCCGGGGTCCAGTCGTTGACCCCCCGGGCGTTGATGTCCGCGCCCGCCTCGAGGAGCATCGACATGACCCTTGTCCGATCCGGCTTCTCACGGTCGATCGCAGAATGAAGAACGGTGAAGCCCTCGTCATCGCGGAACCCGACCGGCGCCCCCTTAGAGAGCATCCATGCGACCACCTCTGCCGTCCCGCAGTCGATCGCGTTGGTGATCCAATAGCGCCCGAGGAAATCGTCCTTCCCGGACGGGAACCCGGCAACGGACTGTGCGATCTCCTCCAACCCGGCGACATCGCCCGCAACCATCAGCCTCATGATGTCGTTGTAGTCGCTCATGTCCCCACTGCGTCCGTGGCGGGCCACCTGCGACCTAGATCCCAGGTGATCCTAGATGCGAGAATGACGAATTCCGCCCCATGCGTCAAGCCCGCCCACCTAGGGAGAAGGCCCCTCGAAGATCTGGATCAGGCCATTCGGGTTATTGGTGATATTGACCGGGATGAAGATCGGGAAGGACGTCGCGCTGGTGAAATTCCTCGCCGGGTTGAACGCACTGAACCCCGTGCCGGTGCTGGATCGGCGAAGGTGGAAACTCTCACCCACCGGGATGTCGGTCACGGTGATGCCGAGGAACCCGGAGGAATAGGTGATGCTGCTGAACTTGGGGACCATGGCGGGGCCATCCACCGTGCCGCACACCTTGAAGTCCATGTCGACCCGGGTCGCCCCCCCGGCAAGGACGTTGAAACTGTTGAACCCGTCCGACGTGTCGTCGTCCCGGACAGCGTGCCCTACCCCCGCCGCGCCCAAGAATCCCGCCCATGCCCAGTTGTCCCCGCCCGTGCCCGTGTCGTTGTAGATCGCGATCCATACCCTTCCGGCGGGCAAGGACTGCGAAAAACCCTGGTGCGAGTAGCTATAGATATTGACGCCGCCACCGAAGAAGTTCGAGCCCGAGTCCGTCCGGTTGACGCTGTTGCCGGCGTTGACCGTCGCGATGTGGGCGCCCGGCTCGCCGGAGTTGTCCTGGTAGAACGAGATCTGGAAGGCGTCCGATGCCCCCGTGTCGTTCGAGCTGAAATACCCCCCCGTCCATTCGATCCCCGTGATCGTGACGGGGGTGGCAAAGATGACGTCGTCGGCCACTCGCCGCCCCATCCCCCCGGATATGTTGGCGTCCTCATCGGATGTGAAGGCGTTGTTGATACCCGCCACGCCCACGCCGTTGTCGTGGAGCGTATCGGCGGAGGCCGGGATCGCCGCCGCCGCGATGAGGGGCGTCACTCGAAGCAAGAGGAAGACTGGATCTTTCATTGGACTGATGTGTTGAGGTGTCAACCCTTCCCGCAACCCATAGCGCGAGAAGCAGACTATCAGGTAATATTTTGGATCGTTTAAGACTCAGAAGTCAAGAGCATGAACCAAAATCCGCCCCCGAAGCCCGAAGGGGCAGGTGATGCGCACGAAACCCCGGGTCAGACCTCGCGCCATCGGACTACTCCAGCGAGCTTATGTAGAGCCACGCCGAGAAGATCCGACCTCCCGTCTAGCATACCCTCAACCGGGGAGATCAACTCGGATACCCGTTTTCCGGTGAAGCTCCCACCCCTCCCGGCCGCCGGCGAGATCGCGGATCCCCAACTGCCTGCTCGCCCCTCGGAGTTCCTGACCCCGAAGGATTTTAATGCAAAGAACTTGCAGTAATTAAAATGTGGCGATACATGCTGGTGAACATGAGTTCTGAAGCCACCGGTTCTGTACCTGCCCCCGGAGGTTTCCGCGGCCTCGCCGCTTCGTTCGACGCCGATCGAGTTGGCGTGTTCGCGTCCGTCCTTTGCGCCATCCACTGCGCGGTGACCCCCTTCCTCCTACTGGCGCTACCGACCTTTGGGAAAATATGGGCGCATCCCGCGTCACATTGGGGCATGGCGATTGTGGTCGTGCCGATCGCCGCGCTGATGATGTCGAAGGGCTATCGACGGCACCGCCGAGCATGGGTTCTCGCTATCGGCACGGCTGGGGTCCTCCTCGTGCTCGCTGGCGCCGCAGCCCCATATCTGGCGAACACCCCCGAACCGACAATCTCGACTGCGGTCGCGGACGATCAATCCTACGAGACGGATGAGGGCACTGGCTGCACAGATTCCTGCTGTCCCTCGCTAGTCGCTCAAGAGGATGGGAGCCAACGCCTGGAGATTCCGATGGCGAGCATCTTGACGACGGCTGGGGGGCTTTTTCTCATAGCGACCCATCTGGGGAACCTCTGCTGCTGCCCCTCCTGTCCGCCGAAAAACAAAGTGGCAGCCTAGGGCATATTAAAACGAGTTGCCCCCCCAGACGAGGCCGGCGTCGCCCCCGCGGCGCTCTCATCGAGAGCGCCCTACCGCGTCGCGGGTGCGCGGACGCCTTGGGCAAAGGTAGGGCGGCCTCGACGAGGCCGCCGCCTGGCGCGAGATCCCCTCCCCGCAGAGGTCACATCTCCGTTTAAAATGCCCTAGTCGGCCCCCCTTAGCCGGACATCAAAGCTGCATCTGCTCGTCTGGGCTTGTTGCGGTCAAATCTTGTGCGCGCGCGTTCAGGACTCCCCTCCCCCGCCCCCCTGCCTGCGCCTTACCGACAGTTCAACGAACCCGGTAGCCGGATCGAGATCCCTGGTGAAACTCCATTCGGGGAGAACTCCGAGGACGACCTCAGCCGTCGTATAGATGACCGCCCCCTCTGTCAGGTGACCAGCAGATACGACCCCAGCGCTATCGCCCACAGAGATATGGAGGTGCGAACCGTCCTGCGAAAGAGTCCCCCCAAGAGAAACAATCTCCAGCGGCCCCTCAAGAATCTCCGCCACCTCGGCGTCCGCGAAGCGAATCGCCGCCCGATCCAGGCTTCCGACCCCGGTCAGGATGCAGGCAGCATCCCACTTCTCGCTCCGCACAAGAGCATCGATCTCCCGCTTCAGATCCTGTCCCGGAAGGAGCCGTATGGCGTAGGTCTCCAAGTCTTCTGCCCTGACGTCGAGGATCAAGCACCCGCAGGCTGACGCGCGTCCCTCTCCCCAGGAGAAGTGACAGACGGGTCGAGGGCTAGCGGCATCCGTTCGTTAGCCACTAGTTGGTGGGGGTGATGTCCTTGATGTCCTGCTTCTTCTCCCCGAAGGGGACGCGCTTGATCGCGTCGAAGCCAGCAAAGTCGATCTTCGAGAGGTCGACCATCTGGACGCGCCGGTTGTGCTGGGTGTGGAAGTACATCACCTTGTTCCTGGTGTCGTGCGCAGTTGTCCAGATCGTCGCGCTGCGCTCGTTGAACTCGCCGTCTTCTGCTTCGTCCGAGCCCTCCGCAGCGCCCAGCGGGAGGTTGAAGTTGTCCAGGATGCGAAACATTTCGTAGACCGTCTCGGGGCCATCGACCGTTGGCCGCGCGGTCTTAGAGAACGCCGTGGCGCGAACGAAGCGGGACGGGGGCGTGTAATCACCGGGGAGCCCGATCATCCCGCTCCCGCCCCCGAGGGGGGCGAAATCGATCTCTTCAACGGTTTTCGTCGGCAGCGCGACCGCGGAGAGATTGATGTAGTTGCGCAGGTTCGTCATATGCCAGTCGTATGTGGGCGAGTTGGTGATCACGCCGAGCGGGGCGTCAAAGATCACGGTCTCACCCTTTAGGAACTCGACGACGATGGCCTTCCCCGACGGCTCGGTGACGATCATGTGGCCCGGGGGAGGAAAGCCGAACGTGGGGTGGGTGACGGCGATCACATCCACCTTGGCGAGAGCCTCGCGCGCCCCGGCGACAGTCTCGCACTGTCCGAGGACGTAGGGGCCAAGATCGACGAGGCTGATCGCCCTATCGGCGCGGGCGGGATCAAACTTCTTGTACTCCGCGAACCCGGGGTGGTAAAAGAGCCCCATCGTTAGCCCCTTCTCATTGATGCCATCCGCCATGATGTCGTTCTCGAGCAACTCGATGCCGACGGTGCCGAACTTCGCTGTCCACTTGTGCCCCTTTCCGTGCCCCTCGGGCGTGGTGCCGCCAAACTCGTAGCCCCGGGGCGTGATCATCACTCGCGATTTCATGGGGAACTGCCCCCATTCCAAAGTGCGCCCATAGACGACCGCACCGTCCTTTGCTTTCAACGTGATCCCCGTGCAGGCCTCCGTACGGGGCATGGGGACGACAACGACCAATGCCGCTAGGGTAGTTATGGCTTTCAGTTTTCTGTTCATCGGATTCATGGTTATGGGGGCGGAGGGTGATCAACTGGTGACCGTGCGCGTCTTGCTTCTCGTGCCTACGCCTAGCATCAGCCGCCCGCCCGAAGGCATGCATCATGCCCCGTAGGATAACTGACTGAAGGGTCAAGGGTCGGTTGCATCCGGTTGTTCGGCGCTAATGGGAATTCAAAAGTAAGTGCAACAAAAAGGGTTGGGATCGGTGCCTGCTGTGCAGGCGGGATGGCGACCTACTAAAACCGACAACCCGTACTATGCCCTACAGACAGCTCTCCCTGACCGAACGTAACAGCATCGAGAAGCTGCGCAACCACGCCGGGTTCTCCCTGCGCAAGATCGGCGGCCTGCTCAACAGGTCGGCGTCCACCATCTCGCGGGAGCTGAGGCGCAACGCCACCGGCGGCCCCTACCGCTACAAGGAGGCGGAGCGCGCCGCCAAGGCCCGCCAGCGCGGCTGCGGGCGGAGGATCCCGGACGGGGTCCTCGACAGCGCCGTGGAGCTGATGTGCGAGGGTCTCAGCCCCGAACAGACCGCCGAGGCCATGCGCCAGCTCGGCACGCCGGTCAGCCACCAGACCATCTACAACCGGATCTGGGAGGATCATGCGGCGGGCGGCTTGCTCTAGCACGTGCTACGCTTCTGCGGCAGGACGCGCGAAAGGTGCCGGCGATACAGCACCGGCCCGTCCGCCCGCCAGAGGCGGCGCGGCGGCCGCCGAAGCATCCACTCCAGGCCAAAGCGCGTCGCCCGGCGGCGCGACTACGGCCACTGGGAACCGGAGCGGAGGTAGACAGACCTTAAGGTCTGCCCGCAGGGCGGGCGCAGCCCGTCAAATGGACTTGCACGAGGGCAGGGGGCGCAAGCGCCCCGCCCTCGTGCTCGTCGAGCGCAAGAGCAGGTACATCATCGCCCGCTTCCTCCCACGCAAGGACGCCGGGGAGGTGCTCACCGCCGCACGGCGGCTCCTCGACGGCCTGAAGGTTCGCTCGATCACCACTGACAACGGGCCCGAGTTCGCATGCGCAGAGCAGCTGGAACACGACCTCAGTTGCAAGGTCTACTACGCCGACCCGTACAAGAGCTGGCAGAAGGACACCATCGAGAACGCCAACGGCCTGCTGCGCCAGTACCTGCCCAAGGGCACCTCCCTCCTGGGGCTGCCACAGGGGCGTATCGACGACGCCTGCGCCGCGCTCACATGGCGCATCCGCAAATGCCTCAACCGGAAGTCGCCAGACGACCTGTTGCCCAAAACCCTAGCATAACACTCTGACTCACCGCCATTCCAAAGCCTCTTCACACCGCACGACGCTCAGTGTTGCACTTCACTCTTGAATCCGCCTATTCAGGCCTAAGGGGAAAATCTGCGCTACGTGTCGCCGATAGAGAACATGGATAAGAATAGCGCTATCGAAGGAAAATGCCAGCCGACCACGCCGCCGACGATCATTCCGGGTAGCGCGCGCGCAAAGAGCTCGGATGGCGCAAGGCTCACCGAGCACCCCATCAATACAGTCACCAGCACCCAAATGATTCCGAACTGGATTGCCCCTAGGAATGAGGCCAGTGCCCGCTTCGCGTTCGAGTGTTTCCCTTTCACACCTAACGTCGAAGTGGTGGCACCCGCCACCGGGAGCGCCAGCCCGATTTAGGGTAAAGGGTTCTCATCAAGGTTCAATCTCCGACTCGAGGCGGGGTAGCGGGTTGTCCACCCACGCCTTGTCCTGCTGATTTTTGTTCTGGGCGCTTCCAGAAGTCGTCTGGCATCCCCTCAACAGGATTAAGCGAATCGTCCAAGAGCCTTGATCTCCAAACGCCGTTCGAAATCGTGTTCAGCGTGAACTGGATGGCATCTGGGTTCATCGAATTTGAAGCCCTCACGACCACTCCATCCTGCCTCTCTTCAACAACATGTAGGCGAACTACAAGTTCATCTGGATATGAACCACCAGTGATCCTTCCCGTAGAATCCACATTCCTACTCTCGTTGCGGATCATTCCGATGAACGAACTCTGCAACTTAAGCTTCGCCTCCTCTTCGATAGGCATCTTATCTATTGCCGATGTTGCGGCTCCCTCATCGAATATCCAGTCGCCCTGGAAACCCTTGGGGAACTCGCTGTCACTTCGCGACTCGGTGGGCACCTTATCGCAGCCAACGATACAGAAGATCAGGCAGAGACTTAGGAGGCGCATCTTTTTTGAGCAGAACGTCCAGCATCAGCCACCCGCCTGAAGGCGCGCATCCTGCTCCGCAGGATAAGTGACGGAAGGGTTAAGGGTTGGCTGCATGCGCTGGTTATGC
>JANQMB010000039.1 GCA_028280355.1 Verrucomicrobiales bacterium
TGAAATGGGCGAGCTGCTCTCGCCCAAGCGCAACACCACACAGGCCGACACCGCCGCGGACCTCGCGGCCGAGCAGCTCGCCCATTTCAACATCGACCCGGAGTCGCCACACGGGCGGTCGCTGCTGTCCGTCGCCACCCACCTCTACAGCTGCCAGGCCGACGCCGAGACCCTGCTCGGGCTCGGCTTCGAGGAGCTCCGCAAGCTCGACCACCCCGACCGCATCGCGCTGTTCAACGCCAAGAAGTTTCTCACCTTCCAGATCGCCAAGCTCCTCGACGGCCTGCAGTCGCCCTTCCGCGCCTCCTACCAGTCCCTCGGCCAGTCCCCCGGCACCCTCACCGCCAAGGGCCCCTACCCGATCTTCGACAACGTCACCGCGATCTTCTCCGCCACCCCGGTCATCGCCCGCACCGCCACCTACATCTTCGCCTGCTCGGAGTGGATCGAGGACGCCTTCAAGGGCAAGGAGTTCATGCTGGAGATCTACTCCCGCCTCCTCAACCCCACCTCCATCGCCCTCGCCAACCACGTCGTCGACCTCGAGTGCGGCCCCGCCGCCGGCCGCTACATGGCGTGGAACTTCAACAGCGGCATGGCGGCCATCGACGCCACGCTCTCCCACCTGCTCGGCCACCGGGACATCCTCATCTCCAGCCGCAACATCTACGGCGGCGCCTGGCAGTTGATCAACGACTGGTTCGCCAAACCCGCCAACCTCGACATCGCCGTCGAGACCTTCGACGGCCTTGACGCCGCGTCCCTAGAGGCGTGCATCGCGCGGGTGCGGGAGAAACACGCCGGCCGCCTCGCCGACGGGCGGCGCATCTACCTCTACCTCGAGAGCCCCTGCAACCCGCACGGGGACATCCTCGACGTCCCCGCCATGTGCTCCCTGGCGCACGCCGAGGACATCCGCGTCGTCCTTGACGCCACCGTCGGCACCCCCTTCCTGACCAACCCGCTACGCCGCGAGGACCGCGCCGAGCGCCCGGACTTCCTCATCCACAGCTACACCAAGGACATGGTCGGCACCGGCTCGGCCATCGCCGGCTGCGTCATCGCGCGCAACGAGGACATGTTCCTGCCGAAGGGCTTCGACGACGGCACCCACTCCTGGGACGGGACGCTGTTCTGGAACGTCTACTACGTGAAGGGCGCCTTCCTCGCCGCCGACGCCGCATACGAGGTCCTGCAGGGCATGAAGACGATGGAGCTGCGCGTCCTGCAGAAGTGCATCAACACCGCCGCGCTCACCGAGGTGCTCTCCGCCCACCCGTCGATCACCGTCAACTCGAGCTGCGCCGCGGGCAGCCCCTCCTCTAGCAACCGCGAGCAATACCATTTCCTCGGGCTGCCCGCCCCCCTGCTCACGGTCGACCTGCCGGAGGTGCCGCGGGGGGCCTTCCAGAGCCTCTTCGACTCCCTGTCGCCGGCCTTCGGCCACATGATCTCGCTGGGCCAGTCCAACACCATCGTCTCCTGCCCGGCGCTCACCACCCACTCCGAGCTCGACCGCGAGGCGCTGGCGGCCAGCGGCCTCACCCCCACCCTGATGCGGATCGCCGTGGGCGACGAGAACCCAGCCGACCTCCTCCGCCACTTCATCGACGCGGCGAAGCTCGCCGTCGACCCCCACCTCCCCGGCTTCTCCTCGGGTTTCCCGCCGCCGGAGTCGATCGCCGAGATCATCGAGCGCACCTACACCGACACCCACTCCGCCTTTATCCGGGAGCGCCTGGCCGGGGCGGCGGCGACCCCCGGGGCGTGACGGGCATCCGCGATTCCCCGATGCGATCCCTCCTCCTCTTCTTCCTACTCGGCGCGCCCCTCACCCAGGCGGGCGCGGGACCGTCTGCGGCGGCGCTGTTCGAGACGATCGACCGGCGCCTCGCCCACATGGAGGACGTCGCGTTGTGGAAGGCGCGGAACCATGTCGCCGTCGAGGAGGTCGAACGCGAGAAAGTCGTGTTGGCCAGGGCCAAGGCCGCCGCCGCCGAGCAGGGGCTCGACCCGGAGCGCATCGAGGGTTTCTTCAAAGCCCAGATCGCGGCGGCCAAGGCGATCCAATACCGATACCGGGCCGAGTTGCTCTCCCACCCCACGGATAGGCGATCGAAAGATCTCGAGGGAGAGATCCGCCCCGCCCTGATCCGCCTCGGCGACCAGATCGTCGGTGGGATCGCCGGGTATGTCCACGAACATGGCGGCTTCGAGCGGTCGCAGTTCGCCAAGTTCGACCGGGCGATCACCGCCAAGCATCTCTCGGAGCGAGATAAGCAGCGGCTGTTCGAAGCGCTCCTTGAGATCCGGCCGCGGTAGCACCAGCGCCCCGACCGAGGAGGTCGCGCTGCTACCAATGGGGAGACTAAGCACGAAGATTGGCCTGACCCCTTCCCTGTCCTTTGACCCCGTCCTTGGCGCGTGCCCCTACTCCCCGTAACTGCCCATCGACACGTCGCCCTGCGCCTTCGACAGCACCACCGTGCCGTCCGCGTTGATCTTCAGCGGGATGGTGCTGTCGGTCTGCTTCTTGCCCACCTCGACGGTGCCGTCCTGGAGCACGGTAAACCCGTTGCGGCGGTCGGCGGAGGTGCCGACGCCGACCTCGAACACCGAATGCTTCCCGTCCCCCTTCCACTCCGTCCGGCCTGTGGTGTCTGCCGTGTCGTGGCGCCCCTCGTTGTAGCCGATGGCGAGTGAGCCATAGGACTGCGCGACGCCCTGGCCGACCGCGGTCGAGTGCTTCCCGTGCGTCGTCGCCTCGCCGAGCGCGGTGGACTCATTCCCAGGGGCGGACGAGCCAGCGCCCACGAGAAACGACTCCTGGATCACGACAGGGCGCCTGAAGATGTTGGTCCCGAGCGGGTCACCTGTCAGCTGCAGGTACCAGTGGTCGTTCCAGCCGTTCTCCCCCATCCACCGACCATAGCTATCGCTCGTCGCGGCCGAGTCGAGCAGGTAGAGCCAAGAGCCCCTGTAGGAAATCAGATGCATTGCGGTCCGGACATTCCCGTTGTCGTTGTTCTGCCACTGCCATATCCCAACGTTCCGGGGGACATAGTGCTGGGTGGCGATGCCACCATTGGTGTCGATATACTCGTCGGTCGCCATCGGGACGGGCCACGTCGGGCTGACCGTCCCGAAGTGGGTCTGGTTTTCCTTTAGCCATGGGTAGGCGCCATACTTGGAGAGGAGGGTGATCCCGTCTCGGTCGATTCCGCCGGTGATGTCCAGATTCCCCCCGATGTTGAGATTTCCCGGGACGGTCTTGCCCGCCAGCGTCCCGGCCAGGCTGGCGTCGGTGACGACTTTGGCGGTGCCGATGAGGATCTCCCCGTCCTTCGGGTCGAGCTCGATGGCGTTGGAGGTCGAGGAGGCCAATTTCAGGACGTTGTCCTTGTTCAGGTCCATCTGCGCGGTGAAGCCTGGACCGTTGTCGTGCCCCCAGAACCAGTTCGCCGCTGAGGTGGCGTTGGCGATGTGCGAGATCTCGGCCGTGCCGCCCGGCTCCAAGTACTGCAGGGTGACGCCCCCCAATGTCGAGTTGCTGTCTATGGTGAACAGGTATCCCTCGAGGGTCAGGTTGCCGGCTTCGGCTGGGGGGCCCGCTGTGGCGGTGATCGTGTGATCCCCCACAAGGGTCGCCGCCTCAAGCATCGCAGGGCAAAGGAGCGCAATGACGCAGAAAAGGATCTTGTGCTGGGTGGAAGTAGTTCTCATAGCTTGGGTGTGGTTGGGAATGGCGGGTTACGATCCCGGTTACGGGTTTGAAATCAGATGGTGGGGTTGTCGTTAGAGATCGTCCGGAGGTGGTCACGGGCCGTCGGCCGCCTCGCGGGCGGCGCGCTCGGCTTTGGCGAATAGCTCGGGCGGGGAGGCAAGCGCAACAACGATGATGGCGAACACGAACCGACCAGCCCGCATAACTTCCCCCCAAAATCATAGCCCCAACCCGCACAACCATCAGGTGGCATCGAAGCGCAGCCACCGACCCAGGGTCAATCCCTTTCTCCTAGTAGGGCGAAAAGGGTGCAACGCATCCAGGGGCTCACCCGATGACAAAGGTGCCCCATCGTCCCCGCGGCGGCGCCCCCACGGCGCCCTCGTCGAGGGCGCCCTACCGGTCTGGGACGTCGGGCGTCACGGGCAATCCCACCCCGCCGGAACGGCTACGGCCCCAACCCCAGCGTCTCCACCAGCCGCCCCTCGAGGTAGCTGTAGAAGGGGTTCCAACGCAGGCGCAGCATCGCCCCGGGCGGGACGCTCAGCACGCCGCGTTCGCCGCGCAGGGCGATCGGCCCGATGCTGATCCCCGGGCTCTCCCCCGCCGCCGGCCCCCCATAGAGCGGGTCGGTCTCGGGGAACGGCAGGCCGACGTGGGACAGGGAATAGATCCCCCGTGGCCAGGACAGGCCGGTCTCCGCCACCTCGGTCCCCCCGCCGCCAGGGCGCCTGGTGCGGACGACGACCTCCTGGCTGTCCGGGTCGCGGTTGGTCACCAGGCTGAAGGTGAACGACAGCCCGCCGTCCGCCGTCAGCGAGCCGATCGCAGCGCTGGGGTCCGAGGTCAGTAGCGGTTCGATCTCCACCACCCGGTTGATGTCGAACAACACCAGCTCGTGCCCCCCCTCCGGTAGCGAACGGAACAGGACATCGACCAGGGCGGGGGTCGACACGGTGGCGTCCACCACCGACTGGAAGGCCAACACCGGCGGGAAGTCGCCGAGCCCCCCGGCGGCGGAAGCCTCCCCCAGCGACTTCCTGATCTCCTCGGTCAGGCGGCGCACCTGGACGGCAGCGTTGAGCGCGAAGGAGTTGTATTTGAACGGGTCGTACTCCGGCTGCACCGCGTTCCAGGCCAGCTTGTTGAGGCCTAACACATGGCCAAGACGGCTCTGCCACACCGCCAGGGCGGCCATCGGGGTGACGCCGATCGACGGCGAGACCAAGACCAGCCTCTCCGCCTTCGGCAGGGAGCCGTCGCCCAGGCACCGCAGGGCGTACTCCACGGCGAGGGCGCCGCCGTTGGAGTATCCGACGATATACAGCGGGGCGCCGCCGGACTGCTCCTCCAGGTGGCGCATCGCGATCCGCACGGCGCCGGCCATGTCCTCCCATTTCGTCTTCAACAGGCCCGACGGCGCGGTGCCGTGCCCCGGGATCCGCAGCCCCAACACCCGGGCGCCGGCGGCGTGCAGGCGCCCGCCGAGGTTGTGCAGGCTGTATGGGGAGTCCGACATCCCATGTAGCAGCAGCACCCCCGCCCGCACCTCCTCCGGGACCAGCTCGAAGCTGCGGTTCCAGTCCCTCGGCCAGCGGGCCGGGTCGGCGATGCTGCCGCGGACGTACCGGTTGACCCGCCGCTTGTCGCCCGAATCGACCTTCCCGTAGACCTTCTCCCCGAGCTCGGCGAACAGGCGCGCCTCGAGCTCCAGGTAGCCGGCGAAGGTGTCGACGTCCCCCTCCCGGAACTCCTCGCCGAGCCTCGCCTCGTGCCACACCGTCAGGTCGGGTTTGCTGTTGAGGAACTTGACGGCGACGACCACCCCCATCACCAGGCCGCCGAACACCGTCCAGGCGGCGTAGCGCAACGCGCGCCGGACGGTCCCCGTCAACAGGCGCCGCTTCCAACCGCGCCGCGGCATCGCATCTGGTTGCTCCTGTTCGGCCATCGGGTCCGGGGCGGGGACGGCGCGCTACAGCTCGTCGAAGGGGACGTCGAAGGGGTTGTGGGCCGCCGGGTCACCGGAGCGCAGGCCCAGCGTGAACCAGCGCACCCGCTGCTCGGCGCTGCCGTGGGTGAACGAGTCGGGGACCACGTACCCCTGCGCCTTCTGCTGGATGCGGTCGTCGCCGATCGCGCTGGCCGCCCCGAGCGCCTCCTCCAGGTCACCGGCCTCGAGGAACCTGAACTTCTGCTCGGCGCGCCTCGCCCAGACGCCGGCGAAATAGTCGGCCTGCAGCTCGAGGCGCACCGACAGGCGGTTGTATTCGACCTCGCTCAACCGGCGCCGCTGCGCGTGCATGTAGTCGGAGATACCCAGCAGCTTCTGCAC
>JANQMB010000326.1 GCA_028280355.1 Verrucomicrobiales bacterium
GCTAGCCGGGTCCGGCGGGTAGAACCAACCAAGCGCGCGCGCCGCGTCCTGCAGGTCGCCGGTGATCACGCCCGGCTCGACGACTGCGACGCCGTCGGCCGTGTTCACCTCCTTGATCTCCGTCATCCGCGCCACCGAGAGCACGATCCCGCCCCGCGCCGGCACCGCCCCGCCGACGTATCCCACCCCGGCGCCGCGCGTCGTCACCGGCACCCCCGCCGCCCTGGAGAACTTTAGGACCGCGGCCACGTCCCCGGTGGACCCGGCGAAGACCACGACGTCCGGCGGGTGCCCGACCAGCCACCTGTCGATGCTGTGTTCCTCCAGATCCGCCTCGGCGACGGAGACTTTCTCCGCCCCGAGCAGGGCGGTCAGCGACTCGGCTAGTTCGGCGCGATCCATGTCAGCACTTTCGGGGCGAAGACGATAGCGCCGACGGCCGCCGCCGCAATCGCCGCCAGCAAGACGCCCCCGGCGGCGAGGTCCTTGGCCTTGCCCACCAGCGGATCGCGCCCCGGATGGACCGCGTCGGCCAGGAACTCCAACGCCGTGTTCAGCGCCTCCGCCGCCAGCACCAGCCCCGCCGCCAGCCCCACCGCACACCACTCGCCCGCCGAGATCCGGAGGGCGACACCCGCGACCACCACCAGCACCAACGCCGCCGCGTGGATCCGCGCGTTGCGCTGCGTGCCGAACAACACGGCGAGGCCGCGGAAGGCGTGGGCGAAAGACTTCACGGCGTTCTCTGTCCGGCTAGTGTTAAGTGTTAGGTGGTTAAGTTTTAAGCCCCCGATCCGACTGCCCGGAGCCGTTGCCGGGGCGTCTCCTATAGCCCCTGCTCGCTTAACACTTAAAACTTAACACTTAAAACTCGACCAAGTCGATCCCGCGCAGCGGGTCTGCCTCCGCATCGTAGTCCACGCCGCCGAGACCGAAGCCGAACAGCTTGAGAAAGTTCGACTGGTACCCGTCGAAGTCGGAGAGCTCGCGCAGGTTCGCCGTGGTCACCTGTGGCCAGACCTCGGCGACGTGCGACTGGACCCCGTCGCGCATCTCCCAGTCGTCGATCCTGATGCGCCCGGCGTCGTCGAGGCCGGGTTCCCCGCAGAGGTGGTCGCCGAACAGGCGGCGGATCTGCTCGATGCAGTCCTCGTGCAGCCCCTCCGCCTTCATCTTTTTGAAAAGGAGCGAGATATACAGCGGCACCACGGGGATGGCCGAGCTGGCCTGGGTGACCACCGCCTTGTTGACCGAGACGAAGGCGCGCCCGCCCGAGGGCGAGAGCCGGTCGGCGATGCGCGCGCAGCTCTCCTCGAGGTGGATCTTGGCACGGCCGATGGTGCCGTCCTTGTAGACCGGCCAGGTGAGCTCGGGCCCGATGTAGGAGTAGGCCACCGTGGTGGCGCCGTCGGCGAGGACGCCGGCCGAGGCCAGCGCGTCGATCCACAGCTCCCAGTCCTCGCCGCCCATCACCTTGACGGTCTGCGCGATCTCGTCCTCGTCCGCAGGCTCGATCGTCACCTCCTCGATCTCGGCCTTGTCGGTGTCGACGTTCTTCTGGGTGTAAGTGCCCCCGATCGGTTTGAGGCAGGACTTGTAGACCTCGCCGGTCTCGGGGTCGGTGCGCCGCGGCGAGGCCAGCGAGTAGACCACACAGTCGACCTGCCCCATCGCCCTCGCGATCTCCGCGACGGCGGCCGCCTTGAGCTCGTTCGAGAAGGCGTCGCCGTTGATGCTCCTGGCATACAGCCCCTCGTCCTTGGCAGCGGCCTCGAAGGCGGCGCTGTTGTACCAGCCGGCGCTGGCGGTCTTGCGCTCGGTCGGCGGCTTCTCGAAGAACACCCCTAGGGTGTCCGCCCCGGAGGCGAAGGCCGGGACGATGCGCGAGGCCAGCCCGTAACCCGTCGAGGCGCCGACCACCAGCACCTTCTTCGGCCCGCCCTCCAGGCGGGGCTGCGCCTTGACGAAATCGATCTGCCCCTGGACGTGCGCTGCACAGCCATCGGGGTGGGCGGTGGTACAGATGAAGCCGCGGGTCTTCGGGGTGATAATCATGCGCGGACACTCCACGGTCAACGCGGCCCGGTCAACGGGCGAGTGGGGCGCCGGCGCCCCCGTCAGCGAACCCGCGTCACCTTCCGCGTCTCCAGATCGACCGCGAACACCCTGCCCTTCTCGTCCGAGGCCACCAGCAGCCGGTGGGTGGCATCGTGGACGAGCGTCTTGATGAAGACGTCCTGGACATCGGTCTCCAGATTCCGGATATAGCGAGTCCGGTAGAGCCGGACCTTCCACAGCAGCTCCTTGGTCTCCGGGTGGCGGGCCTCGACCACGCCGCTGCGCCCCCCTTTTCCGAAGTGGGGAGCCGAGTAGATCGCCTCGGGCGTGACGACGGGGGGGACGTCGGCCGGGGCGAGGCGTTTCGCGTCGGCGCCCGCCGGGAGCAGGAGTGCGATGGAGATAGTGAGCAACGTTTTCATCGAATCCTACGACGAACCCCCAGGCCAACCTCTTAGAGGTTTCCCCCGAATTGCGAAAGGCCGGCTGGGAGGTCGCTGCTAGCGGGACGAAGCGCCCAAAAAAAAGATTGAACAGAATCGTAGACGCCATGTCTACATTGGTCGTAGACTTCACGTCTATCGTCAGGAACACCGCATGGCCATCCCGAAATCTGTCGTCACCGAAGCCGAGTTGAACCTGCTCAACATCTTGTGGGCGGAGGCGCCACTCACGGCGCGCACGATCGTAGAACGTCTCTATGGCGAGGTGGATCCGTCGTCGATGGGGACGGTGCAGAAGCTGATCACCCGGCTGGTGAAGAAAGGGATGTTGTCCAGGGACGACGCCAGGACACCCCACCGGTTCGAGGCGCTGCTCAGCCGCGAGGACATCGCCGGGATGCAGCTCGACGACTTCGCCCGCAAGCTCTCCGGGGGTTCGCTCTCGCCCTTCCTCATGCATCTCGTCCGGGCGAAGAAACTCAGCAAGGCGGAGAAGGAGCAGATCCGGAACCTGCTGGAGAACTGACCACACCGGCCATGTATCCCATCATCGAACACCAGCTGTCGAACCTGATCATCGCCGGGGTGCTCGCCCTGCTAGTGCTCGGCCTCACCAGGGTCTGGCGGAGCCCGCAGCTGGCCCATGCCCTCTGGCTTCTGGTGCTGCTCAAACTGGTGATCCCGCCCTTCGTCGATGTGCCATCGCCGATCCCCACGAGCTTGGGCAATGCCGATACCACCCCCCCCATGGCGGGTCTCGTCGAGGCGGCCACCGGTTCGGAGAGGGCACCTGGAGCAACCCCTGGCATCCCCGCTGCGACCTCCGGGGAGGACGGGCTAGTGCGACTCGACGAACCCGCCGCAACGGAGGGAACCGTCTCCTGGCAGTCGCTGCTGTTGGCGGTCTGGGCGGCGGGGGTATTCGTCTTCGCCTTCCGAACATGGCGCCGCCATCGAGCCCTGAAGGGTATCCTGAAAACGTCCCGCCCGGCCAGCCGGGCGCTGGAGGAGGAGGCCGCGGGCATGGCGGACAAACTCGGGCTCCGCTCCCGCCCCTCCATCCGGGTCTCCGATTCGCCGATCGGCCCCTGCGTCACCATCCACCCGGGAAAACAGGTGGTCCTGCTCCCGGCCTCTCTGCTCGACGGGCTCGACCGCGACCAGCGGAAGACAGTCCTCGCGCACGAGCTGGCCCACGTGCGCCGCGGCGACCGCTGGGTGAACCTGTTCCGGCTCGCCGTGCTCGGCGTCCACTGGTGGAACCCGGTCGCATGGTGGGCAAGCTGCAGGCTGAAGCAGGCGGCCGAGGAGTGCTGCGACGCGATGGTGATCTGGAACCTGCCGGAGAACCGCAGGAGCTACGGGAACGCCCTGCTCCGGACGGTCGAGTTCCTCACCGAGAACGACTGGCCGGCCGCCCCCGCCGGGGACGCCTTCGGCGGCCCCCCGCTCAGACGGCGGATCGAAAACATTATGAGAAAACAGACCCAACATCAGATGACCGCCGCAGCCCGCGTCTTCACCCTCTCGCTAGGGCTCGCGGTGCTGCCGATCGCCACCACGGCCAACCCCTCAGCGCCAGCGCCGCCGGAGACCACCACATCGCCCCCGCCGCCGCTCGGCGGGACCCCGGCGATCGAAGCGGTCAAGGGGAACGCCATCGAAACGCCCGGGCGCGCCGTTCCGCAAACGGAACAGGAGAGGGCCGCCAGGCGACATCTCAGGGGCCTAGACTTGGAAGAGGCGGAGGTCCGCCTCTCGATCGCCCGGGATAAGCTGAGCTCGGCGGACGAGCGCATGCGCGCCAACGAGGCGAGCAAGACCGAGTGGATGGAAGCGCAACACGAAGCAGAGCTCGCGGAGCTATCCTTCAAGCGCGCGAAGATGACCGCCGACCTATGGGTCGAGGTGGACAAGCGAGAGGTGGAGGAAGCGAAGCGGGCCGCGCGAACCATCCGGGCGAAACGGCGCTTCCTAGAACTCGACAGGGCGGAAGCTCAAATCCGCTTCGAACTCGCCCACGACGACTACGATCGCATTTCGGAAACGCCCGACGCCGACCAAGCGGCATTGTCCGCGGCGAGAAAAGAGCACGCGCTCGCCCGCCTATCTCTGCAGCGGGCGGAGGCGGCCCTCGAGTTATTCGACGCCGAGACGGCCGACTGAGACTGATCTCCCCGGGGAGCCCCCCGCCCTGCGGCGCAGGGCGGGGGCTGGGGTGACGCGCCGTCATAAGCCGGATTCTGTCCCCGCCTGCGGCGGGCGACGGCCATTTATCTCCCGCCGTCGCCGGGGCTGGGGCGGGGCGGCCTCACGGCCGCTGCGACTATTACCCGGGATCATCTCCGAAGAGGCCAGGCAGGCGGCCTGTTTTCCCTGTTCTGTCTTGCACCGCGCGGGGTTTGTCGTGCCCCCTCGGTCACCCTCGGGGCGGTGGGCTCTTACCCCGCCTTTTCACCCTTACCCCCCTTTGCCGGAGCTCCGAGGGGCGGTCTGTTTTCTGCGACACTTTCCGTCGGCCGGGGCTTTCGCCATCGGCCTCCCGCACTTTCGTGCGGCGGCGCTGCCTTGTGGTGTCCGGACTTTCCTCCCACCGGCGGACCGGCAGGCGACCGTCTCGGGCGCGTCAACGCGCACCCTCGGGGATCAACATGGGACTGGCAACCGATGTTTGCCGCGGCCGGCGGGACTACAGATATCCCCGCAGTTTGTAATGGCGCTCTCCCCCAACTCACCCGAACCTCCACGGGTCAACGCAAACCTAGCAACCGATGCCTATTCTCGCCAACACCGCCGTCGTCATCATCGTCGGGATCCTCGCCCTCGTAATCGCGGCCGTCGCCGCCTACTACATCGCCCGGATGATGAAGGGCAAGATCGAGATCCAGATGGCGAAGACCGGCTTCAACAGCGGCGAGACCGTCGGCGGCACCGTCACCCTGACGACCAAGAAATCGCTCGACGTCCGGCGGGTCTACGTCGCCCTGATCGGATACCGGGTGACCGAACGCCGCGACCACGACGGCGACAAGCGCACCGACAAGGACGAGATCTACCGCGACGAGTTCAACCTGGAGACCCAGCAACTGCTGCCGGCAGGCTTCAACAAGACCTACGAGTTCGCGCTGCTCGCACCGGGCAGCCAGTCGACCGGCACGGCCCCCGGCGGGGCCCTGGGCAACACGCTCGGGGCGGTGGTCGGCGCGCTCGGGGCGCTCAGCACCAACCGCACCCGCCTGGAGTGGAAGGTCGAGGCCCGCGCCGACTTGCCCGGCGTCGATATCGCGAAGTCGAAAAAGGTGCGGGTCAATGTCCTTTGAACCCGACGTTCACCTCCATTCGACTTTGTCGCCGACCGGCCTCCTGCGGCTCGTCGGCCACTCCTCACCCCCTTTGAGCCACCCGAGGTAGAAAAGGCCCAGGCAACGATCCCCCGCGCCGAGCCCGAGGAAGGCTTTGAAGCCCTCGCTCCCCAACACCGGCGGCGAGGACCAGAAGGCGCCGAGGCCGGCGGCCGCCGCGGTAAGGTGCATGTTCTGCACCGCACAGGCGACCGCCTCGATCTCCTCCAGCTCGGGGATCTTCGGGTTGTCGCCGCGCGCCATACAGATCGCCACCACCACCGGGGCGAGCAGCGGGTTGATGCCGAACTTCTCGTATTTGTCCTGCCGGAACTCGCCCTCCGGGGTCGTCTCCCTGTAGAGGCGCTGGTAGTTCTCCGCCAGGGTCTTCCGGGCGTCGCCGGAGAACACCTTGAAGCGCCAGGGCTCGGTGAAGCCGTGTGTCGGCGCCCAGTTGGCGTTCTCGAAGAGCTCGTCGAGCAGCTCGCGCGGGACCTCCAGGCCGGGGTCCATCTGCGCCGGCTTGATGGTGCGGCGGTGTCGGATGAGCGCGGAGAGCTGTGGGACGGTGGCGTGTTGGGACATCGGGAGGGACTTGGCCAGATTGCTGTGTTGACCCCTCGGGGCGGGCTTCTATACTTGCCGACCGAACAAACTGAAACCACAAAATATCGATGTTAAACGTTGGAGATACTGCACCGGATTTCAAACTCACCACCCTCGGCGCCGACGGCCCGGCCCACGTCACCCTCTCGGAGAACAGCGGCGGCCCCGTCGTCCTGCTGTTCGTGCCCATGGCCTTCACCGGCGTCTGCACCGAGGAGCTGTGCAGCGTCACCGGCGACCTCTCCGCCTATGAGGGGCTCGGCGCCAAGGTGATCGCCATCAGCGGCGACAACCCCTTCGCACAGGCCGCGTGGGCGGAGAAGGAGGGCATCAAGCTCACCCTCGCCAGCGACTACGAGCACGAGGTGGCGAAGGCCTACGGGATCGCATACGACAGCTTCCTGCCGGACAAGAACCTCGACATGGGCGGCGTGCCGAAGCGCTCGGCCTTCGTCGTCGACGCCGGCGGCACAGTCCAGTACGCCGAGAGCAGCGACAACCCGGGCGAGCTGCCCGACTTCGACGCCATCAAGGCGAAGCTCGGCGAACTGGCCGGCTAGGCTGCAAACCTGCCGTCGCGGCGCACAGGCGCCACGTTTTCTATAACGCCCCCCGGCCAACAACCGGGGGGCGTTTTTTCTTCCCCGTTCGGCCGCTGTCGGGCGAACGGTGGAGGGAAGTTCGATAACAACGCTTTGGAGATCTAGCACCGATCCGGAGCGGCGGGCTTATAAATTTCCCCGCGATTTGTAATGGTCTCCCTCTCCGTTTCCCGACGAACATCCGTGCGCCGGGGGAGAGGACCTGGGGTGGTATCTCTTGATAGGGGATGCCCGAGGGGCCCGCTCCCGGATCGAACTCAACCAGTACACTCAGAAAAACCATGGCTGAAGGAAGACGTCCAGGCGGTCTGACCGCCCTCGCAGTGCTCAACTTCGTATTCGGGGGGCTCGGTGCGATCGGGGTCCTCTTGTTGTTCGGACTATTGGCTGTCGCAAAGAAGATAGTGGATACTGCCGAAAAGACGGCGGTGGCCTCGGGGGATGTGGAGACGCAACAGGAAATCGCTGAACTCAACGAGGCAGTCGCATCGTCGGGGGCACTTTGGATCGCGATCCTCCTGTCGGTCATCTCCGTCGGACTGATCATCGCTTCCGGGGTCGGCTACCTCGGACAAAAGAAGTTTCTCGGGCGCACGCTCGGAAACGCCTATGGCATCACCGCCCTCGTGAAGTCGATGCACGGCATCCTTTTCCTCCAGGGGACCTTCAGCATCTTGACGATCTTGTTCCTGGTCTATCCGATCCTGACCCTGATCCTGGTCAACACCACGTTCAAAGACGACCTGGTCAACTAGCCGGTCGCCCCGACGCCCGAAGGCCATCTACCACGCCCCCTATGGACATCCGCGCCGATCACATCGCGCTCATCGCCCGGTACTCCATGCGCTTCAGCATGCGTACCGGCGGGGGGCTGATGTACCTGCTGGTGCTGCTCATCACCGGGCTGACCGTGGCGGCGGTCTTCATCAGCCCCCTGGAGATGGTTTCCAAACAGGGGGACCGGCTCGCCGGGGTGGACGATCCGGTGGAGGTGGCCGACCAGATCCTCCAGTCGGACGGGGTGAGGGACGCCATCGGCTGGATCACCGGGACGGAGGACGCGCAGACCGACTACTTGCTGAGGACCAAACCCGCGCTGCTCAGCGCGATCATGCTGGTCCTGCTGATGGTCATCCCCTACACCACCTGCATCGGCGGGTTCAACCAGACCTCTGGCGATATCGCCTCGAAGGGCCTGCGCTTCCTTCTGCTGCGCACCGAACGGGTCAATATCTACCTCGGCCGGCTGGTCGGGGCGACCCTGTTCACCCTCGCTTCGTCGGTAGCGGTCGTCCTCTTGATCGTCGCCTATATCCACTTCAAGTTCGGGATCTACAGCTTCGGGTCGCTGCTCGGCTGGGGGATGCAGGGGCTGTCGGCGATATTCTTGCTGAGCCTGCCCTACCTGGCGCTGTGCGCCTGGATCTCCGGGACGCTCGACACGCCCTTCGGGTCGCTCGCCCTCTCCCTGCTTGCCGCCGGGTTCTCCGTCGTCTTCCTGCTGCTGGCGAAGGCGGCGCTGGTGTCGAACACCTCGCTGGTGGCCGGCGACCTGGACTGGCTGATGCGGCTTGTGCCGTGGGGGTGGAAGTACGATTTGCTCGACCACTCGTTCGCCACCCGTGCCGTCGGGATCCTGGCGCAGCTCGGCTTCACCACGCTGTTCCTGGTGCTCGGCGTCCGTTCGTTCAACCGCAGGGATCTCTGATCCCCACTTCGAAACATCCTATCTCGTGAGCAGCGCCGTCTCCGTCGAAAATCTCAGCAAACAGTTCCCCGGCACCCGGGCGCTGGACGGGGTGACCTTCGATGTCCCCGCGAACTCGGTGTTCGGCCTGCTCGGGCCAAACGGGGCGGGCAAGACCACCCTGTTCTCAATCGCCGCGGGCTTCCTCAGTGCCACCTCGGGGTCGATCTCGGTCCTCGGGATCGACGTGCGCAACATCAGCCAGCTGAAAGGCCGGTTTTCGATGTTGCCCCAGGACGCCCAGTTCCAGGGGGGGATCCCGGTGATCGAGCAGCTGATCATGTTCTGCCGGCTGTCGGGCCTCGACCCCGCGGCGGCGCGCAAGGCGGCCGAGGACGCGCTGGACATCGTCGGCCTGGCCGACACCGCCAAGAAGGCCGCCAGGGCGCTCAGCCACGGCATGATGAAGAGGGTCGCCCTGTGCCAGGCGTTCATCGGCAACCCGGAGGTGATCTTCCTCGACGAACCGACCTCCGGCCTCGACCCGGAGAACGCGCGCAACATCCGCAACCTGGTCCGCGAGTTCTCCGGAGAGAGGACAGTAGTCTTCTCTAGCCACAACCTGCAGGAGGTCCAGGACATCTGCTCGCACATCTGCGTCCTCAACGAGGGGGCTGTGGTCGAGTCGGGCACGCTGTCCGACCTCACCAACACCTCGCATCTCGTGCGCATCACGCCCAACATCCCGCTCTCCCCCGAGGCCGAGCGCTCCCTGATGGGGCTGCGCCTGGTGTCCAACATCGAACGGGGAACCGGGTCAGACGAGTTCAACGTCCGCCTCGACCTACCGTCGGCAGGACACAAGGACGAGGCGATGAAGTCGATCTACGAGACGCTCTTCGCGCACGGCATCCACCCCACCACCGTGTTCGAGGGCGCCAGCCTGGAGACCCGGTTCCTGGAGATCACCGGCGGCACCTTCGACGGCGGATCGAGCTCCTGAGAACGCCCCCGATAACCCCGAGCGGTTGGCGGTCAACCGGACAAGCCGTTCGCCCGGCGAGCTGGCCGGGACCCGGACCCAGGTGGCCGTGTAGCGACGAGCGTGAGCGAGTCGAAAGGGGGGGGCGACCTGCCTATCCCACCTCGATCCGCTACCCCCCGACTCGCTCACGCTCGTCGCTACCGTGACCGTCGCTACGGCCACGCGATCAGCGGGTGACCCGAACGCGCACCAGCCGTGCGCCGGAGGTGCCCATCGGCACGGTATCGACCATCGTCACGCGCGGCGTGCCGTCCGGTGCGGTATCGGCGATATAGGTGTCGAACTCCGGGTCGGCGGCCGCCCAGGTGACCCCGTCGGAGGAGAACTCCACCCCGATCACGGCGTCGGCGGCCGGGTTGGCGCGGTAGGTCAACGCCAGGTACCACATGCCATCGATCTCCACCGCCGACAGGAAATAGCCCCGCCCGTCCGCCCGCTCGGGGTTGGTGGAATGGGCGTATTCGACCAGGTTGAGCAGGCCGTCGCACTCCGCGTCGACCATCTCCCCCGAGACCGAGAGGTCGAGCGCCTCGGCGTCTGAGAACTCGTCCCAGACCCAGGCGAAATAGGCGTCCGGCCCCGCCCCCGGGGTGCCGCCGTCCCCGCCGCTGATCCGCCACCCGCCCCTCTCGCCCCAGAACACCGGGTGGGCGAGGGGGTCGATCGAAGTCAACGAGCGGCCGCCCCCGTCTGCCGGCTCGTGCCAGTCGCCATCGTAGGTGAACCGCAACACCGTACCGCCGAGCGGGTCGAGGAGCGACAGCTCCTCCGACCCGTTGTTCAGCCGGTCGGAGTATTCCCCGACCACGGTGGGGCCACCCCCGTAACGTTCGCGGAAGGCGCCCAGGTCCCTGACCGCCACCACACGCCCACCCGGGGCGAGGAGGTGGCTGCCGAGGGTGATGCTCACCGCGCCCGCCAGCTGATATCCTAACAAATCTATAGCCACGTCGCCGGTGTTCACGATCTCGACGAACTCGAAGAGGTCATTGTCCGTGTATCCGGCGGCCTCCTCCGCGGTCGTCGGACCCGGCGGGTTGAACATCAGTTCGCTGACGCGGAGCGGCGAGGCGTTGGCCGGCGGGTCGGCGGCGCCTGGCGAACCGTGCCGTTGCGAGCTCGCGCGCCAGTTTCCGGGTTCCGCCCACCGGTGCAGGGCCGCCGCGGTGTCGACCACCACCAGCGAGGCGCCCGCCCCGTCGCTGGCTGGGTGCCAGCCGTCCGAGTATCCGAAGTCGTGGATGACCCCGCCGCCCGGCCCGCTGAACACGATCCGTTCCCCGGAGTTGCTCAGCGACCCGTCCGCGAACACGCCGGCCACCGTCGCCCCAGCGCCGTAGCGCTCGGCGAAGGCGGCGGCGTCGGCCACCACCACCGCGCTCCCACCGGCGGCGAGCACGAGGCTCGGGAAACTGAAGTCGACCGCCTCGCTCAGGGTGAACCCCGCCAGGTCGATGGCCGCGGCGCCGATGTTGCGGACCTCGACGAACTCGAACTGGTCGCCGCTCGAGTAGCCCGCCCCCTGCTCGGCCGCATCGGGACCCGGCGGGTGGTAGTGGATCTCGGAGATGCGCAGCGGGGGGAGGGGCGCATCGGCGGCGCCGGGGGAACCCCCGACCGAGGTGCTCGCCCGCCAGCCCGACGCCGTGTCCCAGCTGGCGAGGGGCGCCGAGTCGTCGACCACCACCAGCGAATGCCCGCCGCCGTCGGCCTGCGGGTGCCACGAGTCGTCGTAGGTGAAGCCCTGCCCCCCGCCGCCGAAGGGACCGGCGAGGGCGATGCGCTCACCGGAGTTGCTCAGGCTGCCGCCGAACTCGCCCGCGACCGGCACGACCCCCTGGCCATAGCGCTCCTCGAAGGCGGCCAGGTCGTTGACCACGACCGTCCGCGCCCCCGGCGCCAGCACCCCCGGGCCGAACGCGAAGTTGACCCCCTCGAGGAAGACGACCCCGGCGAGGTCGAGCGGCGTGGCGCCGGTGTTGCGCAGCTCGACGAACTCGAAGAGGTCGGCGTCGTCGAAGCCGGCGGCCACCTCGGAGCTGCTCGGGGGGGCGGGGTTGAACATGATCTCAGTCACCCGCAGGTCGCCGAGCGCCCCGGCCACCAAGAACACCGCCTCGGTCATCGCACTCCAAGCACCCCCGGCGCTCCGCACCCGCGCCCTGAGGCGGAGGCTCCCGCCGATCGTCAGCGCGGAGCCCGCCGTCGCCGGCGCGGAAACCCCACCGCCGACCTCCCTCGGGTCGCTCCCATCGGTGGTATAGTAGATCTGCCCGGCACCCGACGGGTCGGAGATGGTGAGGCTGAACCCGGCCGGGACCGCGCCGCCGTGCTGGCTGAAGTCGGGCGCGGGGACGGAGGGGTAGAGGCCGTCGGCGGCGAGCTGCCCCAGGAGGTTCGCGGTGCGGACGGGGAAATAGTCAGCGAGCAGGCGATCGCGCTCGGCGATCCAGGTGGCGCGGGTGAAGGGCGGGGCACCGGGGTTGCGGTTGTCGCCCCAGCGCGCGGACTCGCCGACGATCGCGCGGTCGATCTCCGACAGCCGGTCGAGGTACATCGCCGCCGCTACCGCCGGCGTCATGACCCCGCCGTTGAAAAGGTGCGCCCGGGCGCGGTCGGCGAAGGCGATCCGGTATTCCTCGCTGGCCAGCAGGCGCCGGTGGATGGAGGTGGGCGACCCCGGGTCGTCGGCGCCGGTCACGTCGTCGGCCGCGAACTGGAAGGTCTTCTCCGCGTCCCAGTTGTGGAACAGCCACTTGCGCGCCGGGTCGCTGCGGTGGTAGGTCGCGTTCCAGTTCTGGAACGCCCAGTCGGCGTTGCCGGCGTAGAAGTTGATCAACATGTAGTCGGCGAAGGCCGCGATATCGAGCATCCCGGCGACCGCCTGGTAGTTGGCGAGCACTGACAGGTCCTCGGCCGCGGCGGCCAGCAGCGCCGCGAAGCCGTCGGCGTTGCCCGCCACGACGTTGTCGGCGCGGTGGCGGAGCACGTCGTAGTCGGACCTGTCCCCACCGCGGTAGGCGACCGCGAAGGCCTCCTCGACGAACTCGTGCAACCAGTAGACGCCCCAGTAGAGGCCGTTGGGGTAGACGTGGGCGTATCGGCCGTGCGGCGCGATGCCGCCGACGGCGTTCTGCAGATCGCCGACGAACTGGTCGCGGATGTACTGAGCCCTCAGCTGCTGCGCCGGTTCCGGGTGCGTCCAGGCCTGCTGGTTGGTGGCGTCGAGGATGACGGTGTTGATGCTGTCGGTGGCGTCGGCGCCGAACAGAGGGTAGTCGAGCTCGCTCGGCCCGTATGGCGCCTTGAACTTGAGGCGCATCGAGAGCTTGTCTGTCTTCCAGCGGTCGGTGCTGGTCGCCCCCTGGACCTCGACCGAGCAGTCGATCTGGAAACCCGTCGAACCGTCCGGCAGGATCAGCTCGGCCGAGGCGGCGCGCTCGAACCCCTTGCCGATCGGGTAGATGCCGCGCGTCTCGGTGACCGTCCCCATCCCGTCGTCGGCGACCGGCTCCGCCGAGAACAGGTCGTCGGGGTGGAGCACCACCGAGAGCGTCGGTACCGCGCGCAGGTCGTCCTTGATCGTCGCGGAATACTCCGGGTGGTCGACCACGTCGGGGTCCATCGCGTAGTCCGCGGCGTAAGGGCCCGGCGGCAGGTTCCCCGGTTCGGTGTCGAAGTTCCCCAGATCGCCCCAGTCCGCCGGCATACCGGCGCCGGTCTGCCGGACCACGTCGTCGAGGAAGATGTAGGTCTGCGTATCGACGCCGGTCGGGTCGAGGCCGCCCTTGAAGGCCGCCGCCCGCACCACCGTGGTGCGGTTGATCACGACCGGGCCGCTGTAGACGAGCCCGCTCGCCGGCCCGGGTTCGCTCCCGTCGGTGGTGTAGCGGATCTGTGCGCCCTGGGTCGCGGTGCTGATCTCGAGCAGGAACGGGCTCTCGAAGAAGCCCCGGTCGACACTGAACTTCGTATCTGCGACCTGCGCACCGAGCGCGGCCACCGCCGCCATCATCGGGGCACCGGCGAGCACTGCCAGCAGGGGTCTGGCGACCGGGGTTTGGGGAAAAAGCGGCATCTCGAGGGACAGGGGCGCGCCGGGGCAAGGTACCGGCAATGCCAGACCCTGTAAAGAAGGCCTGACGGGCCGGGGCGGGCGCCTATTCTCCAAAAAAGTCGAATCTCCCCGGAATCCGAGATACGGTGGGGTATGAGAGCGAGCCTATGCCAGCTGGGGGTTATCGCGGCGACGCTGGCGGCCGCGGGCGCCAAAGACCCCGCCGGGGCCGGCGGGACCGAGGCGCAGGTGGTCAAGCACGTCGATGCGGCGGCGGCCAAGGAACTCCTGGCGAAGAAACCGAAGGCCGGCGAAAAACCCCTGGTCGTCCTCGACGTGCGGACCGCTGAGGAGTTCGCCGGCGGCCACATCCCCGGCGCCGTCCAGGTCGATTTTCTCTCGGACGGTTTCCAGGGGCGCCTGGAGAAACTCGACCGGGCGACCCCCTACCTGCTGCATTGCCGGTCCGGCGGTCGCAGCAGCAAGGCCCTGGCGGCCATGCGCAAGCTCGGCTTCAAGACCGTCTACCATCTCGACGGCGGCATCGCCGCCTGGCTGGAGGCCGGCGGCGCCGTGGTGAAGAAATAAGTTAGGGGAGCAACCAGCGCGGCTGGACGATCCCGTGGATGGTGACGCGGTCGCGCTCGCGGGCGCCGGACGGGAACGAGAGCTCGGCGACCACCCGCCGGCCGAGCTCCCAGGAGGTCCCCTCCCACACCACATCGGCGGCCGGATCCCCTTTCTCCAGGATCGCGAACAGCGGTTCGCCAGGACCGTCCAACCAGATCCGCACACCGCGCCCCCCGTCCCGGTCCAGGCCCGCGTCGGCAAAGTAGCGCTCCTGCGGCGAACACCTCGTCAACGTGACCCGCAGGGTCTGGACCCCCGACGGGCGCCCCTCCACGAAGGTCTGCCATTCGACCCGGGCGATGTCCGCCCACGACTCCCAATCGAACAGGAACTCCCCGTCCGCGGTCTCCTCCAGCCCGATCCTGCGCCTCTCGCCCTGAGGCGTCCGGGCGTGGAGCTGGACATAGGTCGTCCCAGAGGCGTCGACCGTGACCGGGTCCTCGAACCCTGTGAACTCGGACGGTTCGAACTCGCGCGTCCGATAGTAGTCGGCGATCACCCGGTCGACCCTGGGCCGCGCCCGGACCAGCGGCAACATCTCGCGCCAGCTCGCTGCGCCCAGCGCGCGTTGCGCGACCAGAAAGGCCCTCTGGTAGCGAGCCTCGTCGGCGGCGCCCGGCGCCGCCCCGCCCGATGTCGCCGAATCGCCCCCGCGGCGGGACTCGAGAACCATGAACATCGCGAATAGCAAGACGACAAAAAACCCACCGGCGAGGACGAACACCTTCCAGTGCTGATCACGTGGATCCTCCTCCACCCCGGGGATCTGGGCTGGCTCTCCCTTGCCCTCTTCCCAGGTGAGCCCCCCTGGCATCTCCAGCTCGTCGCGCGACTGGAACGCTGCGCCCAGCTGTTCCACGTCGAGCATCCGCACCGGTGTCGGGCGCGGCGCGGCGCCCGCATCCGCCGACGGGGCGAAGGGGTTCGATCCAGGGACCGGTTTGGCGCCCGTCCCAGGGGCATCAGCCACGTGACCCCCCTCCCCTGCAACCCCGGACCGCGACTGCGGGGCACGCATCCCGCCGGTGCGCAACTGGCGCGGGTTGAAATCGGCCAACCTCCCGAGCCAGCGACGGCTCGCATCGCTGATCCGTGCCGGTTCCCCCACCTCGAGGTCGGGCGAATGGATCTCAAGCCCGCAATGCGGACAGTCGGCGAGCCCACCAGCCTGTTCCACCGCCATCCGCATCGGCCGTTCGCAATGCGGACAGGCGAACCGCAGATGTTTGCCCTTGACCTCCCAAGAACCGCAATCGCCCGTCACCTCGACGGCAGCCGATCCGCCGGGGCGTCCGCTCTCCGCGGCGTCCCCCTCGCCAACCTGGCGGAACTCCATGACCTGGGCCACCCAATCGCAGTGCGGACAACGCACCTTGCCGCGAGCCGCAGAAACCACACGAAAGAACCCCGCACAGCGGAAGCACTGGAGGGTATGGGGCTGACCCGACATCGACTGCGAACCCTAAGATCAGCCAAATATCTGTAAAGTTTTTATAGGGCTGTGCCCCGAGAACATTCGCGCCCATCGATCCGGCCCCTCCGACCCGGGCGGCAACCTCGGGAATTCCCTCAGACACCGACGGGGATAAAGCGCGGCCGATCTCCGCCCGGCTTCTTCGCCGGCTGGGGGAGCCAACGCTCCACCCGATAGCCGCGGTCGCGCAGCAGCCGCACCAGCCCTTTCTCGCCGACCAGGTGGCCGGCGCCGACGACCACCATCACATCGCGCTCGCCGCCCAGGATCTTCTCCAGGCTACCCATCCAGCGCAGGTTGCGCTTGTCCAAGACCTCTGCGCGGAACTCGGGGGCCTCCGCCATCGATTCGAAGATCAGCCGCCGCAACGTCTCATCGTCCCCCTCCCGCCACGCCTTGACCAGGGAGGGGAACTCCGTCTCTATATCGGCGACCTCGTCGAGGGTGGCGACGAGCATCTGCTCCTGGAGCTCCCTGTCCAGTTTGGCGAACAGCCCGATCTGGAACTCGCTGGTCTCCAGGCCCTCCACGGGTTTGCCGTCCTCGATCGCCTTGCCTTCGAAGTAGCTGTCGACGCCGAGCTCTGGCCGGTAGCCCAGTTTCATGATCTCGGTCAGCGAGATCGTCATCGCCGCCATCCAGGGCCGGAAACCGTCCATCGCCCCGGGGGGCAGCCCGGCGCCCTCGAGGAACTTGCGCAGCTTCTTGTAAGCGGCGGCGGAGAGGTCGTTCTCGATGCGCCCGTCCGGCCCGTACATCCCCTTCTCGAAGGCGGCCGCGTCTGCCGCCGGGTTACCGGCGGTGGTGACCTCGAGCACCAGTCCCTCGCTGGCGCGGTAAGCCGACTCGAAGGCCTCGGGCAGCGGGTGGTCGTCGTCGCCCAGCATGTGCACCGACCCGGCCAGGTAGAGGGTGGCGTCCCCCTTCCCACCCGAGACCTTCCAGACCGAGGTCTTCCCCCCATCCCCGGCCACCGCCGGTGGGGCGGGTAGGAGGAAAAACGACGCGGCGCACAGGGCGGTGAGGGCAGGGGCGATCTTGGCGCTCGACATGGGGGACAACCATCCCGCTGCAGCCCGCGTTGTAAATCGAAAAGCGCGCGCCGAAAGGGCACGTGACCAGGCTTCGCCCGGGGGCACCTCCCGGAGGCTAGAGGTGTTTGCGGCGGCGCTTGACCTTGAGCTGGGCCATCGACTTGGCGATGGTCGCCTGCAGGGCGGCGAAGTTTTCCTCGTCCTCGTGGCTGGTGCCGGCGAGCGCCTCCTCGGCCCGCTTGAGCGCCTCTTCGACGGCGCTCTCGTCGATGTCCTCCTCGCCGAGCGCCACGTCGGCCATCACCGAGACCGTGTCGTCGGAGATCTCCACGAAGCCCTCACCGACCGCGAGGTGGTGGGTCTCGCCGTCCTTGTTGTAGGTCAGCTCGCCCGGATGCAGGACGGTCACCAGCGGCGCGTGCGCCGGCAGGATGCCGAGCTCGCCGTCGATACCCGGGATCACGGTGGAATCCACCTCCTCGGAGAAGGCCTCCTTCTCCGGCGTCACGATCTCGAGCTTCAGCGGCATCCGGTCTCCTGCTTAAAACTTAACACTTAAAACTTAAGACTTTTCCACCGAGTCGATTCCGGCCTTCATGTAGAAGTTGCCCTCGGGCACGTCGTCGTGCTTGCCGTCGAGGATCTCCTTGAAGCCCTTCACGGTGTCCTCGACCGAGACGTAGACGCCCGGGGTGCCGGTGAAGACCTCGGCCACGTGGAAGGGCTGCGAGAGGAAACGCTGGATCTTGCGGGCGCGGAACACGGTCAGCTTGTCCTCCGGGCTGAGCTCGTCC
>JANQMB010000330.1 GCA_028280355.1 Verrucomicrobiales bacterium
CCTTTCACCACCGCCTGATCAAGCCGAGCCCCCACCCGTCGCACCATGCCCGCCCGCCACCCGACCTACCTGCTCACATGCGTCCTCTGCCTAGTCGCCGTCGGATGCGCCGCGATCCCGGCCAACCCCAAGCGGACGGCGACCCGGACCGCCCCCGCCGCGGCGCGGCCGGCGCCCCAGGCGCTGCCGCTCTTCCGCCCGAGCGGACCCGCGCCGAGCATCGTCGGCAAGTCGGCCATCGTGCTCGACGCCCGCACCGGGAGGGTGTTGCACGCGAAGGCCGCCGACACGCGCCGCCCGGTGGCGAGCACCCAGAAGCTCCTCACCGCGCTGGTCGTCATCGACAGCGGCGGCCTCGACCGGCGGGTGACCGTCGCCAAGAGCGACACCTGGGTGGAACCCTCCAAACTCTACCTGCGTGCCGGGCAGAGCTACCGCCGCGGCGACCTGCTGGCGGCGATGCTGGTGCGCAGCGGCAACGACGCCGCCCGCTGCCTGGCGCGCAACCACTCGGGTAGCCAGGAGGCCTTCGCCGCGGCGATGAACGCCAAGGCCCGCCGGCTCGGCATGACGCAGTCGCACTTCAAGAACCCGCACGGGCTCACCGCGGCGGGTCAGGTATCGACCGCGCGCGACATCGGCAAGCTCGGGCTCGCGGCCTACCGGAACGGCACGATCCGCTCGATGACCAAGATCAAACACCTGCCGTTCCGCTACGCCAACGGGCGACAGGTCACCCTCTCCAACACTAACAAGGTCCTCCACCGTTCCCCCTACTGCAACGGCCTCAAGACTGGCTACACGAAGGCCAGCGGACGCTGTCTGGTCAGCTCGGGGAAAAACGGCCGCCGCGAGGTGGTGGTCGTCGTCCTCGGCAGCACCACCAGCAGCATCTGGAACGACTCTCAGAAACTGCTCCACTGGGCGCTGGGAGTCAGCTCGTAAACCGCCCCACATATCCAGGCGAAGGGGGCTTCCCCCGCCCATCTGAAGGACGCACCACCGCTCCGCCCGGGTCGACTCTCGGCAAGTCAGATGCCAAAGAGAGACGTCAATCCCTCTTCACTGCCACATTGCCAACAAACACCACACCGCATCCCTCCAGCACACCATAATTGTCAAAATTTCCATCCATTTCGGAGATTGACAGTGCCTTAAATATCAATAGTTTCTGAAATTCGAACGAGGTTGGGAACCTCTCCAGGACTCGAAATGGATTCTCAGAGCACGAACACGCTCACCTTCGACTGCCCTGCCTGCGGTACATCGCTGACGGTTCCGACTTACCTCGCCGGGATCAAGGGGCCGTGTCCGCGTTGTCGGACGGAGATCGCCGCGCCTGATCCGGCGCAACAATCTCACGCCCAACTGGCCTCGACCCCCGCCGGGGTTGCTGTGGAAGCCGCTCCCCCAGAAGCTGCTCCCCCTCCCCCCGTCTCCGTCCCCCCCCTCCCACAACAAGAGCCCCCCCAAGCGGACGCCCCGGCCGCGACACCGCCAGAGCTCCCCGAGTTTGCACCGCCGGAGACCGCAGCCCCCAGCGAGCCGCTACCCGTCCCTCTCGCCCACTCTACCCCGGCGCCTGCCGCCAACGGGATCGCCCCCCCAGATATCGTCCCCCCGCCGGTTGACGACGGACAGCCGGCCGCCGTGCCGCCCGCCGGGGAAGAGCCCCCCATCGTCGACGGGATCCCCCTCGAAAGTCCCGCCGCTCTGACGACCGATACTCCGGGCGCCGCCGCCCAGACCCTGCTGCCCCCGGCCATGAAACGGAAGCGACGCCGTGGGGGTCTACCCCCGCTTCTGTTCGTCCTGATCATCTTGCTCGCCGTCGGCAGCGCGGTCATCGCAGCCCTGATGCTCTGGCCGAGAGGAGAAGAGTCGATCATCTCCGGGAGGCCGGCGACCCCGCCACCGCTGATCCCCGAGCCGAGACCCGAGATCCCCGATCCCGAACCGCCGGTCGAGCCCGACCCGCCGCAGAACCCCGAGAACGCGCAGAACCCCGCGACCACCCCCGGACCGACACCGCCCGCCAACGACGGAACCGATGGCACGAACAACGGCGAGGGCGCTGGCGACCCGA
>JANQMB010000338.1 GCA_028280355.1 Verrucomicrobiales bacterium
GCCCTCGAGCGCGAGCGGCGCAACGGGGGGGGGGGCGGGGAGAGCCGGCTCGGCGAACTCTCGGGCAAGGCCGCCGAGGCGGTCCAGCAGCTGCGCGAGATCTCCCACGACCTGCGGCCGCCGGAGCTCGAGCGCTTCGGGCTCGGGCCCGCCCTGGAGACGATCGTCGACGATACCGCGCGGGCGACGGGCATCCACATCGACACCGATTTCGCGGACCCTGGGCGGCTCGGGCCAGAGGTCGAACTCGGGCTGTTCCGCATCGCCCAGGAGGCGCTCAGCAACATGGCCAAACATTCCGACGCGAGCGACGGCAGGGTCGCCCTGGCCTGCGATGGGGGCGAGGTGCAGCTGGTGATCGAGGACGACGGCCGGGGCTTCGACGACGCGGTCCTCGAGCGCGCGCGCGGCACGGGCGGGCTCGGGTTGGCGGGGATGGAGGAACGCGCTCGACTCTTGGGCGGAACGGTGCAGTTTGTAAGCCGGCGCACCAACGGTGCCCGTGTCACCGTCCGGATCCCGGCCGGTGGCGACCGACCATGAGCAAAGCCATCCGGGTTCTTCTCGCCGATGACCACCCCCTGTTCCGGGATGGCGTGCGGCTGACTTTGGGCGAGGCGGAGGGTGTCGAGGTGGTCGGCGTGGCGGGCAACGGCGCCGAGGCCGTGCAGGCGGTGATCGAGTTGCAGCCGGACGTCGTGCTGCTCGACGTCAGCATGCCGGACATCGAGGGGCCGGAGGTGGTCGAGGCCTGCCGCAAGGCCGGCGCCGACCCCCAGTTCGTCTTCCTCACCATGCACAAGTACTCGGAGCTGCTGCGCAAGTCGATCTCGCTCGGCGTGAAGGGATACGTCCTCAAAGACAGCGGCGCCGGGGACGTGGTGGAGGCGGTGCGCACGGTCGCCCGTGGCGAGGAGTACCTCAGCCCGGCGGTGGCCGGGCTGCTGATGAAAGAGGTACGCACCAAAGGGGAGTTCGAGTCGGGCACCGAGGGGATCGGGGCGCTCACCTCCGCGCAGCGCAAGGTGTTGAAGCTGGTGGCCAGCGACAGGACCAGCAAGGAGATCGCCGACGAACTCGGGCTCAGCGTGCGGACCATCGAGAACCACCGGGCGCGTATCTGCAGCAAGCTCGGCCTGTCGGGAGCCCACAGCCTGGTGAAGTTCGCCTTCGACCACCGCGACCAGCTCTAGGCCGCGGGACGAGCCCGGGTTCGACCTGCCCCCTAAATATAGGTATTTCTACTCACGGAAAATACGTATTACGACGTAGACGCTACCGATGATCTGGCCGCACGTTGTGATGCTGACAGGGGAATTGGCGATAAGCTGGTCGATCGGAATGTTTTTTCTCGAAAGATTGGTTCGGATGTCGCAGTAGAATGCCACGCGATGGAACCCCCACGTTTTATACCCTCGTTTTCCGCAACTTTTCGTAACCCCCTGCCGCGCCGCGCCACGATTGCGGCGTGCCTCGCCCCGGCGGTGCTAGCCTCGCTCCCAGGTGTGGCGCCCGGCGAAGTGAAGCCGGCGATGTTGTTCTCCGACCACATGGTGCTGCAGCGCGACCGGCCGATCCGCGTCTGGGGCGAAGGCGCCGCCGGGGAGAAACTGAGCGTCTCGATCGGCCGCTCCAAGGTGAGCGGGACGGTGGGCTCCGATGGGAAGTGGCGGGTCGAGCTGCCGGCCATGAAGGCCGACGGCAAGCCGCACACCTTGACCATCGCGTCCGCGGGCGGGGAGACGGAGTTCGAGGACATCCTCATCGGCGAGGTGTGGTTCCTCGCCGGGCAGTCGAACATGGCCGCCGGGATGGGCGGGGTGGGGGATACCGTGGAGGACCTGCGGCTGATGTCGATCGACCACAACCGGGTCTACGGCTGGCACGTGGCCACCCCGGACAACGTCGCCAAGATGCCCTGGACAGATGGCAGCAAGCGCTGGCGGTCGGTCTCGCATGTGGCCTACCACTTCGGGAGGCATCTACAGGAGAAGCTGGGCGTCCCGGTCGGCGTCATGCACGCCGACCACGGCGGCTCGGTCATCGCCGCGTGGATGACCGACACCGTCAAGACCGACTGGCCGGAGCTGCCGGGCGGCAAGCCCGTCACCGGCGACCTTCGCACGCTGGTGGGCAACCTGTTCCGCTACAAGGTGAAGAAGGCGGCGCCCCTAAACGTCGGCGGCACCGTGTGGTGGCAGGGGGAGTCGGACGGCGGCAACGCGAAGTACGGCGACAACCTCCAGAGCATGGTGGCGACCTGGCGCGAGCAGTTCGAGCAGCCGGAGATGCCCTTCATCGCGATCCAGATCGCTCCGAACACCTTCGCCGGCGGCCCGCTGCTGGTCTGGGAGGCCCAGACCTGGGCGACGAAGAACGTCGACGGCTTCTACCTCGCGCCGAACCAGGACGCCTGGGTCGGCCACAGCAAGGGGGTCGATGGGGCGACCGGCTGGCCGACCAGCGGCGGCAACCCGCACCCGCCCGCCAAGGACCAGGCGGCGCGCCGCGCCGCCGACGTCGCCCGGCAGCTGATCGGGGACGAGGTCGGCCACGAGGTGTTCGGCCCGTCGGTCATCGACCACAAGGCCAGGGGCGACAAGTTTTACGTGAAGTTCGAGCATGTCGGCGACGGCCTCAAAGCGCGCGACGGCGAGCCGCTGACCTGGTTCGAGATCTCCGACGGCACCGAGGCCGGCGGCGGCCTCAAATACGTCAAGGCCGAGGCGAAGATCTTCAGCAAGGACGTGGTCGAGCTGAGCGCCCCCGGGGTCGATCGGCCGGTGCACGCGCGCTATGGGTGGTCCCCGCTCGCCATGACCAACCTGGTCAACTCCGCCGGCCTGCCGGCCGTCACCTTCCGGACCGACCTGCCGGAGAAGTAGGCCCCCGCCGGGTGGCCGCGACCCTTTCACCAACCCGCAACTTGAGTATACCCCCCATGATCCGATACACCCCCATCTTCCTAGCGCTCCTCTCCACCGCCGGCCCGCTCCGCGCCGCCGACGACGGCTCCGCCCCACAGCGCGGACCGCTCCGCGTCTTCATCCTCGCCGGCCAGTCGAACATGCTCGGCAAGGCCAAGATCGCCCACCTCGACGAGCTGCTCGCCGACCCGGAGACGGCGGGCGACTACGAACACATCCGCAAGGGTGGGAAGTGGGTCGAGCGGAAGGACGTCTGGGTGAACTTCTTCGACCGGCGGGGCAACCTCAACGGCTCCTACGGCGACTGGAAGGCGAACGTCAACTTCGGCCCCGAGCTCGGCTTCGGGCACCGCGCCGGCAAGGACTTCGGCGAGCAGGTCCTCATCGTCAAGACTGCCTGGGGCGGGCGCAGCCTGGGCCGGAACTTCCGGCCGCCGAGCAGCGGGCTGGTCGACAACCCGGGGCCGGCCGACCTCAATTACGCCCACATGGTCTGGTCGATCCACCACACGCTCGCCGCGCTACCTGAGCTCTTCGACGGGTACGACGAGACCCGTGGATACGAGCTGTCCGGCTTCGTCTGGTTCCAGGGCTGGAACGACGCGATCAACGGCGGCCTGCGCGCGGAATATGAGAAGAACCTGATCAACCTGGCCAAGGACCTGCGCCGCGACCTCGGGGCGCCGAAGATGCCGTTCATCGTCGGCGAGCTCGGGCAGGGCGGCCCCGACGACAAGAGCGGTCCGACGACGCAGATGCGCGACGCGCAGAGGAACGCCGTGAAGGCGGTCGGCGATGCGGCCTATGTCCCGACCGGCAAGTACATGAAGGTCGGCGCCAAGGGCTATGACGGCGGCTACCACTACCTCGGGCGGGCCGACACCCTGCTGGAGATCGGCGACGCGTTCGCCGCCGCCGCGGCCGAGCTGGCCGCCGACCGGCCGTCCGACCACTCCAAGCGCGTCGCCGCCGCCCTGGAGGCCTTCAAGAAGACACCCTGCTTCGAGCAGTATTCGAAACATCGCCTGTAGCACATCGTATCCCCCGGCTTGCGCCGCCTTGGGTAGTTCTACCCAACCGAAATGAGTAGTTATCGGCATTGATCGGCGACACCGTACGCCAGAGGCTGCAATGATACCCGGAGATCTGGAACCGGATGCCATCCGGTCGACCATGGGAAATCCGTCGCCCCCCCGGAAGTATCTAAGGTAGCAAGCCCCATGACCCTACGTGCCACCCTGCTGTTCGCGGCCATCGCCCTGCCGGCCGACGCTGGGGACATACAGTTCAACCGCGACATCCGGCCGATCCTCTCGGAGAACTGTTTCGGGTGCCACGGCCCAGACGAGAAACACCGCGAGGCCAAGCTGCGGCTCGACGTCGCCGAGGGCGCCTACGCCGAGGCCATCGTGCGCGGCAAGTCGGGCGAGAGCGAGCTCTGGCACCGGGTCGTCAGCGACGACCCCGACGAGGTGATGCCGCCCCCGGAGACCGGGAAGTCGCTCAGCGCCGAACAGCGCGACCTGCTGCGCCGCTGGATCGACGGCGGCGCGGAATACCAGGAGCACTGGGCCTTCATCGCCCCGCGCCGCCCCGCCGTCCCCGAGGGGCGGTCGGCGATCGACCACTTCGTCGGCGCCCGCCTGGCGGAGGAGGGGCTGCGCCCGGGCGCGCCGGCCG
>JANQMB010000355.1 GCA_028280355.1 Verrucomicrobiales bacterium
TGACGAGCAGGCAGATGGAGCAGCAGAACCAAGTCGGTCTTGTCGGGGAGCGCTTCAAAGGCGGGAACCCCTATCGCCACCCGGGAGGTATCGGGAGGATACGAATGTGACGATCCGGACATGAATGTGGCGCAAGCGTTGCACAAATCATGAGGCGAAGTCCCCGCCACCTCGTATTAGATCACGGTCTCAACCCAGATACCCCTTTTGTTCATCAACCTCCCCTTCAGAAAATCGGGCGCCATCCTCGGCACCACCCTGGTCTGGCAGTCGATCGCTGTCGCGGGGGACGTCGCCTTCGAATCCCTCGACGAACAGCGGGGGAAGGACGGCCGCAGTCGGGAGAGCTCGCACATCTCCGTCTTTGGCGGCACGACCCAACACCAGGACGGGGACGTCCAGATCCTCGGAGTTCCCTACACTCTCTCGGACACCTCGGGGCAGGCGCATATCGGCATACGGATCGGCCACGAGTGGAGGGCGCGGAAGTGGCCGATCGCGACCGCCCTTGAGTTCGAAGGCAGTTTCTTGACCTCCGAGCTGAACGGGAGCGTCGATCCCTCCCTGCTCCCGACGCTATCTGGGGACTCGATTGCCTCGTTCCACACCGACATGAACGCGGCGCTATTCTTCCTCAACGGGAAGATCAGCCTCGACCTGCGCCGGCACCGGGCGCGCGTCGGCCCCCTCCTGTCCAAGCTGCGCCCCTACGTCGGGGGTGGCCTCGGCGGCGCCCAGTTCTGGTTCCGCAACACGACATACACGACCGTCGACGGGGTGTCGCTGCCCAACGCGACCCCGTTTTCGACCGACCAGTTCGTGTTTGGCTGGCAGATGTTCGGCGGCCTGGAATACCGGGTCAGCGACAAGGTCCACATCTTCGGCGAGTACAAGCACATCCACTTCGACTCCTTCGAGGAGACCAACGAGCTCGAACACTCGTCGTGGGTCGGCGGGGTCAAGATCAACTACGACAAGAAGAAGCGCTCCGACGAGGAGTAGCGCCCCGGCCGCCTCCCAACCCTTCCCTACAACCGAATATTCCAACTGATGCGAAATCCACTCTCCCTCGCCGCCGCCCTGACGCTGCTTTCGACCGGGCTCCCGGCCGTCGCCGACGAAGTCTACTTCGACACCGTGAGCACCCGCAAGGCCAGCCGTGATCACGGGCGTTACTTCGGCGCGTTCGGCGGAGGTTCCTCCAACGCCGGGGCGGCATTCGGCGACCGGCTCAGCGGCGCGTCGCTCAGCGAGGACGGCGGGTGGCTGCTCGGCCTGGAGTTCGGTTACACGTTCAACACGGGTTGGCCGGTGAGGCCGTCGCTGGAGCTCGAGTTCATGATGATGAACAACGCCCTGGACGCCGATGGTGCGGGTTCGCTGTCCCTCAGCTCCGACCTGCGGGCCTGGACGCTCATGGCCAACGCGTCCATCGCCCTCGACCTGAGCGACCGGCGCGACCACGTCGGCGACTTCCTCGCCAGCTTCCACCCCTACATCGGGGCGGGGATCGGCGGCGCCATCGTCGAGCATCGCAACGTCTCGGCCACCGACACCGACGGCAGGAGGGTGGGCCTGGGCGACGACTCGGACATCACCTGGGCATGGCAGGTGTTCGCCGGGATCGAGTACGCCTTCACCGACGAGTTCAGCCTATACGGCGAATACAAGCGGCTGGGGCTCAACGAGATCGGCGACGGGAGCATCACCGATACGGAGTTCGACATCTTCACGCTCGGCTTCAAGTTCCAGTATTAGGCGTCCCCCCTCGGCACCCCTGCGAACGTCCCCAGTCTCTTTCCTCACCCAGTCTCATGACGATGCCCCCCAGGCTCATCGCGGCGGTGCTGGCCCTCGCCGGCTGCTGCCTCAACGCTTGCTCTACGGTATCGACGAGCGAGGTGAATTTCGAGCGTCACCCGATCGGGCTGCGCGTGCTCAACAAGGTGATCGACGAGTATGAGGGCACGACCGAATATAGCCTGCTGTTCCGGAACAACGGGCGGGACATCGTGAGCTTCGACTACACGGTCTCCGACCGCCCGGCGGTGCCCCACGTCGACAAGAACGGGCCGAACTCGGGGCTGGTCGAGAATCTGTACCCGGGCGCCGAGATCGAGGTGCCGAACCCGGTGGGAAGGATGGCCGTACACGTGACGCTCGGGACCGTCACCTACGGGAAGAAGCAGAAGGACGAGCTCATTGCCATCTACGCCCCGGACAAGATGGCCACCCTGAGGGGGGGCGCGCCCCCGAGCGGACCGGGGGACGATATCTTCGGGGGGTTCAGCGAGGGGGGCGGTGATGGCGCCTATGCCGAGGACACCGGTGGTGGAGAACTGTAGATACGCTAGGGGGCCCCGCGCCCTGGGCGGGGCCGGATCGCTGCTGTGGCTGGTGGGGATCTTGCTGTTTGGCGCCCCCTCGCCGGGGGCAGAGGTCCGCGACGAGCCGCATGCGGCGAAGGGGGTGGAGGCGGGCAGGCAGCACCTGGGGGCGGGTAGGTTGGGGAAGGCGCTGAACGTGTTCGAGTCGGTCGTCCGGCGCTATCCGAGAACCCTGGTGGCCGCCGAGGCGCAGTGGGAGATCGCCGGTATGTACGCCCGCAACCGCGAGATCTCAAAGGCCTTCGACGCCTACCAGAAGCTGGTGGACAAGTTTCCGAACTCCGACCTCCACAACCGTGCGGTGGCGCGGCAGATGGAGCTGGTGAGTGGGATCATGTCGGCCTACCGGAGGCAGGACACCCGTGGCGAGCGCCCCTCTGACGCGCTATTGCCGCCGCGGATCGAGATCAAGACGATGTTGCGGATGATCCTGGCGAGCGGGGCGGGTACCGAGACCGCCCCCGAGGCACAGTTCCAGTTGGGCGTGGTCCTTGAGGAGACCGGGTCACCGAAGACGGCGAAGCGCACCCACGAGACGTTCATCGACCGCTATCCGGACCACCCGCTGGCAGATGATGCGGCGTTCCAGATCGCCTACATCGACTTCAAGCGCGTCCGCGAGGGGGACCTTGGCAGGATCGAGTGGGCGGCGCTGGAGATGATCGACTTTCTCGGCCGCTACCCCGATAGTCCAAAAGTTCCCGAGGCGCACCACTGCGTCCGCATGCTCGGCGAGTTCGAGGCGCAGCACTGGAGGGAGATGGTCGCCTATTACGAACGACAGGGGGACGCGAGGGCAGCGGCGGTCTACCGTGACCGCCTGCAGGCGAAGTACCCCGCCGCGGCCGCCGGCGATCAATAGAACCAGCTGTCGTTGACCAGTTCGGCGATCTCCACACGCTTGGCGTCGCGCGAACCCTCCGGGTACCGCAGGCCCAAGATGAGGCTGGGGGCGGCGGCGATCGTCGACCGCTCGAGGAAGTCGGCGACCGGGCTGTCGCGTCGGGCGTATCCGAACAGGGAGAGATCCTTGCCCGGGTAGGTGAGCGTGTAGCAGGAGAACTCGTCTGCGGGGAAGCGGTAGTCGTGGTAGTCCGAGGGTTTCACTTTGACCCGGAACGGGGTGGCTTCAGCCGGGCGGTTGCGCATGAAGTCCTCGACCGCCAGCGGCTGGTAGCCGACCGAGAACTCCCAGTCGGTGAGGAAGCGGCCATCGGGCAGTTGCTCTGCCGCGAGGAAGGCATAATACGGATCCGACTCGGTTTCGAAGGCGAGGACGACGAACCTCGCCTCGCCCACTGCCAACTTCTTCTGGCGCAGGCGTTTGCCGATCTGGATGGGGCCGTCGCCGTGCTGTCGGGCCCACCGTCGCATCAGGGGGGCGACACGCTTGGGTTGCCGGACGTGTATGAGCCGGGCTTCGACAAACGGGGCGGCGCAGAAGGCTCGGATCTGGGTCTCCGCGGCGTCCGCCTCCGCCGCGCTCAGCGTGATCTCGCGCTCGCCAGGTTCCTCCTCCGGTCCCTGCCTGGGGGCGGCCCGTGGGGCTGGTTCGTGGGTCGAATCGAAGGAGGAGACATAGTGGTCGAGGAAGCGCCAGGCCGCGGTGCAGACGACGGCCGCCGCGGCCGCCAGCACCGCCCATCGGCCGAGCCGCCGCAGGCGGCGTTGCGTCGGGCTGAACAGTTCCTCGCGCCTGACGGTGACCCAACGGCCCTCGTTGCCGCCGTCTTCTGCTGGCACGATGATCCGCACCCATTCGTCCTCGTCCGATTCCCCCTGAACGGCGGAGGATGTGGTGTCAGAACGTTCCCAGGCCGGTCCCCTCTCGCTCTCCAGGCGGTCGAGGTCGGCCTCGAAGTCGTCTTCGCTGAGCAGTTTCGGGACATGCGATTTGCGGTCGCGCAAGGCGCCGGCGCCCTCTGTCAGCTGAGGGTTGTCGGTCTCCTCGACCGGCTGGCCGGCGACGATGTCACGGATGGCCTCTTCGTCGAGTGGGGGGAGGTCGCCGTCGTATTCTTTTGGCGGTTGCTGGGGTGGTTCTTTCCTGAGCGGCCGTGGCTGCGGCAATACCTGTCGTGGTTGGTATTGGTCGAGCTCGGTCGGCGCAGGTCGTGGGGTCGTCTCGAGAACTTTCGTGGGCGGCGCCCCATTCTCGCTCGGTTGCGCCGGGTCTCCGCATGGGGGGGCGGGGAGATCTGGGTATGAGGAGCTGGCGAAGAAATCGTCGGCGAGATCGATCTCCGCATCGTCGGCGCGGCGATCTTCCGCCATGATCTCCTCGGTTGGTGGAGGGGGTGGGGAGGTGAGGGGTGGCTGCGGGGGGGACTTCTGTCCGGCGACTGCCCCCAACAGGTCGTCGATTTGCCCCTCGCAGAGCGGGCAGCCGAGGCCGGGGGTCGCCATCGACCGCTGGAGGCGGAACCGCCCCGCGCAGTGGGGGCAGTCGAACTTGAGCCATTTCCCCGGAGGTAGGGTATTCTGTCTGGCAACCATCGGCTGGGTTGGGCAACCCACGTCCACAACCGGCGTATCGAGCAGGTCGACCCCCGGTGGCCGGGAGGCGGAGTCGATGCGTGTCTCTGGTGGGGAGCGGCGGAGGGTGGTGGCGTGCTTCTAGGGATGGGGAGGGTGAGCAGGGGGCACGCCAGTTCGCAGCGCGGGGGCTACGAGGTCTTTTCTCTTAAGTAGTGGTTTCGGTCGCGATCGGTGTTCTGTTTTCGGACACGCGCTGATCCCCGACCCTCATTTGACGAGGGCGGGGTCCTCCCCAAGCCTTCCGGATCCGTGGATGCGCAGGGTGGCGAAGAATTTCGCGCGGTGGATAGAGTCGAAATGGCGCGGGTCAAAACCGAAGTTGGCGTCGTACGGATAGTCCTTCGCCGGGCGCCGAATATGCATCGGGTATCCGACCGGGTTGTCGGGGAAGGCGAAGAGGGTGTTGCCGTCGCTGCCGTATTGGATGGACTGGAACCGTAGCTCGTCGACGCCGACGTCCTGGGAACAGTAGACGACGGCGGAGAATTGGCCGGTGCCGTCCGGCCGGAAGGTGATGGTGGCACCGCGCTTGATCACCCAGGCGCCCTGGGCCCAATCGCCCCTGAGGACGAAGGTCTTCTCGGCTGGCGTATCGACGAGTTTGTCGACCGGCAGGATCGGCTGGGGCACGGCCCTCGCCATCGGTGGGGGTTCGAGCGTGTGGCAGGACGACAGGCCACAGAGGCAGAGGATCGAGGGGGAGAGGATGGCGAAAGGGCGGGGACGGGGCATGGGTTGCGGTCGGAGGCGAAGACATAGAGTGGTTCGCCGGTCTCAGTAGGGAGAATTATGTGACGAGATCGCCGCAATCTGCCGCCGGGCGAAATGTTTCGAATTCGTCACAGTTCTGGGGCCGATCGGGGGCTTTCCGCTTTCGGGTGGGGCGCGCCCGCGGTAGAATGAATCGGAGCCCCGATGCCGATCCCCTTCATCAACCGCGAACTCAGCTGGCTGGAGTTCAACCAGCGAGTTCTCGACCAGGCGGAGTCGGGCTCCCTGCCCCCCCTCGAGCGCTTGAAGTTCGTCGCGATTTCGGCCTCCAACCTCGACGAGTTCTTCATGGTGCGGGTGGGGGGGCTGGAGATGTTGCGCCGCGCCGGCAAGCGCAGCCGTGATCCGGCGGGGCTGACACCGGTGCAACAGCTGAAATTGATCAGGCAGCGGGTGCGGATCATGACCGCCGAACAGAGCCGCCTGGTGGAGGAGGAGATCATGCCGGAGCTCGCCGACCACGGCATCCGCAGGTTGTTGATGGACGACCTGAAGCCGGGCGAACTCGACTACGTCGCCCGCGTCTTCGAGGAGTCGTTGCTGCCGATGCTGACCCCGCTGCGGTTGCCGCAGGCGGGGTCGGGCCACGAGGGTGAGGGTGCCGCGGTCGTCCCCGGGGGGCAGATCTGTTGCCTCTGCGAGCTGTCCAGCAGCACCGATCTGTTCGATATCGCCCCGCGGCACGTCCTGGTGCCGATCCCACCGACCCTGCCCCGGTTCATCCCGATCCCGGATACGCAGGGGTTCCAGTTCGTGATGGTGGAGGATGCGGTGGCGGAGTTCGCCGGCCAGCTGTTCCCCGACGAGGTGATGCGGGCCTGTGGCCTGTTCCGGATGACGCGCAACGCGGATATCTCGCTCGACGACGAGGGGGCCCACGACCTGGCCAAGCAGATGGAGGACGTGTTGGCGGAGCGGAAGTGGGGCGTGTGCGTCCGGCTTGAGGTCTCGCGCTCCTGCCCGCGGAGGATCGCCCGCTACCTGCGCACGGTGCTCGATGCCCGCCCGTCCCACGTCTACCCCATCGACGGGCCGCTCGGCCTGGCGGATTTCATGTCGCTGAACGTGCTGCCGGGATACCGGGGGCTGGCGATCGAGCCGTGGGCGCCTGTGATGCCCCCCGCCTGGCACCCGGGCGCCGACATCTTCGAGGCCCTCTCTGGGGGAGACCTGCTGCTCTACCACCCGTACGACAGCTACGAGCCGGTGATGGCGCTCATCGAACAGGCCGCGCTCGACCCCGACGTCACGGCGATCAAACAGACGCTCTACCGGACCGCAAAACACAGCCGGGTGATCAGCGCCCTGATCCGCGCCGCGGAGAACGGCAAGCAGGTGACCGTCGTGGTGGAGCTGAAGGCGCGCTTCGACGAGGCGCGCAACCTCGACCGGGCGGAGGAGCTCGAGCGGGTCGGGGTGCAGATCGTCTATGGGGTGAAGGGGCTGAAGACCCATTGCAAGGCGACCGTCGTGGTGCGCCGCGAGGGCGGCGAGCTGCGGCAGTATTCGCATTTCGGCACCGGCAACTACAACGAGGTGACCGCCCGGCTCTACACGGACGTCAGCTACCTGACCTCCAGGCGCGCCTACGGGCGCGAGGCCACCCGGCTGTTCAACGCCCTCACCGGTGGCTCGAAACTCACCGCCATGAAGCACTTGTCCGCTGCGCCGTTCTTCATGCGGGGCAGGCTGATCGAGCTGATCGAGGCGGAGCGGAACCTCGCCGAGCGGGGGGAGGAGGCGCACATCGACATCAAGGTCAACAGCCTGCAGGACGCGGGGATGATCGAGGCGCTGTACGCCGCGTCGCGCGCCGGGGTGAAGGTCCGGTTGAACGTCCGCGGGATCTGCTGCCTGCAGCCTGGGCTGAAGAAGATCAGCAAACACATCGAGGTGTACAGCATCGTCGACCGCTACCTCGAGCACGCGCGCATCTACTCCTTCCACAACGGCGGGGAACCTTTGCTCTTCCTCTCCAGCGCGGATCTGATGGAGCGCAACCTGGACCGCCGCGTGGAATTGCTGGTGGCGGTCTCCGACAAGCGGTGCCGCGCGCGGCTCGCGGAGATCCTCGAGGGGCATTTCCGGGACAACACCCAGAGCTACCGGATGGAGGAGGACGGCACCTACCGCAGGCTGAAGCCGGGGAAGGGCAAGGCTGGCTACCGCGCGCAGGAGAGGTTCCAGCGCGCCGCCGAGAAAGCACGGGACGAGCGGGCGGGGGATGTCGAGGAGGGGGGCTTCGTGCCCCACCTGCCGCCCGGGCAGTCGAAGATTACCTCCATCGAGGCGAATTGATCCTTGGCATCGCCCGGCGAGCGGGTAGATAGCAGGGGATGGCAGCGAAATTCAGCATCGGTTTCGACCTCGGTGGCACCAAGATGTTCGCGGTCGTGTTCGACCGCGACCTCAACGAGGTGGGGGCGGCGCGCGTCCCCACCGACGGGCACCGGGGTGAGAAGGACGGGCTGAAGAGGATCGTCGCGACTGCGGAGGACGCGATAAAGGATGCCGGGCTGAAGGCCAAGGACATCGGCGTGTTCGGCATCGGGTGCCCCGGGGTGGTCGATTTCGAGAAGGGGGTGCTACGGGGCGCCGCCAACCTGGGTTGGGGGGACGTCGATATCGGCGGCTATATCGGCTCGAAGCTCGGGGTGGAGGTGACGGTGCTCAACGACGTCGACGCCGGCACCTATGCGGAATTCGCGATGGGGGCGGGGAGGAAAGCGCGTTCTCTCCTCGGGGTCTTCCCGGGCACGGGTGTCGGCGGCGGCTTCGTCTACGAGGGCAAGATCCTGCGGGGCAAGGCGGCCTCCTGCATGGAGATCGGCAACCTGCGCCTGGCCGGGACCACCCTCGAGGGCAAGCAGGACGAGGCGGTGCGCCTCGAGGCGCTCGCGGGTAGGCTTGGCGTCGCGGCCGCCTGCGCGACGGAGGCGGCGCGCGGCGGGGCACCCTCCATCATGGAGCTCGCGGGCACGGATATCAAGGCGATCAAGAGCGGGACGATCAAGAAGGCGATCGACAACGGCGAGCGCGCGGTGGAGCGCATCGTGAGGCGCAGCGTGGCCTACCTCGGCCTGGGGGTGTCGGCGGTGGTGGACCTCCTCGCCCCGGACACCATCGTGCTCGGTGGCGGCCTGGTGGAGAAGATGCCCGAGGTCTATTGCAAGGGGCTGAGGGCGTCGATCGAGGCCAACGCCTCGGCGGCGCTGGCGGAGGGGGTCAAGATCGTCGTCGCCGAACTTGGGGACCACGCGGTCGCCGCGGGAGCCGCGGCCTACGCCGCGAAGGTGGGGGAGGGCTAGCCGAAGCGACCCGAGATGTAGTCTTCGGTCTGCTTCTCCTTGGGGTTGTTGAAGATCGTCTCGGTGGTGTCGGCCTCGACGATCCGGCCGAGGTAGAGGAAGGCGGTGCGGTCCGAGCAGCGGCTGGCCTGCTGCATGTTGTGGGTGACGATGACGATCGTGTAGTCCTTCTTGAGGGTGGTGATCAGCTCTTCGATCTTCGCGGTGGCGATCGGGTCGAGGGCGGAACAGGGCTCGTCCATGAGCAGGATCTCCGGCTCGTTGGCGATCGCGCGGGCGATGCACAGCCGCTGCATCTGGCCGCCGGAGAGGCCGAGGGCGCTGTCCTTCAAGCGGTCCTTCACCTCGTCCCAGAGGGCGGCCGCCCGCAGCGAGCGCTCGACGGTCGCGTCGAGCTCCCCGCGGGACTTCACCCCCTGGATGCGGAGGCTGTAGATGACGTTCTCGTAGATGGACTTCGGGAAGGGGTTCGACTTCTGGAACACCATGCCCACCCGCTTGCGCAGCGAGATGACCTCGAGGTCGGGGGAGTAGATGCTCCGGCCGTCGATGGTGATGTCGCCGGAGTGGTGGACGCCGTCGACCAGGTCGTTCATGCGGTTGAAGTTGCGCAGCAGCGTCGACTTGCCGCACCCCGACGGTCCGATCAGGGCGGTCACCTGGCGCTCCGGGACATCCAGGTTGTTGTCGAACAGGGCCTGAGAGCTGCCGTAGAAGAAGCTGTAGTCGCTGACGTTGATGCAGGTCCCGTCACCCCCGGTGTGGTCGGGCGGGGTCATGTCGGCATCGGGGATCGGGCTAGTGGTCACGGAGTGCATCGTGTTAAGTTTCTGTTAGAACGTGGCGGCCGCATAGCGGCGGCGGAGCCGTTCGCGGAGCAGGATGGCGCCGAGGTTGAGGACGACGACGAGCACCACCAGGAGGAGGGTGGTTGCGAAGACCATGGGGGTCGCCGCCTCGGAGTCGGGGGACTGGAAGCCGAGGTCGTAGATGTGGAACCCGAGGTGCATGAACTTCTGGTCGAGGCCGAAGGGGAAGCTCGTGCTCATCGGCAGGTCCTCGACGTGCTTGACCACGCCGACCAGCATCAGGGGCGCGACCTCGCCGGCGCCGCGGGCCATGGCGAGGACGAGGCCGGTGATGATCCCGGGCAGGGAGGCGGGGAGGACGATGCGCTGGATGGTCTGCCACTTCGACGCGCCGCAGGCCAGAGAGGCCTCCCTCATGCCGCGGGGGACAGCGGCGAGGGCCTCCTCGGTGGCGACGATGACCACGGGGATGGTCATCAGGGCGAGGGTGGCGGAGGCCCACAGGAGCCCCCCGGTCCCGAAGGTGGGCTTGCCGCTCTCGAGCTTCGTCTTGAAAAACATCTCGTCGATCCCCCCACCGACGATGTAGATGAAGAACCCTAGGCCGAAGACGCCGAACACGATCGAGGGGACGCCGGCGAGGTTGTTGACGGCGATGCGCACCGACCGCACGAGGGGGCCCTGCTTGGCGTATTCGCGCAGGTAGATAGCCGCAACGACGCCGAGGGGCGTGACCAGGACGCTCATCAGGACGGTCATCACGAAGGTGCCGAAGATCGCCGGGAAGACACCGCCTTCCGTGTTCGCCTCGCGCGGGGGGGCGGAGAGGAAGTTCCACACGTTGCTGACGAAGAGGCCGATGCGTCCGCCGAGGCCGAGGGTGTTCGGCGCATAGTAGTCGATCAGCCCGCCGGCCTCCAGGGTCCTCTCGCCGCCGCTGGACAGGCGGTAGGTGAGCTTCGAGGCGTTCAGGGCCGCCTCGGTCTCGGTCGCGCGCCTGGCGTATTCCTCGGACTGTTTCTGGAGCCCCTCGCGCTGCTCGAGGAGCGGCGCCAGCTCGGCGGCGAGCCGGGCCTCGTCCCCGGCATGCTTGTCGCGGAGCCGCAGCTCCTTCAGCGCGATCTTCTCGAGCTTGCGGCTCAGCCTGCCGACCTTCTTGCGGCGCAGGTCCTCGATCTCGTGGCGGGTGGCCTCGGCGTGTCTGACGAGGGCGTCGAGTTCCTCGAAAAAGCGCGGATCGTCCGCGGCGACGACTTCGCCATCGCCCGCCGTGAGGTTCACCGGGTAGCCGATGGCTCGCCCGTATTCCATCCTCTCGATCACCAGGAGCCCCTCCGGGTAGGACAGGCTGGCGATGGCGTCGTCGTCGATGTATTTGAAGCTGGCGCCGTAGGCGTCGCGGTTGGCGATGTAGAACTTGGTCTCGGTCTCCCCCTTGCTGCCCGCCTTGGCGCGTTCGGTGTCGACCTTCCCGGAGAAGGTGAGCGCGCCCCCGACCTCGAAGCCCGCGCCCTCCCGCAGCTCCACCTCGGCGACGCGTTTCGGCCAGAAGACGTCGGTGCCGTTGGTGACGATCACCCAGAGCAGCCCGGCCACCATCATCAGCCCGGCCGCCAGGCCGAGGGAGGTCAGCCAGACGAAGGGTTCGCCGCGCGGGGAGCGCTTCGTGTTGTCGTCGCCCGGCATATCAAACGGTCTTGTATTTCTCGCGGAGGTGCTGGCGTAGCACTTCGGCCAGGGTGTTGAGGACGAAGGTCATCAGGAAAAGGACCAGCGCCCCGAGGAACAGCGTACGGTAGAGGGTGCCGTTCTCGGGGGCCTCGGGCAGCTCGACGGCGATGTTCGCCGACAGCGTCCGCATCCCGGAGAAGATGTTCCACTCCATGATAGGAGTGTTGCCGGTGGCCATGACGACGATCATCGTCTCGCCGACCGCGCGCCCGAGCCCGATCATGGTCGCCGAGAAGATGCCCGCCGAGGCGGTGGGCAGCACGACACGCCAGGCGGTCTGCCAGCGGCTCGCCCCGAGGGCGAGCGAGGCCGACCGCAGCCCGGGCGGGACGCTGGACAGGGCGTCCTCGGTGATGGTGAAGATGATGGGGATCACCGCGAAGCCCATCATGAGGCCGATGACGACGCAGTTCCTCGGCTCGAAGCGCAGCCCGGTCCTGGCTCGCCACCAGTCGCGGAAGTCGTGCGAGACGCTGCCGTCCGGCATGGCGGCGGAGAAGAAGAGCCGCTCGACGACAGGTCCGATGTGCCAGAAGGCGAAGATCCCCAGGAGGATGATGGGGACGAAGACCGCGAACTCGTAACCGGGGCGGACGAGGTTGCGGGTGCGGA
>JANQMB010000015.1 GCA_028280355.1 Verrucomicrobiales bacterium
GCCGTTGACGCATTTGAAAAGCAATTTTCTGCAGGACAGCTACCTGAGAATATTGAAGCCGTATCGATTGCGGTCGGAGATGGAATGCCGTTGGCAAACATCATCAAGGAATCGGGCCTTACGTCGGTGACGTAGACGACCAGCGTGTCCTCGCGGGCGCCGGCGGCGTCGAGGATTTCCAGCAGCTGGCCGCAGGTCTCGTCGAACCATTCACACATCGCGTAGTAATTGGCGACCGTGATCGGGCGCCCATCCTTCCGGTATCTCTTCAAGATCCGTTCCGGCGGATTGTGGGGCGTGTGCGGGAGGAAGGGGGCGTACCAGAGGAAGAACGGTTTATTCTCGCGCGTGGCCATCTCGACGAAGTCCTCGATCGGCCGCATGCCCTCGCGGCCGATCTTCAGGCCGTCGTCGCCGTGGCGACCGCCCCTCTCCGGGAAACCGCGGGTCATGCCGTGGGTGAAGCCGCCGTTCCGGTAGGAGCCCTCCCAGAACTTGCCGCTCTGGTGGCTCAGGTAGCCGCGCTCGGCGAGCAGTTCGGGGAGGGTGTCGAACCGGTCCAGGTAAGAGATCAGCTGTGCCCGGCGTTTGTCGTAGCGTTCCGATCCTCGTTTGGCGTGCCTGGGCGAGGGGTCGTTGCCGGTGACGCCGTGGGTCGAGGCGTAGTGGCCGGTGAGGAGGGTGACCAGCGACGGCCGGCACAACGCGGTCGGCACGTAGCCCCTCCGGAACACCGCACTCTCGGCGGCCAGGGCGTCGAGATGTGGCGTCTCGATGTCCGGGTGCCCCATGAAGCCGTAATCGGTCCAGGCTTGGTCGTCTGAGATGATGAGGACGATGTTCGGCGGTTCGGCTCGGATCGCGGGCATCCCGAGCACGGTCAGGCCGATGAGGGCGAGGAGGCGCATCAGAGGCGAGCCTAAGCGATGTTGCGGTTGCCGGGAAAGGGTCGATTGGCCGGGGCGGTGATCGAGGGGACGTCCTGGGCAAGGTAGGGCGCCCTCGATGAGGGCGCCGACGGGTGACGTTCGACTCCACATCGGACCCCACATCCCCAGCCGAGAGGTCAAGAGGGGAAGGCCAGGCGATCCTCCGACGCCACCCAAAGGCTGCCGGGTGTCGTCGCAAAGGGATAACACCGTGTCGTAGACGAACGGGTGTCCCCTGGTGAGATTGCCAGCGGCCCGGGTCATCACAAGGAAACCCAATGACACCACGAACGATTCTCCCCCTGGCGCTAGCCGCCACCCTGTCCTTGCATACACCGCCGATGGCCTCCGCCGAGGTCCGCCTGCCGCGCATCTTCACCGACCACATGGTGCTCCAGCAGGAGATGCCGGTCCGCGTCTGGGGCTGGGCGGATCCCCGCGAGATGGTCAGCGTCTCCTTCAACGGCAAGGTGGCGACCACGAAGGCGGGCGCGGACGGCACCTGGCGCGTCGAACTGCCGGCGATGAAGGCCGACGGGGTGGCCCGCGTCCTGAAAGTGAAGGGCGGGAACACCGTCGAGCTGAAGGACGTGCTATTGGGGGAGGTGTGGATCGCCGCCGGCCAGTCGAACATGAACCGCGAGGTGGAGGTCAAGGAGGCGGACGAGCAGTTGCGCGTGTTCTGGATCCACGCCAGCAAGACGCCGAAGAAGGACGACCTCGGCGACAACGCCTACGGCTGGGAGGTCGCCGAACCGGGGCGCCTGCGCGAGCTGCAGAAGTTCCGCGAACAGACCTTCGACCGCGGCTGGAAGCAGGGCTTCGCCGAGGTGGGATACGTGTTCGGCAAGCGCCTGCGAGAGGAACTCGGCGTGCCGGTCGGCTTGATCAAGTCCGCCTATGGTGGTTCCATCGCCAGGACCTGGACGCCGCGCGACGACATCGCCGAGGAGTTCCCCTACGGCACCGAAGTAGGGAACGCCAACGCGGATGGCGTGCTCTACCAGTCGATGATGCATGGTCTGCCGCCGCTAAGCGTGCGCGGGGTGGTCTGGTATCAGGGCGAGACCGACGGGCGGAACTGGAAATACGACGAGGATCTGGCGGCGATGATCGCCGGCTGGCGGAAGCGGTACGAGAGCCCGGAGTTGCCCTTCTACATGGCGCAGATCGCGCAGACCACCTACGCCAGCGGCATGGAGCGGGTCTGGGAGACTCAGGCCGCGGTCGCCGCGGCGGTGCCCGGGGTCTACCTCGGCGCTAGCAACGACCTCTGGGATGGCGGGGGCGCCGGGCGCGACAAGTTGAAGGCCGACGGGGGCACCGGCTGGCCGATCGCTGGCGGCGGCAACCCACACCCGCCGAACAAGCACATCGTCGCCGGCCGCCTGGTCGATATCGCCCTGGCCGAGACTTACGGCCGGAAGCCGGAGCGCGAGGTGTTGGCTCCGACCTACAAATCGCACCGCGTCGAGGGCGGCAAGGTTCTGGTGACCTTCGAGCACGTCGGCGAGGGGCTGAAGTCCGATGATGAGGGGTCACTGAACTGGTTCGAACTCTCCGACGGCAGCCGTCAGGCCGAACACGACAGGGCGCCCCTGGTGTACCACAAGGCAGAAGCGAAGATCGTCGGCAAGGCCACAGTGGAGGTGTCGTCAGCCGCGGTGAAATCGCCCAAAGAAGTGCGCCTCGCCTGGCACCCCCTGGCCCGCCACAATCTCTATAACAGCTCCGGCATCCCGGCGATCAACTTCCGGACCGACACCCAGCCGACGAAGGCGAGGTGAGCTGAAGTGGGTGCCGGGGGGTGGGGCGCTTCATCAGTTTCGGGGGGGATCTTCTCACCCGATTAGGTGAGGGCGTACGGATCCTCTGACCTCATCATTTTCTCCTTCCCGAGGCGCCCCGTCGGTGTTAATCTCGCGGGGTGAGAGAGTCTAGGGGGAGGTGTGCGAGGTGGGGTTCCTTTTGCCCGCTGTTATATGACTGTCCTGCATAACAGTTAGACAAGGCAGTCGTGTAATAAAACTGTTATGCCTAGAAAGTTCACTCCTCCGCACCCCATTCCGGAAACCAGATAACAAATAAAGAAAGTAAGATCATGGCTCACAGAAATATATATCACGTAAAACAAAAGGCATCGGATTCGCTGGTGACCTTCGACAATCTTTCGTTTGAGAACTTTACAGTACCGCTCAGTGCTGATCGGAACTTGGCGTCAACTTATCAAGCGCCTGGTAAGACAAGTGATCTCAATTCACCTGATCTCGTCCAACTCTGGAACAACAAAATCGCCGATGAATACGACGCGCTTTCCCCTTACCACAGTCGATTTTTCACCCTTGATTACGCTCAAATCGATCAAGGAAATGACTTCGACACTGTTCGATGGGCTGCGGATCCGGCTGAGCCAAACTTTTGTTTCGACGAGAAAACAGCTCAAGAGCTCTCGGATTGGAAGCTTCGAATTGGCCATCCGCTACATAGTGCACTGTCTGTAAAAGGCCGACGCGAGACCCACAATGAATATTGTGAGTATCGGATTGTGTTCAGTAAAGACAGTCAAGGAAACTTGCGACCGAAACGGGTAATTTTTACAACAGAGCTTCGTGAATACTGGATGCTGCTTGCAACACATTCTCCCGAAAGACTGGCATTTGCATTTGAGGATATCACAGGAAGGGCACCTCACTGGCACGAATTGTATGGCCCTGGAGTTACTGATCCTAATCAGCTTTCGCATGAAGATCGACTTCTTGGGTTTGCAACTTGGGTATCAGGTGGGGGCGGCGATTCTGATCTCATGGACTCAGGCGTTCCAGCGCAACCCATTGGGCGTGTGAACAACCTGAATGCTCTCTTTATGACCCATCGCATCAATGGGCTTGATGACTTACTTTATATCGTTTTATACGGTGCACATCCATATGCGAAAAGGGAGAATAGCGCATGGATTCCCGCTACTAAAGACGAGATATTTAGCAAATCGCACTTTGGAGAGACTGACCCACCAATCCAACTTGCCTGTCGGCACGCCGACCCGGCTGCTGCTCTCGGCGCTGCGGGCCAGGCGTTCAGCGGTCGGCAAATTGGATTCGCGGATCCACTCGGGATGTATATTTTGAGCTTTGCGAAGAATGATTTCCTGTTTGATGGTGCTGCAATCCCGAAAGAGTGGATAAGATTCAGTCGAGGAGAGGGTGAGGGGCTCTACCAACGCTTAGAGTTTGGGCCTGGCGACGAAGATGATCATTTTCTTGATGAAATTACGGTAGGCGATGAAGAGGCACCTTTGAAAGGCGGATTTCAAATTGCACAACGAATTGAGGTTGGTCCGCGGTTGCGAATCGGTTCATCGTCAACGGTAACCGATGCAGAGTACGAAGCATTTGAGGTGCAGGAACTCGATCAACCATACAATTGCGCTCAGGCAAGTGTATGCAGGAATCTGGCTAGGCTCCGTGATGAGTACGAACAATATCGATTTTCTGAGGTGTAGCCATGACTGATCAGATACAAGAAGGTGTTTACTTCCGGCCCGGGGAGCGACCACCAGATCATTTCGCTATAGCGTTTTTGACGCTCAGCAACGCACCCGATCCCATCAGAGTCAGGGGGCTGCTCGACGATATTTGGAATACTATTGAAAGACTAAAGAGCGGAGATGTGGCTGACCTACCAGGCCAGCCCTTTGACCCAAAGAATCTCTCAGCATTTCTCGGTTTTGGATCATCGTTCTTTCGGAGGTTAGCCCTCGACTCGGCAATGCCTCCAGAACTCAAAAGGTTTCGCCCTCCCAAACCAGATGGGGGCGGCTCCGTTTCGCTGGGATCGGGGCTGAACTATGGTCCTGATGTCATGAGAAACCCAGCCGATGCTGCGATTTCGTTACAGTTCACTGGAGATTCTGCACTTAGCGTGAGGAGGGCTGTCGTCGAAGTTTGGAAGACCATTGAGAATTATTCAGCATCTCACGGCAGTTCTCCCCTTATTCTATCTGGTAGCTATACCGGATTCGGTCGTGAAGACAAGAGAAGTTGGATCGATTTCTTCGATGGTACGTCTAACATGCGATCTGATCAAAGGCTTGCTGCAATTCAGATTAAGGAAAGAAGTATCCAATTGCCGGACAAATGGAAGGAGGGTGGTACCTTCCTTTGTTTTATGCGGATTCGTGTTGCGCTTAAATCCTGGAAAAGTCTTTCGCGAGCGGATCAAGAAATCCTTGTTGGCCGTGATAAACTCACCGGATGTCCGCTTGTGGTTGCCGACGATGGCACAGGCTCTACCCCGATTCCAGGATGTCCATTTTCAAGTGGGGGCAATGTAGAAGATGGAGAAAACGAACAATTTAGATTTGCCTCTAGGCCCGCCGGTTCTCAGGAGTTAAGGAACTCCCATATCCATCGAGCCAATCAAGGGAGATCGACGTCATCCGATCCAGAATCTAGGCTGGTCTTCCGGCAGGGTTACGAATTTTTGGATGGCATAGATGAGGATGGTAACCCGGTTCTGGGGCTGAACTTCGTGAGCTTCCAAGATACGCCTGAACGAATCTTGGGCATGCTGAAACTCCCTGGTTGGTTGGGGAATGTTAATTTTGGAGGTGACGAAGCCAACCAACCTCCTGGGATGGACGAATTGCTTACAGTATTTGCCGCAGGTTTTTTTGTTTCTGCTCCCGTCAGTCAAGATGGTAAATTCCCGGGGAGAGAAATTTTTTCAATCTCCGACTCCCTTACATAGCTTGCCAATTAATATGGGAACGCCCACAAGGCATAATAAGTCCTGGCACATCAGCGCGCTACGCGCGTGCGTGCACTCAGACGTTTGAAGAAGGAAAGACGATCATGAGAATACCACAAAGAATACTGATTTGTACTATTGCGTTCCTAGCCCCAGCTGCTGCTGAAAGAATTCAGGGGAACTGGTCTGTAACCGACGGTGACAAGGGGAAGCGAATTCTTATCTCGAAGGAGCGGTTTCTACTTTTTATCAGCAACACGAAGGGGTTAGTAGAACTCCACACTCGCCCTCCGGATCAAAGGGCAGACTTGGCATCTGGCGCTTCCGCTGAGTCCAATTCGTCAAGAGTGGCAGTGTTTTTGAAGCAAGGAGACAAGGCCTCAGGAAAATTCTTCATTGAAGGATACTCCAAAGCATCTGATGGAGATTGGAAAACATCCTCCAAGCCAGTGGCTATCTACAAGGGGGATCTCCCAAAACTGTATTTGATCACCAATGACTCAAATGAAGTTACGGTTCATGTTATTACTGGTGGAAAGAAGCATTCCTTGGAGCCAGGTGGCAGCGTCCTTACGTTCACCGAGGAAGTTAAGATTGAAACCGGAGCGGCTGAGGTTTCTGAAAAATGGAAACGACTTGAGAAGGTGGAATGACGAATGGGGCGCTCAATCGCTCGGTCAAAGCGCGTCGCCTGTAGCGGGTGTCAGCGCTCTGACGTAAAGCAAGATAGGCGATGCCAGTGCGGCAGAGGCTGCGCTCCGCGAATAGGCAGCGGTAGCGAGCGAGCCATCGTGGCTCGGCAAAGGTTCGCTAGGAGAGCTCCGCCCGTCGCCTCCCCTGTCACTCCCGGCCGAATAACCTATTGGCGATCGCCGCCCCACAGCACGCCCCAGCGCAGGGGGCGAGCACGTAGACGCTGAGCCAGCCGATGCCGTTGGTGCCAAACGGGATCTTCCCCCAGCCGGCGAGCGAGGAGAAGAGGCGGGGGGAGAGGTCGCGGGCGGGGTTGAAGCCGGCCTGGGTGAGGGGGGCGAAGATGGAGATCAGGGCCGTCAGGGTGATGCCGATGGCGAGCGGCGTCAGCGCGCCGGGGCCGGATGCGTTCTCGCGGGCGGTGAAGCCGAAGATCGCCAGGGCGAGCAGCAGGGTGCCGAGGAATTCGGCGAACAGGGCGGTGCCGTGCGGCACGGTCTCGCGCGCCGCCTCGGTGAGCGGGGAGCCGTCAGGGTTGGGGAAGAACTCGCCGAAGATCATGGCGCTGGCCTCGCTGCCGGGGGCGCCGCGGGTGATATGGTGGGCGTCCTCGAAGGCGGCGATGGATCCGCCGAACAGCAGGTACACCGCGCCCGCCGCCAGGAAGGCGCCGGTGAACTGGGCGGCGAGGTATCCCGGGACGCGGCCCTTCGGGAAGCCGCCGAATGCAGCGAAGGCCAGGGTGATCGCGGGGTTGAGGTGGGCGCCGCTGTGGTGGGCGGTCAGGAAGATGGCCACGGAGAGCCCGAGCCCCCAGACCGCGGCCACCTGGAACAGGCCGACGGGCGCCCCGAGGGCGACGGCGGTGGCGACCGAGCCAGTGCCGAAGAACACCAGCAGGAAGGTGCCTAGCAATTCACTGGCAAACCATTTCGGGGGCATCGTTTCGATGGGATTGACGGGATTTTTGGTGCGCTGGCGCGCTCAGCAGGCTTTCCCCTCGCGGTATCCGGCGGCGTAGGCTTCGAAGACGAGCTTGATCTGGTCGCGAACCCTGCGGAACACCGCCATCACCTCCGCCTCGTCGCCGTCGGCGTGGGCGGGGTCGTCGAAGCCCCAGTGGTACCGGTTCACCTGTCCGGGGAAGGCCGGGCAGGCCTGGTCGGCATTGCCACAGACGGTGATGACGGTCTCGATGTCGCGGTCGAGGAAGCGGTCCATGTGCTTGGACTCGTGCGCGGAGAGGTCGATGCCGATCTCGTCGAGGGCGGCCACCGCCTTCGGGTGCACGTATCCCGCCGGGTCGGAGCCGGCGCTGTGCACTTCGAGGAGGTCGCCGGCGGCGGCGCGCAGGATCCCCTCGGCCATGTGGCTGCGACAGGAGTTGCCGGTGCAGAGGATGAGGACGTTCGGTCTGGACATGGGGTGGGTTTCCTACCGGCTCGGGCAGCAGGCTGCGGAGGTGTCGGTGGCGCGGAGGCGGGCGAGGTCGGCCTTGAACACCGCGGTCTCCCCGCGCAGGTCCTGGAGGCAGCGGAGGTTCTCCTCCAATACCCGGTTCGGCCGCTCGGCGATGCGGTAGATCATCCAGTTGGCGCGGCGCTCACAGGCGACCAGCCCGTGCGACTTCAGGTAGGAGAGGTGCTTGGACACCTTGACCTGCGGCTCGCCGAGCACCTCCTGCAGATGGCAGACACACAGCGCCCCCTCGCCCAGCAGGTTGAGGATCCTCAGGCGGGTCCGGTCGCAGAGACAGCGGTAGACCTGGCAGAGATCGTCGGAGTTCACAGATCGATATATTCCTTAGTAGGAATATTCTGTCAACGGAATGTCGTTGTCAGGCGATGGCGGCGGGTGCTTACTCATCCTGCTGAAAACCCATCCCGTGAGAGGCCTTTTCCCGATTTTCCTGTCCGCGTTTCTGGCGGTCGCCCCAACGAGTGCATGGGCGGACTCCCCGAACATCGTGTTCATCCTCGCCGACGACCTCGGTTACGGGGACGTGGGTTGCTACAACCCGGAGTCGAAGGTGCCGACGCCGAACCTCGACCGGCTGGCGGCCGAGGGCATGCGCTTCACGGACGCGCACAGCCCGTCGACGGTCTGCACGCCGACCCGCTATTCGCTCCTCACCGGCCGGATGGCGTTCCGGACGGGGATGCGCGGCGTCTTCACCGGTGCCGGCGGGCCGTGCATGATCGAGGAGGGGCGGCTGACCTTGCCGGGGATGCTCAAGGCCCAGGGCTATACCACCGCCATGTTCGGCAAGTGGCATGTCGGCATGACCTTCTTCGACAGCGAGGGCGAGCCGATCAACAAGAACGGGCTGGAGGCGGTGCGGCGCATCGACTACTCGCGCGCCATCCCCGACGCGCCAGTGCGGCGCGGCTTCGACCACTTCTTCGGCACCGTCTGCTGCCCGACCACCGACTGGCTCTACGCCTATGTCGACGGCGACCGGATCCCCGTGCCGCCGACCGGGATCATCGACAAGTCAGGCCTGCCGAAGCACCCCTACGCGAACGACTGCCGCCCCGGCATGATCGCGCCGGGCTTCGACCTGGAGGAGGTCGACATGGTGTTCCTCGACAAGAGCCTGGCCTTCCTCGAGCGCCATGCGGGGGAGGGGGAGGGCAGGCCGTTCTTCCTGTTCCACTCGACCCAGGCCGTGCACCTGCCGTCCTTCGCCGGGAGGGACTTCAAGGGCAAGACTGAGGCCGGTCCGCATGGCGACTTCATCTTCCAGCTCGACCACATCGTCGGCGAGCTGATGGCGGCGCTGGAGAAGCACGGTTTCGCTGAGGACACGCTGGTGATGTTCTCCTCCGACAACGGCCCGGAGGTTGCCTCGGTGGTGCACATGCGCGGCGACCACCGGCACGACGGCGCCCGCCCCTGGCGCGGCATCAAGCGCGACGCCTGGGAGGGCGGCCACCGCGTGCCGACCCTCGCCCGCTGGCCGGGCAAGATCGAAGCGGGCTCGACCTGTGACCAGACGATGTGCCTCACCGACATCATGGCCACCTGCGCGGCGATCACCGGGGCGGAGCTGCCGGACGGGGCGGCGGAGGACAGCTATGACATGTTGCCCGCCCTCCTCGGTGAGGACGGCGGCCGGCCGATTCGCGAATACACCCTGCACCAGACCATCAGCCTGGCGCTGTCGATCCGGTCGGGCGACTGGAAGTACCTCGACCACCGGGGTTCGGGGGGCAACCGGTACGACCGGGGGCGGATGAAGCCGTTCGCCATCGACGACGGATCGGGCGACGCCGACGCGCAGCTCTACAACCTGAAGGACGACCCCGGCGAGACGCGCAACGTGATCCGCGCGCACCCTGAGGTCGCCGCGCGCCTGAAGGCGAAGCTCGACGAGCTCAAGGCGAGCGGCCGCAGCGCCCCGCGGCGCTAGCCGGTTTCGTAGCGACGAGCGTGAGCGAGTCGTGGAGTGTGAGCGAGTCGTGGGGCGTGAGCGAGTTGGGGGCGTAGGGTGACGTCCCCCCTTCGACTCGCTCACGCTCGTCGCTACCTGCGCTACCCGTTGCCGCTTGAGAACAGCGGTTTCATGTGTCGCTCGAAGAGGTTCTCGGTGACGTTCTTCGAGATCACCGGGCGGAACTCGACCAGCGCGTCGGTGTAGCGGGAACCCATCTTGGCGGCGATCTTGAAGCCGACGTGCAGCAGCTGCCGCAGGTGCGGGTTGTAGCCGGGGTTGTCCGGGTCGTGGCGGAGGGCGGCGACGAACTCCGCCGATCCCCAGCCGCGCACGGTCTCGGCCCCGGGGAGCCCGCCGGCGTCGATGTCGATCACGGTGGCGTATGGGGCACACAGCTCGTCCATGTGCTCGAGCGCCTGGGTGTAGATCTCCTTGGCCAGCACCAGGCCCTCGCCGTCTGCCTCGGCGAGCCCGATCACCTCCTCCAGCCAGGTGGTGCCGGCGGTCTTGATGTGGAGGCCGGCGCCGAAGCGGGCGAGCGCCTTGCGGATCGGGGCGTAGATGGAGAACTTGTCGCTGCCGGAGTGCACGCTCAGCTTGAGGTTCGCCGGCAGCCCGTAAGCGGCGACGGCGTGGGCGATGACCGCCAGGTCGTCGTTGAACTCCGATTCGAACTGCGCGAGGTCGCCGACGTAATCGACCCCCTTGTTGAAACGCCCGGTGAACTTGGGGGCGATGGTCTGCAGCGGCACCTTGTGGTCGGCGAGGGCGGCCAGGATGACCAGCAGCTCGGGCGGCGTCTGTGGGCTGTCGGTCTCGTCCATCGACACCTCGGTGACGAACTGGCCGGCGCCCTTCGCCGCCTCGATGTGCCGGTAGATCTCGGCCGCCTCCGCGACGGCGAGCAGATACTTGCCGGTGATGTCCTCGACCTGCGCGCGGGTGGTGGTGAAGGGCTCGTCGATGCCGGCGACCGCGATCTCGCCCACCAGCTCGGGGTGCCGGTCGACGAAGGAGGCGACGTCGTCGCCTGCGGCGGGCCTGCCGATGGAGTCGGCGACGTCGAGCGTGTAGAAGTCGCTCGCGGCGATGAAGCGGTCGACGGTCTCCAGGTTGATGTGGTCGGCGTCGACGTAATACGGCCCGGACCAGCCGAGCTCGGCGACCGCGGCGTCTGCAGCGGCGCGGAGGCTGTCTGGCTCCGAGCCGACGATGAGGTGTTCGCGGTTCGACTTGTTCCAGACCGGGACGACCTCCATCCCGGCCTCGCGCGCCTTGATGAAGGCCGCGAGTTGGGCGCCGGCCTGGTGGGCGAAACGGTCGCCGACGCCGAAGGTGATGGGTTCGATCTGTAGTGACATGGTTGGGAACGCGGAGGGCGCCATACTCCCGTGACATCGGTCCGGGCACAACGGTGTATTTGCGCCAGCGTTTTCTACCTGTTGCCCCTGTTGCCCCTGTTGCCCCTGTTGCCCCTGTTGCCCCTGTTGCCCCTGTGGCGGGTGGGCAAGGGTGGCCCGATGTCCCTGCTCGACCCGACACAGGCGGCCTCCGCGAGCTAGGGCATTTCAAAACGAGTTGTCCCCCCCAGACGAGGCCGGCGTCGCCCCCGCGGCGCTCTCATCGAGAGCGCCCTACCGCGTCGCGGGTGCGCGGACGCCTTGGGCCAAGGTAGGGCGGCCTCGACGAGGCCGCCGCCTGGCGCGAGATCCCCTCCCCGCAGAGGTCACATCTCCGTTTAAAATGCCCTAGTTCGACGGGCGGAGCGCGAACTATGGGAAGGGGCACATCCTCGCCGATACCTCCGATGTCTCGGCGGCGCTGGACCCGGTGCCGTTGCACACCGGCGGAGGTGCGCGAGGCCCTGCGCCTGGACGAGAACGATGGCGGCAAGGTCACCTAGTGGTGGCAGCGGATCACCCTGCTGGCGCGCAAGTAGGCTGCCGGGCGAGCCCTCCTCGATATCAACCGCCCAGCTTCGCAGCCAGCAGGACGGCCTCTTTGAGGCTGCGCGAGTTGGCCTTGCCCTGCCAGGCGATATCGAGGGCGGTGCCGTGGTCGGCGGAGGTGCGGACGATGGGCAGGCCGAGGGTGGTGTTCACGGCGCGGTCGAAGGCGAGGGCTTTGAGCGGGATGTGCCCCTGGTCGTGATACATGCAGACCACGGCGTCGGTCTGCTCCCTCCGCCAGTCGAGGAAGGCGGTGTCCGGTGGCAGCGGGCCCTCGATGTCGCAGCCTGCCGCCCGCGCCCGTTCGAGGGCGGGGGCGATGATCTCCTCCTCCTCGCCCCGGCCGAACATGCCGCCCTCCCCGGCGTGCGGGTTGAGGCCGCAGGCGACCAGTTTGGGTTCGCGGCCGCGCAGGCGCCGCATCGCCGCGCGGGTCAGCTCCACCGTCTCCAAGACCCGCTCGACGCTGAGCAGGTCGGGCACCTCGTGGAGGCCGACGTGGACGGTGACGAAACTGCAGGTGAGTACGTCCGAGGTGAGCATCATGCAGGCGCGTCGTGCCCCGGTCCGTTCGGCGAGGATCTCCGTGTGGCCCGGGTGCTTCACCCCGGCGAGGTGCATCGCCTCCTTGTTGGCGGGGGCGGTCGCCATGGCGGCGATGTCGCCACCGAGGCAGGCGTCGACCGCAGCGGTAATGTAGCGGTAGGTCGCCCCCCCGGTCGCCGCGTTGACGACGCCGGGCTGGAACTGGCCGGGGTCCATGGGGCCGAGGTCGAGCACCCCGGGTTCGGTGGTTCCGGCGAGTTCCCCCGGTTCGATGACCTCGACTGGCGGCGCCTTGCCGCATGCCTCCGCGCAGCGTCCGAGGACCTCCCGGTCGCCGAAGACGATCGGGGTACAGCGTCCGGCGAGCTCGCGGTCGGCGAGCAGGTCGAGGCAGATCTCCGGGCCGACCCCGGCGGGGTCGCCCATGGTGACTGCGATCTTCGGAAGGCTCATCGTGTGGGGTGGATACCCGGCTGCGGTGGGGAGACGGTACCGCAGCGTCGGCCGGGTTGCCACGGCCGGGATCCGGAGAATGACGATTTTACTCGATCGATTTGCCGGCCTTCAGGCGCGCCAGGTCATCGCGGTTGGGCACCCGGAACTCGACCTCGCGGAAGGACGCGGCGGCGTTGTGCGCGCTGAGGGCGATGCCCGCCTTGCCGCGGCGCGCCTTCACGTCGGTGTTGATGAGCAGCTTGCCGCGGGCGAACACCATGAACCGGCTCCCGACCCAGGCCACCTCCACCTCGCTGAACTTCCTCTGGCAGGCGGCGCTGCGCTCCATCCCCAACAGCTTCTCCCCGCCGCCGACGTTGCCATAGGCGATCATCAGCCCGGGCGCCTGCGCGATGGCGGCGAGCACGCTGTCCTCCGAGGCGATGAAACCGATCCCCGCCTGCTGCTCCTTCTCGTCGTCGCCATTGGGGTCGAGCTTCATCTTCGCCCGCACGACGAGGTCGCCGGGCGGCGCCTCGTGGAGGGCGACGGCGTATTTCTTGAGCGACTGCATCTCGAGCGTCCCCGACTTGTATTCCCAGCCGCCGTCCGGCTCCTCCGGCATGTTCCAACCCGCCGGGAGGTTGTCGGTCTCGAACAGCGGCGTCCAGCGCCTGGCGGCGAGCTCCGCGGCTTTCTCGGCCGCGCCCGCGTCGGCGCGCCAGCCCTCGACCACCGCGAGGATCGCGCGGGCGGCGTCGGTGTTGCCGGCCTTGCTCTGCTTCGCCGCCTCCGCCTCGAGTTTGGCGATGGTGGTCCGGCGCCGTTCGGCGACCAGGTCGTCGGCCTTCTGCCGGATCTCTTTCTGATAGGCCTCGAAGTCCGAGACCAGCACGTCGGCCGCGAAGGGCAGCTCGGCCTCGGCGGCCTCGGCCGACGCGGGGCCGGCCGCCAGGGCGGCCAGGGCGGAGGTGGCGAGGAGTCGGATTGCGGGTCGGCTGGGCATGGGTATCGCTGCCTGTTGTCCTCCCTCGGATACGCCGGGCGGGCGGGAGGCGTTACGCCCGGGCGACCCGGCAGCTCCCGGGGTGCTGCCCTATTGCCCGACTTTCTGCAAGACCGATTTGGTGAGCGGGGTGCCGCCGCGGAAGAGGGCGGCGCGCACCTTGGCGGGGGGCTTCAGCTCAAAGGGACCGTTGTAGAGGGTCGAGGTGGCATCCGGCTCGCGGCCGTCGGTGGTGAAGCGCAGGCTCGCCCCTTCGCCGGGGTCGCCATCGACCTCGATCCGCACCGTGTAGGGTGAGAGGAGGGTCTTTCTGGTGACGACGATCTTCACCCGCGCCAGCGAGTCGGTGGTCGGGGGGCGTTCGCCGCGCCGCGGCAGCACGTCGACCACCGCCCCGCCCTCGGGCTCCCAGATCTCCATGCCCCCGGGGAGGGCGAAGGGGTCAGATTCGTCGACCGACTCCGCGTCGTCCGCCCCGTCGACCAGGATGGTGCGGACGAACATGCGGTCCGGGGAGACGCAGATCCAGTTGATCTGGTTGAAACTCCCCGAGGCGCGCGTCCACTCCTTGTCGTCGTCGTTGCGGCGCAGGGGGGCGCCCCAGCAGCCCTCGCCGACGAAGGTGATGCCGTTGGCGTCGTCGCGGATGAAGCCCTCGTCGCTGCCCGGCTCGGTGGAGGGGCGCAGCGGCCAGGTGCGTTTGACGACGTGGCTGTCGCACTCGATCGCCATGTTCAACCCGTGGTCGTAGAACAGCGGCGCCCAGGCGTTGTATTGCGCGTGCTGCTCCTTCTTCCCGGACTGGTGGGGGCGGAAGGGGTGGTGGTAGTGGGCGACCTTCCACGTCGTCCCCTTGTGGGCGACCAGGTCCTTCTTGAGCCACTTGGCCTGCGAGCCGGCGCGGACGATGGTGCTGTTGAGGGTGTAGACGCGCAGGAGGTCGCCGCCGAAGGAAAGCGCGTAGTAGTCGTCGGGCGTCGGCGTGTCGAAGAAGCTGTGGATGTCCTTCGCCCCCTCGTGGTTCCCGCGTGCGGCGACGATGGGGACCATCCGCCCGTCCTCGCCGGTGGTGAGCTGCCAGTCGTCGAGCCAGTCCGCCCACTCCGGGCCGTTCGAGCGGTTGATCATGTCGCCGCCGAAGCAGACGAACAGCGGGCGGAGTTTCGCCACCGCCCGGTTGGCGCGCTGCCGGGCGTCGCGGTGGTTGCGGCTGTCGCCGCCGGCGGCGAAGGAGAACTCGCCCCCGTCCGCCGGCGCGGTCTTGAAGGAGAAGGTCTGGCTCTCCGAATTGCTGTCGCGGATCGAGAACTCGTAGACGGTGTCGGGCTCCAGGCGGGTGAGGCGGACGAAGCGGCTCTCGATCCCGTGGTGCGTGGTTTCGCGGTCGACCCCGTGCTTCCGCATCGGGGTCCCTTCTGCCGCATCTTTCTTGCGGTAGAGCACCTCGCCCCCCTCGCCGTCGGTCTGGCACCAGCCGACCGTGATCGAGGACTCCGGCGAGGAGTTCCAGATCAGGCGGTATTTGTCGGTGCCGGCCTGGGCGGTGGCGCCCGCGGCGATCAGGATGGAGAGGGTGTGGGAGAGGGATCGGTTCATGGGGGGGTGGTGGATCTCGGGCGGGAAGCTTCCTCCCCCTTGCTGGCTGCTGCAAGCAGCAGATAGAGGGGGATCGCGAAATGGGGCGCGCGCTGGAGGGCCTCCGGCAGCCAGGCGTTGAGGCTGTCGGCGGACTCGGCGGCATCGAAATAGGCCCAGGGGCGGGCCAGCGCGGTGAGGAAACCCCAGGCCACCATATATCCCAGCGCCAGCCGCCGGGTTAGCCCGGGGACGAAGATCAGCAGGGCGACGACGAAGTCGAGGATCCCCGCGGCGACGAGGATCCGGTTGGCGGCCGGTTCGGTGCCGAGCCCTAGGCAGCGCATGGTCATCTCGGTGAACTTCCCCGGCCGGGGGTGGTTCAGCCAGGTCAGGTCGGCCTGCAGGTTGATCGCGAACAGGCCGTGGGCGATGAAGGTGATCGCGATGGCGACGCTGGCCAAGGCGCGGCCGCCCCGGCACCCGCCGCCGCACAGCGCGAGACACAGCACCAGCGGCAGGGCGACCTGGCCCGCCTGCTCCAGCAGCTGCCCGATGCCGACACCGGCATCGAGGTAGCCGAGCCAGGCGAGGAAAGCGAGGTTGAGCGAGGCGGCAGTGCAGATCACGGCCGTCGCGCGCCCCCGGAGCGGGACAAGGAACGCGGCCGCGTAGAGCAGGAAGACCCAGGCCTGGATTCGTACGGCGGCATCGATGCGGTCGCCGATGTCCAGCGACGACACCCAGGGGCCCCAGTCGATCCCCAGGACGGACTCCACGGGGCCCGACATCAACCCCTCGTCGAAGAGCAGCGCGCGGATCGGCATGTCGCCGTTCCAGATGGCCCAGCCGTGGCCGGCGAACATGGCGGCGCAGGAGATACGCAACAGCCAGACCAGCGCCGGTGCGGGCGCGCCCGGGGGCGGGTTGGGGCCTGTGGGGGCGGGGGGCACAGGGAACCACTCGCCGCACCCCGCGAGAATTCAATCGGAGGTGGCGGTTGCGCGCCGCTGGCGGTCGGCGCTAGCGTCAGCCCGATGGCCGAGAAAGCGCGACACGTCGTCCTCTACGACAGCGACTGCCCCCTCTGCACCTTCCAGATGCGGCTGCTGACCTGGCTGGACTGGTTCGGCAAGGCCGAGCTGCTGCCGATCAACGACCCGCGCGCCTCCCGGGTGGCCCCGGAGATCCGGCGGGCCGACCTCCACGAGGCGATCCACTGTGTGACGCCGGAGGGGAGGGTGTACCGCGGGGCGCGGGCCTTCCGTTTCCTCGGGCTGCGCATGCCGGTGCTGGTACCGCTGGGGCTCTTCCTCTGGATCCCCGGGGTGATCTGGATCGCCGAGAAAGTCTACATGTGGGTCAGCCGCAACCGCTACCTGTTGAGCAAAGTGTTTGGCTGCAAGGGGGCATGCGCGATCCTCCCCGAGCGGAAGCGGGGCGGCGGGGGACGTAGTTGAACATATTCCCCGGCGGGTTACGCTACCCTTTGTAGATGGCGTTCTCCCGACAGCTGTTGGCCGCGTTCATGGCGGCTCTGCTGGTCAGCCCCGCGGTGCCGATATCGTCTGCGGCGGCAGAGCTGGCGTCCTGTGCGTGTTGCCCCGACCTCGAGTTGGCCGACACCTGCCCCTGTGTGGAAGCGGGCGGAGAGGGGGCCACCGGGTGGCATGCGG
>JANQMB010000040.1 GCA_028280355.1 Verrucomicrobiales bacterium
CGCCGATGGTCGCCGGCGGGACCTGCAGCTTCTCGAGCGTGCTGAGCAGCTTGCCGTCGTCGGCCTTGAGCGCCTCCTCGACCACCGTCTCGATCTCGCGCCCGCCCTCCGGGCCGTCGCCGATCCCCATGCCGGCGAGCATGCCCTCGACCGCGAACCGGTAGTAGATGCGGTAGTAGGCATCGTAGACCTCCATCAGGTGCCCGAGCTCGACATCGGTGCCGCCCCCGAAGGCGACGAAGGCGTCCTTGCCGACGCACTTGAGCACCTCGTTCCAGATCTCTGTGGCATCGTCGAGGTCAACCCCCGCCCCTTCGCTGACCAGGCCGGTGATGGCCTTCCAGGTCTTGCTCCCGCCCACGGTCTCCGCGAGCTGGGCGAAATTGCGCAAGCCCATGACGATCTCCGTGTCAGAGGAGAGGCGGGAGGCGAAGCCGAGGGCCTGGCTGAGTTTGGCGTCGGCGGCGGCATCCTGGGCCTTGGCGCCCGCCAGGGAGAGCCCGGCGAGGGCGGTGACCGAGAACGTTCGGATCCAGTTTCTTGGGGTCGTTTTCATCTCTATCAGTCTGTTTTTATCTAGTTTAAATCGTTGGTTTCGAACGGCTTGGGCTGCTCTTGGAAACTCCGGTCGAACCCTCCTCGAGCTGCTGACGCCAGCCTGATCGCCCTTGGTTACGCCGGCCAGCGAAAAACGTTACCGACCGACCCCAATTTCCCCCTCAGGCCACCGCGGTGTCCCCCTCCCCGGCCGGCTCCCCGCCGCCCGGCGCGGGGCGCCGCAGCCAAAGCCTGAGCAGCCCGTGCCGCGGGCTGGCGACCCAGGCCAGGAGGAACAGCGTCGCCCCCACCACCACCGCCGCCGGCGCCGTCGGCACCTCCAGGGCGACGGTGAGATGCACGCCGCCGAGGGCGCTCAGCAGGGAGTGGGCGACGCTGAGCACCATCATAACCCACAGGCGGTCGGTGAGCAGGTAGGCGGTGGCCGCAGGCAGGATGAGCATGGCGATCACCAGGATCGCCCCCACCGAGGTGAAGGCGGCGACGACGACGATCGACAGCACCGCCATCAGCAGGTAGTGGGCGATCCGCGGGTCGATGCCGATCGAGGCGGCGAGGTTGGGGTCGAACGAGCTCACCAGCAGCTCCTTGTAGAAGAGCAGGATCAACAGCCCGACCGCCAGCGCCACGGCGGCCATCGTCAGGACGACCGCGGGCAGGCCGGCGAAGACCGCCGGCATGTCCATGATGATGTCCATTTTCCCGAACAGCACACAGTCGAGGTCGAGGTCGGTGTGCCCCCCGTGGACCGAGACCAGGATCACCCCGATCGCGAACAGGGTGGAGAAGGTGACACCGATGGCGGCGTCCTGTTTGAGCCTGCTGCGGACGTGCAGGGTCTCGATGATCACCGTCGTCGCCACCCCGGCCACCAGCGCGCCGAGGAACATCGGGAAGCCCGAGCGGCTGCCGGTCAGGATGAAGGCGATCGCGATCCCCGGCAGCACGCTGTGGCTGATCGCGTCGCCGACCAGCGAGATGCGCCGCAGCACCAGGTAGTTGCCGACCAGCCCACAGGCGGCGGTGACGAAGAACGCCATCGCGGCCACCGGCCAGTAGGACGAAGCGTGCGACGCCCAGGGCTCCACAAAGATGTCGTATGCGCTCATTGTAAGGGAGTTTGCTAGTGTTCTAGTTTTCAGTGTTCAGCAAGACGCTGTCGCGCGCCCGGACGCGCCTCCCCTCTTGCTGAAAACTGAACACTAGCAAACTCATACACTTTTTAACCCAGGGATCGGCTGGCCGTGCGGGTCGGTCTGCGGGAAGTCGAGCTGGCGCTCCAGCTCGGCGACCTCGAGCTCGGTCAGGAAGTGCTCGATCTTCTCCGCGTCGTCGTGCACGTGGTCGGGGGCATAGTCGGCCTCGTTGGTGAGGTAGAGCTCCCACAACCGGTGGTTGCGCACCACCTTGCGCGCCCGCCGCAACCCCTCCGCGGTGAGCGAGACCTCGCCGTCGCCCAGCTCGACGTGGCGCCGCCGCCCGAGGCCGTGCAGCTCGCCGAGCACCGCCGCCTCGGGCATCCCGCGCTCGGCGGCCAGGGCCGCGATGCCGACGCCCCCCTCGGGGCGCCCCTCGCGCTCGAGGATCCGGTAGATCGCCTTCATGGCGTTCTCGTCGCGCACCTTGCGCCTCCGCGCCCGGCGCCGCAGCCACTTGGTGAACCGTCCGTGGCGCGGCGCGAACAGGTAGGCCAGCAGGAACACCGCGCTGGCGCCGAGCACCATGAACGGCCCGGTGGGCAGGTTGTTGCCGAGGAAGGAGAAGAAGACCCCGAGCAGCGCCGAGAGCATCCCGATCAGCACCGCCACCCAGAGCATCTTGTGCATCCGGTCGCAGAGCAGGTAGGCCGCCGCCGCCGGGGTGATGAGCAGGGCGGAGACCAGCACCACCCCCACCGCCTGCAGCGAGACCACGATGGCGAAGGCGAGGAAGTGCTGGAACAGCCCGTCCAGCACCCGCACCGGGAGCCCGATGGACGCGGCGAACCCGCGGTCGAAGCTGATCGCCAGCAGCGGCCGGTAGAGCAGGGCCACCAGGGACACCGTGGCGACCACCACCACCGCCATGGTCGCCACGTCGGCGCGGTCGAGGCTGCCGATATCACCGAACAGGTAGGTCTTGAGCCCGCTGATGTTCGCCGCGCCCTCGCCGTTCTGGATCATGCGGATCATGCACAGCCCGACCGCGAAGAACGACGCCAGGACGATGCCGAGCGCGGCGTCCTGCTTGATCCGGGTCGTGCGCTGGATCCAGTCGACCACCAGCGCCCCGAGCAGCCCGACGGCGGTGGCGCCGACCAGGATCGCGACCGGGTCCTTGTCCGTCCCCCAGAGGAAGCCGAGGGCGACCCCCGGGAGCACCGCGTGCGAAATCGCGTCGCCGACCAGCGCCATCCGGCGCACCACGATGAAACTCCCCAACAACCCGCAGGCGGCCCCGAAGAAGAGCGCCCCGGCGAAGGCGACCCGCAGCCCGCGGGTGTTCTCGTCGGAGAGGTCGAAGAAGCGCCCGACCTGCTCCCACGGGTCGGTCTGCACGAGCTCGCCGATCCGCTCCGCATGGGCCTCGCCGGCGGAGGCCAGGAAGACCCCGGCGGCGACGGCGGCGACGGCGCTCCCTATCCGGCGGCGCCCCGGCGCCGGGTCTGTCGATCGGTCCATTCGCCCGGCCGGCGTCACGATTGCCTGGCGATCGTGTCCGCCATCTCGGAGAGGAGGGTCAGCCTCCCCCCGTAGGTTTTCTGCAGGAGCTCCCCGGTGAACACCTCCTGGGTGTCCCCGAACGCCACCACCCGCATGTTGAGCAGCAGCAGCATGTCGAAATATTCCCGCGCGGTGGCCAGGTCGTGGTGCACCACCAGCACCGTCTTGCCGCGGTCGCGCATCTCGCCGAGCAGGGTGACGATCGCCGCCTCGGTCGCCGCGTCGACCCCGGCGAAGGGCTCGTCCATGAGGTAGAGGTCACACTCCTGGGCGAGCGCCCGGGCCAGGAACACGCGCTGCTGTTGGCCGCCGCTGAGGTTGGCGATCTGGCGCCGCGAATAGGCCTCCATCCCCACCTTGCCGAGCGCCGCCATCGCCCGCTCGCGCTCCGCCTTCCCCGGGCGCCGCACCAGGCCGAGGCGCCCGTAGCAACCCATCAGCACCACGTCCATCACGTTGACCGGGAAGTCCCAATCGACCGACTCGCGCTGGGGCACGTATCCGACCCGGGCGATGTTCTCCCGGGTCGGCCGCCCGAACACCTTCACCCACCCCCCGGAGGCCGGCACCAGACCCATCACCGACTTGACCAGGGTCGATTTCCCGGCGCCGTTCGGGCCGACGATGCCGACGAGCTTCCCCGGGGGCACGGCGAGGTCGACCCCGTAGAGCACGGGGCGTTTCAGGTAGGAGACGGTCAGGTCGTGTACCTCGAGGGCGGGGACACCCCCGCCCGCCGGGTCGAGGGCGGGGGTGTCCCCACCCCCACCCCCTTCTCCGGTCCCTACACATGGCTCCGAATCTCTCACTTCAAGGCGTCGACGACGGTATTGATATTGTGCTTGATCATCCCCGTGTAGGTCCCGAGGTCATACCGTTCGCCGCCCGCCGACTCGAACTCGCCCGGCTGCCCCATGGCGTCGGAGAACAGCTCGCCGCCCACCCCCACGCCGGCGTCCTCGGCGATGCTCTCGATCGCCGCCGGCGACACGCTCGACTCGACGAAGATCGCCTTCACCCCGTGCTGCTCGATGAAGTCGACCAGCTTGACTCGCTCGGCGATCCCGACCTCCCCGACCGTGGAGATGCCCTGCAGGCCGACCACCTTGAAACCGTACGCCTCCCCGAAATACTCGAAGGCGTCGTGGCTGGTGACCAGGATGCGCGCGGCCTCCGGGACCTCGGCGGCGCGCCCCTTCGCCCACTCGTGCAGCTCCGCCATGCGCACGGCGACCGCACCCCCGCGCTCCCGGTAATAGGCGGCGTTCTCCGGGTCGGCCGCCGCCAGGGCATCGACCACCCCGGGGACCGCCTGTGCCCACAGCGACGCGTCGCCCCAGATGTGGGGGTCCGGGTGGGGGGCCTCGCCCTTCAGCTGCGCCTCCGACACCGAGTCGCCGACCGCATGCGACTTGCTGCCCTTGGCCTCCAGCGACTTGGTCATCTGCCCCTCGAGGAAGAGCCCGTTGTAGAAGATCAGGTCGGCCTCGCGCAGGGCGATCCCGTCGGAGGGCACCGGTTCGTAGAGGTGCGGGTCGACACCCGGCCCCATCAGCCCCTCGAGCCGCACCTTGTCACCGGCGATCTCCGCCACCAGGTCGGTGACCATGGTCGTCGTCGTCACCACATAGAGCCGCCCGTCATCGCCGGCCGGCGGCCTGTCGCAGGAGGCGAGAAGGAGGGCGGCCGAGGCTGACACCAGACCGCCAAACACCGCGAAACCAGAAAAGATATTTCCACTCATCGCCCCCAAGCTCGGCAAGGCCGACGCCCGGGTCAAGGCAAAAGTATAGTCTGTCCTAATTTTAATTGTCCACCCCATACTTATCCGCTTTGCCAAGCAAACCTCCGCATGCCATCTTCCCCCGATGCCCGAGGCACCGAGTTCGAAATCTGCAGGGACAGGCCGCGGCACCCGCGCGCAGGAGGACTACCTCGAACAGATCCTGACGTTGATCGAGGCGAAGGGGTACGCGCGGGTGGTGGACATCGCCCGCAACCTGGGCATCGCCCAGGCCAGCGTCACCGGGATGATCCAGCGCATGGACTCGGAGGGGCTGGTGGCCTATGAGAAATACCGCGGCGTGGTGCTCACCCCGGAGGGTGAGGAGATCGCCCGCGCCATCGTGCGGCGCCACGAGAGCCTGGCGCGCTTCTTCGGGCTGTTCGGCCTCGAGGGGTCGGCGATCTACGACGACATCGAGGGCATGGAGCACCACATGAGCACCCCCACCCTGGCGGCGATCCGCGCCCTGACCAGCGAGCTCGAACGCCAGCCCGCCCTGGTCAAGCGCGTGCGCGAAAAGATGGCCGGCGATCAGTGATCAGTGATCAGTGATCAGTGGTCAGTGGTCAGTGGTCAGTTGAGGAACTCGGCAACCTCTTGCTGAACACTGAAAACTGAACACTAGCAAACTCCCTATGGGCAGCGGCATCCTCGGCATCGGCGTCTGCACCCTCGATGTGATCAGCGTCGTCGACACCTTTCCCGCCGACGAGGGCGTCGGCGAGGCGCGGCGTTCGTTGGTGATGGGTGGCGGCCCGGTCGCCACCGCCCTCGCCGCCGCCGCCAGCCTCGGCAGCCGCGCCACGATGCTCGACCGCCTGGGGGCCGACGACTGGCGCACGCGGCATATCCTGGGCGAGCTCGAGGCGGCCGGGGTCGACTGTTCCCATATCGCCCTCGAGCCCGGGGCGGCCGCCTCGCTGGCGATGGTCTTCGTCCGCGATTCGGACGGGGCGCGGGCGATCCGTTTCACCCGTAGTACCGCGGCCGCGCTCGGGGCGGAGGAGGTGGACCGCGAGCACCTGCTCGGCCACCGCTTCGTCCACTGCAACGGCCGGCACCCCGCGGCCTGCCTCGCCGCCGCGGAGTTCTGCCGCGCGGCGGGCGACGCCACCAAGCTCTCCTTCGACGGCGGCGCCAACCGCTACCGGGTCGAGATCTTGCCGGGCCTA
>JANQMB010000090.1 GCA_028280355.1 Verrucomicrobiales bacterium
TCGTATAAGGCCGCCTCCATGAACGCCCTGAAGGGGACGGGCGCCCTGGCGCGGAGGCGCTGTCGGAGGGCGTTCACGCGGGGGCGGCCGCCCGGGGCTCAGGTGAGCGGTTCCGAGCGGGCGAGCTTCTCGCAGCGCTTGATGTCGAGCTTGCCGGAGGCCAGCACCGGGATCTCCTCCACGTGCACCGAGCGTTTCGGCACCCAGAGCGAGGGGACGCCATTCTCGAGGAGGGTGTATCGGAGCTCGGTGAGCGCCTGCTCGTTCATCTCCATGGTCGAGAGGATGACGAGCGCCTCCCCCTTCGCCTCGTCGGGCACGCCGAGGACGGCGATCTTCTTCTCCGACTCGCCATCGAGCCCCAGCGCCTTGGTCAGGTGGGCCTCGACCGTCTCGTGCGGGACCATTTCGCCGCCGATCTTCGAGAAGCGCGAGAGCCTGCCCTCGATGTGCAGGAAGCCGTCGGGGTCGAGGCGCCCGATGTCGCCGGTGCGGAACCAGCCGTCGCGGATGACCTCCTCGGACTGCTGCGGGAGCTTCAGGTATCCGGTGAAGATATTGGCGCCGCGCAACCAGATCATGCCGCTGTCCCCGACCGGCAGGGGGCGGTCGTCGGAGGGGTCGGTGATGCGCACCGCCATCCCCGGGACCAGCTGGCCGACCGACCCGAACCGGTAGCTCGGCAGGGCGGGCTCGCCGTGCGCGGGGAGCGGGTCCGGCATGTTGACCGAGGCCACCGGCGAGGTTTCGGTGAGGCCGTACCCCTCCATGATCGGCTTGTTGAACTTCCCCTGGAAAGCCTCGGCGAGTTTGAGGGGGAGTTTCTCCGCGCCGGTGACGACATACTTCAGGCTGTCGAGCTGGCCCGGCTCCACCCGGCGCATGTAGCCGCGGAGGAAGGTGGGGGTGGCGAGCAGGAGGGTGACCCTGTGCTTCTCGATCAGGGCCGCCAGCTTCGGCGGCTCGAGCGGGCTCGGGTAGGTGACGAGGTCGATGCCCTCGATCATCGGGTACCAGAGCGTGACCGTGGAGCCGAAGCTGTGGAAGAGGGGCAGGCAGCCGAGGATCTTGTCGATCGACTTCAGCTCGAGCCGCGTCCCGAACTGGCTCACGTTGGCGAGCAGGTTGCGGTGGGTGAGGACGACCCCCTTCGGCTCCCCGGAGCTCCCGCTGGTGAAGAGGAGGACGGCCTCCCTGTCGCCGCCCCTCTTCGGGACGCGCAGCATCGAGGCGAGCAGCGACGGCGGTAGCAGCTTGCGCGCGATCACCCAGAGGATGATCTTCTTTTTGATCTTCGGCAGCACGCGCTCGATGAAGATCAGTTGCTTGTTCGGTGGCCAGGGGAAGGTGCTGACCTTGCGGACGAAGGCGTCGGCGGTGACGATCCTGTCGAGCTCGGCCTGCCGGATGGCGGAGTTCACCGAGTCCGCCCCGGCGGTGAAGTTGAGGTTGACCGGGATCTTGCCCGCCAGCAGCACGGCCAGGTTGGCGACCAGCCCGCCCTTCCCCGGGGGCAGCACGACGCCCACCCGCTCGCGGTCGGTCTCTTTGCGGATCACCCGGCTGAGCGCGGCGGCGGCCCCGAACAGCTTGTCGAAGCGCAGCTCGCTGCCGTCGTTCCCATCGAACACGGTGGTCTTGCCCCCGTGGCGTTTGAGCCCCTTGATCAGGGCATAGGCCAGGTGCTCGTCGAACAGGGGGCGGGCGGCGAAGGCGGCCTCGCCGGCGACGAGGAGGCTCTCCTGGTAGTTGGGGAAGGTGACCGCCCTCCCCTCGAGCAACTCGCCGAAGGAGAAGATGGCGTCCGGGCGCCCCGCCCCGGTCTCGATCGAGAGGGCGACCTCCGCGGGCCTCTCGACGAACAGCGGCAGGGTGGTGGCGGCGGTGTCGAGGATGGTCTGCAGGGTCCCCTTGGGGACGTGGCTGTTCGCCCCGCTGTGGGTGGCGACCCGGCCGGGGACGAAGACCACGCACCGCCCCTTGCCCAGCAGGGGGCCGAGGGCGTCCCGCAGCCCCTCCGGTGTCGAGCCCTCCGGGGAGAAGGCCAGCGCCTCGGTGTCCGGCCTGTCCAGGTGGGCGCGCAGCTGCGGGTCGTAGGTCTGTGATTCGTCGATGAGGTAGGTGAGTTCGCGGCCGCCGAGCGCCGCCCCCAGCGAGGGGAGATCGCGGTAGGACAGGCGGTTGGGGAGCAAAACGAACCCTCCGGTGGGGATCGAGTCGGCGCCTAGGATCTCGACGCCTCGGGTCTGCTGGGCTGGCTTTCGCGCCATAGTGGTGGCTCGGTCGAATTCGCGTCTGGTTTCTCGTTTACACCCCCGGTCTCGGGCGATATGACTATCGCCAGTTTAGCGGCGGGCTGCAATCCGAAGGGGATGCACCAGGCCGCGGTTGCAATCAACCCTCAAATGTCGAACCACCCAGCCAGATGAGCGAGAACAGCGACGCCCCCCCGGCGGCAGAAGAACCACCCGGCCCGTCGAGTGGGCTCCGTTTCGGGGCGATGTCGCCGGAGGCCTACTGGCGGCGGAACATCGTCTGCGTCCTCGCCCTGCTCACCGTGTGGTTCCTGGTCTCCTACGGCTGCGGCATCCTCTGGGCGGACAAGCTGGACGCGACCCGCACGCCGGGGGGCGGGATCAAGCTCGGCTTCTGGTTCGCCCAGCAGGGCAGCATCTTCGTGTTCGTCCTTCTCATCGCGATCTACGTCGTTTTCATGAACCGGCTGGACGCGAAGTTCACCGGCGGGAAGAGCTAGCCCCGGCTGCCGAGTATGTCTGTTCAGGCTTGGACCTATCTGATCGTCGGGCTGACCTTCGCCCTCTATATCTTCATCGCCATCCGCTCGCGGGCGGGATCGACCGGCGAGTTCTACGTCGCCGGCAAGGGCGTCTCGCCGCTGGCCAACGGGATGGCGACCGCGGCGGACTGGATGTCGGCGGCCTCGTTCATCTCGATGGCCGGCCTCATCTCGTTCATGGGGAGGGACGGCGGCGTCTACCTGATGGGCTGGACAGGGGGGTACGTGTTGCTGGCGTTGCTGCTGGCGCCCTACCTGCGGAAGTTTGGCCGGTTCACCGTCCCGGATTTCATCGGCGACCGATACTACTCCTCCACGGCGCGGCTGGTCGCGGTGTTCTGTGCGATCTTCATCTCGTTCACCTACGTGGCTGGCCAGATGCGGGGGGTGGGGCTCGTTTTCTCCAGGTTCCTCGAGGTCCCGATCAACGTCGGCGTGGTGATCGGGATGGCCATCGTCTTTGTCTACGCCATCCTCGGCGGCATGAAGGGGATCACCTACACGCAGGTGGCCCAGTATTGCGTGCTGATCTTCGCCTTCATGGTGCCGGCGATCTTTATCTCGATCATGCTCACCGGCAATGTGATCCCGCAGCTCGGCCTCGGGTCGACGGTGAGCGGCGAGGGGGTCCACCTGCTCGACAAGCTCGATGGCCTGGGCAAGGAGCTCGGCTTCGCGGAGTACACCGCCGGGGGGAAGGCGCCGATCGACGTGTTCTGTATCGCGATGGCGCTGATGGTCGGGACGGCGGGGCTGCCGCACGTGATCGTCAGGTTCTATACGGTGAAGCGCGTCAAGGACGCGCGGATGTCGGCGTTCTGGGCGCTGCTGTTTATCGCGATCCTCTACACCACCGCCCCGGCGGTGGCCGCCTTCGCCCGCACGAACCTGCTCAGCACCGTCCCCGGCAAGTCCTACAGCGAGATGCCGGAGTGGTTCAAGAAATGGGAGGACACCGGGCTGATCGCCTGGGTGGACAAGGACCGCGATGGGAAGATCGACTACGCGCCCGGCAAGGTGTTCACCCAGGCCGACAAGGGGAACAGGAGCCCGATCCACAAGGTCGGCGACGACGGCGAAAAAGTCCGGGTCGACGGCGGGCAGCTGGTCGTGGAGAACGACCTCACCCTGGGGCCGAACGAGCTCTATATCGACCGGGATATCATGGTTTTGGCCAACCCGGAGATCGCGAGGCTCCCGAACTGGGTGATCGCGCTGGTTGCTGCGGGCGGTCTCGCCGCCGCCCTCTCCACCGCCGCCGGGCTCCTGCTCGTCATCTCGACCGCCTTCGCCCACGACTTCGTGAAGAAGACGCTCAAACCGGACCTCGGCGAGAAGGGGGAGCTGGTCCTCGCCCGCGTCGGCGCCGCCGTCGCCGTCCTGATCGCCGGCTGGTTCGGCATCAAACCGCCGGGGTTCGTGGGTGAGGTGGTCGCTTTCGCGTTCGGCCTGGCCGCCGCCTCGTTTTTCCCGGCGATCTTGATGGGTGTCTTCTCGAAGCGGATGAACCGCGAGGGGGTCGTCGCCGGCATGATCGTGGGCATCCTCTTCACCGCCTCCTACATCATCTACTTCCAGTTCATCCTCGAGAGCGAGAACCCGAAGGCCCATTGGTGGCTCGGCATCTCGCCGGCCGGCATCGGGACCCTCGGCATGGTGCTCAACTTCTGCGTGGCCTGGCTGGTCTCCAGGGTCACGCCGCCGCCGCCGGACTACGTCCAGAAGATGGTCGACGACATCCGCCTGCCGCAGGTGGACTAGCGGGGCGCCAGGACCCCGTCGTCGTTGGCGCCAACGGCCGGCGGGATGGGCGGGCCCTCCGCACGGTCTCCGGCGCACCCGGAAAACGAGCCCGCGGGAATCGCGTCCCGCGGCCAGGTCGTCGCGATCACGGGCGCCGCGCGATCGCCTTTTCGATGTCCTCCAACCAGGCGTCGAGAGCCTGGGCCGTCGCGTCGTCGCCCTCCTCGGGAGCCCCGCCCGTTGCGCCGAGCTGCTTGAAATTTTTGTTGCGGCAGGCCCGGATGCACTTCTTCCCCGCCTTCCCGCACTTCTGAACGCATTTCAAATCGTCGGGGCCACAGCCCTCCAAGCATGCGTCGGCGGCCTCTGCACACTCCGCGTAGCAGTCGTCGAGGGGATCCCTTTTCCCGCCCCCGGCGGCGATGATCCCGCCCCCGGCGGCCATGATGGAGCGCAGGCGCGCTTTGAATTCAGTTACCTCACCCGTCGTATCACTCATCTCCAATCTCCCGGTTCGCGTTGCTCGGATTTAAGCATTTCGCCCCGGGCCGAACAAGGGAAATCGGCGGGGGGGGTCTGGGGCGCGGACCGGTCCGCGCCCCCGGTCGCTCAAGTCGCCCCGCCCTCGAACTGGTCGCGCGTGACTTCGAATTTCGCCGCGCAGCGCGGGCAGTCGATGCGCACCACCTGTTCGTCGCCAAAGACCTCCTCGGCGCCCACGCTGGCGAGCGCGGGCAGGATGCGCTCGAGGGTGCACCCGCAGTGGTAGCGGTAGCGCCGCCTCTCCAGCAGGCTCAGCTCCTCGTCCGAGTCGAGCGTCCGCACCGCGTCGTCGTCGAGCCCGGACAGCCAGGCCTCGTCGCACTGGGGCTGGGCGCTGACAAAGACGAAATCCTCCTCGGAGTGGCTGAAGAAGCGGGCGGGGCGCTGTTCGCTCTTGGCGTAGTAGTGTTCGACGATGGGGAAGATCTCGCCGTCTTCGAACTCGACCACGCTGCGCCTCGGCTCCTTTGGGAAATCGTTGATCTGGGCGACGAACAGGTTCTGCCCATCGTCGCGCACGTCCTCGGTGAACACCCGCCCGACGACGTTCTCGCCGGTGCTGTTGCCGGTGACGAAGAGGTTCAGGGGCAGCGAGCCGAAGTGGACCGTCCAGGCGCTGACCTCGTTCCATGGCCGCGATGCGAGGTGGAGCGTGCAGGCGGCGAGGGCGTCCTTGAGCAGGCTGTCGTGGCCGGGGGCGATCTGCAGGCCGTGCTGCATCAGGTGCAGGTAGTGGTCGACGTACAGCGGCCCGAAGTCCGCGCGCACGGCGAGGGCGTTGCGCCCGCGGACGAAATAGCAGCGGACTTCGATGTATGTCTCCTCGCTCTCTTCGGGGGTCACTTCGGTCTCCGTTCTCTCCGGCGCGCCGGCGCGCCCGCCCACCGTTGCCACCGAACCGCCGGCCTGACAAGGCCGGCCGCGAGTCGGCCGGCGAGCAATCCGTTGGCGGAGGGCGCCGGTCTGCGCTCTCTTCAGGGCGGATGTCGGCGATCAACCCAGATTTCCTGCTGCAGGCCTACCAGATGGGGATCTTCCCGATGGCGATGGAGCGGGGCGAGATCGGGTGGTTCTCGCCCGACCCGCGCGGGGTGATCCCGCTCGACGCCTTCCATGTCCCGAGGAGCCTGGCGCGGGTGGTGAGGGCGGAGAGGTTCGAGATCAAGATCGACGCGGCGTTCGGCGAGGTCGTGGACGGCTGCGCCGACCGCGACGAGACCTGGATCGACGAGACCGTGCGGGAGAGCTACATGGAGCTACACCGCCGCG
>JANQMB010000117.1 GCA_028280355.1 Verrucomicrobiales bacterium
CCCTAGGGTCTGCACCGCGATGGGTGGCGGGTCGGGGAGGCCGACCAGGGCGATGTCGCCGACCCCCTCGATCGGGGCAGGTGACCGGGCGGCCGCCTGTCGAGTGGCTGCGGTGTCGATGAGGCCGGCGTCGCTGAGCTTCGCGGTGGCGGCCTGCTCGACTTGTGCGAACTCCCTCCAGCGTTGGGTGTCCCCGAAGGCGTCGCCGAGCCGCTCCGGCACGTCGGCGACCAGCAGCCCCGCTTCGCCCAGCGTCGCGCGCACGCCCAGCAGGTCGCGCGCGGTGCCCATCGCCCAGGCGAAGTTGCGCTCCGGGGGATCGATCGGGAACAGGTGGCGTAGCGGCGCCAGATCGATCTCCCGCAGCGCCAGCGCCCATGCGGCCAGGGTCTCGCCGGGGCCGGCCAGCGTCGCCCCGGCGTCGGGCCGCGGGCTGTAGAGGAACTCCGGGGTGACGATCTCGGGGATGTCGGCCCCGGGCTCGAGGCGTCCGAGCGCATCACGCAGCCGGTGCCCCGACTGGCGGCTGGGGACGACCACCAGGGTCGAGCGCAGGGTCCCGCTATACTGGCTGGTGAGGAACTCGACCGCGAGGTCGACCAGCGGCCGCTCCCAGCCGAGGAACACCCTGCGTGCAGGTCGCGGTGCCCCGGGTTGGAAGAGCTCGGCCTGTTCAAGCGGCGGCATGGTCGGGAGTCCTTAACCGCCGCCGCTGCGGGTCGCAAACGGTGGCTCCGCGGGTGCGGTCCGTTCGGGGATGCCCATCGCTTCGCCGGCCACCTGTGACATCAGTCACGCCGCCGCCGACCGGCCTCTGCCCCTACGAAACAAGGGATTCCGATCTTCCATTTAATTCGGTGAACTTAATAGTCAAGACGGCTTGACGGATGCTTAGGGGCGACTTATATCGCCTCCACTCCCCCATGGACGGTCTCAACCTCATCGAGCTTTTCGGTCGTGGTGGCTTCATCATGTGGCCGCTGTTGGTTCTCGGCATCCTCGCGATGGCGGCGATGGTCGACCGTTTCGTCTTCTTCAAGGCGCGTGCCTATGAGGTACCGAAGACGCTCGACCGCCTGCAGCCGCTGTTCGAGAGCGACGCAGGTTCGCGGGGCGGCGAGGAGGTGCCGAAAGACCCCCTGTTCGCGATCGGCGCCGCGTATTACAAAGACCGCGACGCCCCGGCCGGGCAGCGCGCCGGCGTGTTGCGGCGGCGTGCCCGGGCGCTGCTGCAGGAGCACGAGGCGAGGGTGCGGCTGCTGGCGACGATCGCCTCCCTGTCGCCGTTGATTGGTTTGTTAGGGACGGTCTGGGGCATGGTGCAGGCATTCTACCAGATCGAGGCCGGCGGCGACCAGGTGCGGCCGTCCGATTTCGCCGGCGGTATCTGGGAGGGCTTGCTGACGACGGTGTTCGGCCTGGCTATCGCCATCCCGAGCCTGGCGGCGGTGCGTATCTTCGAGGGGAGGATCGAGCGCCTCGCCAACGACATGAACGACGTGATCTCCCATTTGGACGAATGGACGGGGCAGCGGACGGAGTGATGCCGGACTCGGTGCGGCTGGTCGATTACCGGCGGCCGCGCGACCGGAACCTGGACCTGACGCCGCTGCTCGACGTGGTGTTCCAGCTGTTGATCTTTTTCATGGTCAGCTCGCAGTTCGTCTCGCCCAAGGCCAAGCTCGACCTGCCGGTCGGGCGCCCGGGCATCCAGCCGGAGGCCTCGAGCTCGATCCGGGTCGAGGTGGCGGCCGGCGGCGAGATGCGGGTCGAGGGGGAGGTGGTGGCGGACGCGGGATACGAGGCGGCGGTCAAGGCGGCGATGGAGGGGCGCGGGGTCGACCGCATCCAGTTCCACGGTGACCGGACGATGGACTTCGGCGATTTCGTCGGCCTGATGGAGCGGGCGCAGGAGGTCGGCGTCAAAGCCTTCGAGATCGTCAAGGAGCCGAGGGCGGAGGGGGCGGGACGATGATCCATTACGCGCGTCGCAAGAAGAGGAAGGATTTCTTCGCCGTCTGGCTGGCGAGCTCCGCGGTCTCGTTCGCGGTCGTGGGTTCCAGCCTGCGGGGGGTGTCGGCGGTGCGCGCGGTGCCGGTGTTGATCGACAGCGAACCGGTGGTGATGCCGGTGGTGCTGGTCGACCCTGTGGTGGTTCCAGGCGTTGGTGAAGAGGGGGTGCTGCCGGAGCCCGGCCCGGTCGGGGAGCAGGGGGAGGACTTCTTCAAGGGGGCAGAGCCGTTGCCGCTGACGCCACCTGAACCGATCGTCGAGCCGGAGCCCGAACGGGTGATTGAGCCGGAGCCCGCCGAGCCGACACCGGATCCCGATTTGCCACCCGGCGCCCCGCCCGTTTCCCCGGCAGGATCCGCACCGGAAGTTGACGCCGGGGAGACACGCGAGCTGTTTTCCGAGCCCGAGCCCGAGCCCGAGCCCGAGCCCGAGCCCGAGCCCGAGCCCGAGCCGGAGCCCGAGCCGGAGCCCGAGCCGGAGCCGGAGC
>JANQMB010000248.1 GCA_028280355.1 Verrucomicrobiales bacterium
CGGCCGCCTGTTCCTCCCGCCGTTCGACGGCTTCGCCCCGGACAAGGCGGCGATCCCATTCCAGCTCAAAGCCGGCAAAGGCCAGAACTTCACTGTCACGTACCGGACGACCGACGGAACCCAGGCCTATCGGCTGTCGGGCAGCGAGCCGGTCCTGCGCATCCCGGCGCTCCTCGTCGACGAGACCCAGAGCTTCGCGGTCTCGGTCGCAGCCCCCATCGGCCCGCTGGTGCCGGTCTGGGAGTTCGGGGCGGCGGACGGCCTGCGCCAGTCGGCCAGCGCGAGCTTCAACGTCGTCACCCCCGACGGCTCGGCCGCCACCGGCGCCTTCTCGGTCGGCTGGGTGGGGGAGGGCGCCACCGGCAGCTATCGCAGCGGCGAGCCGGCGACTTTCTCGCTCCCGCTCCCGGGCGGGGGCGCCCTGCGCAAGATCGGCGCGCTGAAGTTGGACCTTGAGCACGGCGGGAAGACTTACTCCTTCCTGCGCGGCCTCGAAGTCTCCCGCAACCTGACCCTCGGCCAGGCGGTGCCGATGGCGAGAGCCGACCGCTATCGGGAGGGCGGGGGATCGGCGCGCAGCGATGTCACCTTCCGGGCCTCCGCCGACCAGGCCAAGCTCACCCTCGTCCACGAGATCGCGACGCCGCTGCGCAAGGTCGGGGGTAAGGCGGCGCCGTACTACCTGGAGATCCAGATCGACGCCCGCCCGTATGGCAAACGCCGCAACTTCGGCTTCACCGACTTCGTCCGCCTCACCCCACAGCCGGACGGCGGGGTGAAGACGAGCCAGCTCCGGCCGGCGGTCTTCGGCAACGGATACGCCAAAAAACTAGACCGCACCGGGATCGCCGTCGGCCGGGAACCCCTGCCCGGGGGCGGCGAGCGGCTGCGCGTCGAAATCCCGCGCCCCTATTTCTATCTCCACGAGTGGGCCCTGGGCAACGGCAACAGCACCCTCGGCATCAACACCCGAATCTTCGTGCAGAACGACAACTCCACCGTCGACGCCCCGTTCCACCCCGACGGCAGCTACCTGTTGGTCAACCCCGGCATGACCCGTCACAACGCCCAGGCGCTGGGCGTCCTCGAGCTCTCCGAACGCCCTAGCAAACGCTGGAGTTCACGGCTCTATTAGGAGGCGTTTGACAACGGGCCCACCAACCCCAGGGGCCTAGCTGACCTTTCTCCCCCAAACGGGAACAGCGGCTGGAAGGGGCGGCATCTTGCCGCCTCGTTGAGAACGGGTCGAGCGGGCGGCAAGATGCCGCCCCTCCTTGGGTTGCGCGATCCCTACGCCCCTCGCCGCGCCTGCACGTTCCGCGCCAGCCCCTCCAGCAGGGTCTCGGTGTCCTCCCATCCTAAGCAGGCGTCGGTCACGCTCTGCCCGTAGGTGAGCTTCGAGCGGTCCGGGTCGATCTTCTGGTTGCCCTCGACGAGATGGCTCTCCACCATCACCGCGGCGACCTCCCGGCCGCCGGCCGCGATCTGCGCCCCGAGATCCGCCGCCACCTCTGGCTGCTTGCGGTGATCCTTGCAGCTGTTGCCGTGGCTGCAATCGACCATCAGCTGGCGCCGCAGCCCGCTCGCCTCCAGCCGGTCGGCGGTCTCGCCGATGAACTCCGCCGAGTAGTTCGGTCCGGCCGACGAGCCGCGCAGGATCACGTGGCAGGTGTCGTTGCCCTTGGTGCCGACGATGGCGCTCACGCCCTGCTTGGTCACCGAGAGGAAATGGTGGGCCCCCGCGGCGGCGCGGATGCCGTCGATGGCGATCTGGACGCTGCCGCCGGTGCCGTTCTTGAAGCCCACCGGCATCGACAGGCCCGAGGCCAGCTCGCGGTGCACCTGGCTCTCCGTCGTGCGGGCGCCGATCGCGCCCCAGGCGATCAGGTCGGCCACGAACTGCGGGCTGATCGTGTCGAGGAACTCGGTCCCCGCCGGCATCCCGAACTCGGCCAGGTCGACCAGCAGCCCGCGCGCCAGCTGCAGCCCTTCGTTGATGTCGAAGGAGTCGTCCAGGTGCGGGTCGTTGATCAGCCCCTTCCAGCCCACTGTGGTGCGCGGCTTCTCGAAATACACCCGCATGACGATCAGCAGGTCATCCGCCAGCCGCCCGGCGACTGGTTTGAGCTTCTGAGCGTAGTCCATCGCCGCCGCCGTATCGTGGATCGAGCACGGCCCGACCACCGCCAGGAGGCGGTCGTCCTCGCCGGTCAGGATGCGCGTCGCGGCCTCGCGGGTCTCGCTCACCAGCCGGGCACCCGACTCGCCCGCCGGCAGGTCGGCCATCAGGACGGCCGGCGCGATCAGCGGCCGGATCTGCGCGATCCGCAGGTCGTCGGTCTCGTAGCTGCTGTGGTCGGAGTGAGGCATCGGCGACCTATCGCTGAGCCGACCCGCGAGTTCAAACCGATTTCCACCCCGGCCGCACCTTCTCCATCGACAACGGACAGGGGGCAACCCGGCGGCAGGGGAACCCCACCAGATCCGGCGTGGGAATTTCGACGCTATCCATAGAAAATCCGGTGCCGACAAGGCTGCCAACGCTATACTTTCCCCGACTATCAACCTGACCATGGCCGAACCTGACCCGAAAAAGACTGCGCCCGAGCGCGACTACACCGCCGGCGGCATCCTCGCCTCCAAACCCCACCACGGCACCACCGGCAACGACGAGATCGACGCCAAGGTCGCCGAGCTGGTGAGCGAATGGAGGGTGGGGGACAAGCAGGCCCTGATCGAGGAGATGATCATCACCGCGCTCAACGTCGGCCACGACGAGATGGGCTTCGGCGAACTCAAGCTGCTCAACCGCAACCTCAAGGAGCTGCGCCTGGCCGATAACGTGTTCCGCCCCTACGGGCACCGCAAAAAGGTCACCGTCTACGGCTCGGCGCGAACCGAGCCGGGCGAGCCCGAGTTCGAGGCCGCCAAGACCTTCTCCGCCAAGATGCTCGAACACGGATACATGACCATCACCGGCGCCGGCGACGGCATCATGGGCGCCGCCAACCTCGGAGCCGGGCGCAAGGACAGCTTTGGGCTCAACATCGACCTGCCCTTCGAACAGAGCGCCAACGAGACCATCGACGGCGACCATAAGCTCATCAATTTCAACTACTTCTTCACCCGCAAGCTGACCTTCGTGAAGGAGGCCGACGCGGTGGCGCTGTTCCCGGGCGGCTTCGGCACCATGGACGAGGGTTTCGAGCTTTTGACCCTCATGCAGACCGGCAAGGCCAAGATCCTGCCCATCGTCATGGTCGACGCCCCCGGCGGCACTTATTGGAAAACCTGGGTGCAGTTCCTGGAGGAACACCTGCTGCGCCGCGGGCTGATCTCGCCGGAGGATTTCTCCCTGTTCAGGGTCACCGATGACCTCGAGGTCGCCATCGACGAGATCCTCGGCTTCTACAGAAACTTCCACTCCTACCGCTATGTCGGTGACCAGCTGGTGTTCCGGCTCCAGCGCCCCCTCACCGCTGCGGCAATCGAGAAACTGGGCGAGGACTTCGCCGACCTGCTGGCCAAACCCGGCTTCCGCATCTGCCCAGCGCTGAAGGCCGAACAGAACGAACCGACCCTCGCCGAACTGCCACGACTGGTCTGCCGCCCGAACCATAGCAAATTCGGTCGCCACCGGCTCCTCATCGACGCCATCAACCTCGCCGAATGCGAGTAACGCATTTATTTACGCGATTCGCGTAAATGCCTAGACCGCGCCTAGATCAACATCTTGTCGCCATTGGGCTCTGTGAGAGCCGCGAAATGGCCAAGCGGCTGATCCTGGCGGGCGAAGTGCGCATCGACGGCCATCGCGCCGACAAACCGGCGACGCCAGTGCCGGAAGACGCCGAGGTCACGATCCGCGAGCGCCCCAAATTCGTCAGCCGCGGCGGCCTGAAATTGGAGGCGGCTCTGGATGCCTTCGGAATCGACGTCGAAGGGAAGATCGGTCTCGACATCGGCGCCTCGACTGGCGGCTTTACGGACTGCTTGCTGCAGCGAGGCGCCGCCAAGGTCTACGCCTTCGACGTCGGCACCAACCAGCTGGCCTGGAAGATCCGCAGCGATCCGCGGGTGGTGTCGCGCGAACAGTTCAACTGCCGCGACCTGCAGCCCGAAGACCTGGACGAGCCGCCAGATCTTGTCGTCTCGGACGTCTCGTTCATCTCGCTGACGAGAATCCTGCCTGCGGCGACCCGGGTGCTGGCTGCTGGCGGCGAACTCGTTGTGCTGATCAAGCCGCAGTTCGAACTGGAGCGCGACCAGGTCGGCAAAGGCGGCATCGTCCGCGACCCGGCGTTGCGCCAGCTCGCAGTCGATAAGATCTGCACCTTCGCCACGACCGAACTCAACCTGCGAATCGGCGGCGTTATCGACTCTCCAATCGAGGGCGCAACAGGGAATCGGGAGTTCCTGGCCTGGCTACAGACCTGAGGGAAAACCCGCCAAGACGCCGTTTTTGCCTATATTTTGGGGCTTCCGGCTCTTCGGCAACCCGCCATATAACTTCCAACAATGGGGGTAATGACGAATCGGATACTTTTGCGGCCTTAGCAATTGCCCCCTTTTGCTAGGAGTGTATGATGGAGCCCTGCCCCGGGTGTTCTTATCAGGTTTACTCGGGGCGTTTTCCCCGTCATCGCCCATGACTGGGAAGCCCCCGGCGGCTGCTACCGCCGGGGGTTTTTTCTTTGACGGCCGCGGCGCGATCGGATAATTCCGTATTTATCGCACGGATGTAGCAGCGCCCACGCGATCCCGGTAGCAGCCGGGTTTTCACGCAAAACCTGATAAAACCTGAAGACGCGACAAAAGTGCGCCGCCCGGCCGAAGCTGGGTTTCGAGAAGGGACAGCCGGTGGTCTGGCGCCCCGGTCGCCGCAAGAGCTGGCGGTTTGTCTCCTACTGCCCTCCGGCGTCCTCCAACCGCACCCCGACCCACTGCTGGGTGGTGTGCGTCAGCCACCCGGCTGTCCCCGTCCTCAAGGTTCTCCTGCGCAATGTCGATCCCGTCGCCCCAGAGCAGTTCACCTTTGACCAATACCTCACCCGCGAAGTCCGAGCTGGCCGCGTTGATTGCGGAAGTCTCACGTTGTCGGTCGGAGGTGTGGGCGGCCGGCCGTCTTCTCCAGGAGGCGGCGCTAGACCAGGGCTCGGCGGAGGTTCGGCTGTTGACCGCCGGCGGCTGGGAGCTTGGCGGCAACGGGTTATGGAGTCACCCGAGCGACCCTGCGCAGGCGGGGCTGGCTCGACATCAGGCGGTAACGACGATCTGCGGTAAGCTGTGAGTGCTCGGGATACATTGTCCGATGGCAAAGATGGATTGGGTGTCGCCGCGCAAGGACGCGCAGCGCGCCGCTTTGAAGGTGCTGGTGGCCGCTCGGCGGGACTACCTGCAGTCGCGGAAAGAGTATCGGTTCAGGCGCGCCGCCCACGAGGCGTCGGCGCGCGCCTACCTGAAGGCGTGGCGCTGGAAGGAACTTCCGGGCGGCTGGGTCAGCGAACACATACTCGGGGTTTTCACCCTTCGGGACGCCGTCCGCGCCCAGCTGAAGGAAGACCCCCGCGCCACTAAGAAATCATGAGCGAGGAAGCCCCCCTTAGCCCCGAAGAGTCCGCGCAGGCCGGCGAGAGCACGCTGGCCGTCATCGCCGCGATGTTGAGCGACAGGTTGCGCGGTTGTGGGAACCACCTCCACAACCGCCTTGCGAACGGCGAGCGCATCAGCGCCCGGGAGATGTCTATCAAGCTGCGCCACGCCGCCGGCCTCTGTGACGCCATCGACGCCATCTATTTCGAGGAGGATCGGGGTTTCCCGTCGTTGGGATGATCATCATGCGAGCGCAGACCCCGGACTGGTTCACCGCGGAGGGCGCGGGGCTCAAGCTCGCCCAGATCCGCCGCCGCGGCATCCCGTGGATGACGAATTGGCGTTTCACGACGCTCACCGTTGACCCCGAGCGCTTCGGCTATGATGAGCGCGCGTGCTACGAGGCTGGCAAGGCGCACATGCGCCGTTTCCTGGCCGCCCTCCGCGATCTCGTCGGCCACGACTTCCGGTGGTGCTGGAAGATGGAGTTTCACCGCAGCGGCTTCGTCCACTGGCATCTGTGTTGGGATCACCGCTCGAAGCTGCCCCCCTGGCAGCTAGAGGAGATCGGCCACCTCTGGGGTCTCGGCCGGGTCGAGACCAAGCGCATCCGCTCCGGCACCCTAGACTACCTTTGGAAATACATTGCCAAGGAGTCCTTCAGCGACGGCCGGGGTCTCGGTCTGCCCGGCTGGTTCCTCGACCACCGCCACCAGTCGGGTTCCGACCGCCCCCAGACCTACGACCGCGTCCGGTTCTGGCAGACCTCGCGGGGTTTCTACACCGGTGAGCCGGACAGGAACCCCCCGCCGCCTCCGCCCCGCTCCAGCATCCTCCCCCGCCGCGTCCGCGACCTCGTCGAGGAGAAGCGGCGCAAGGCGCGGGTGGTCGCGCTCGGCCTCTGGGGTCAGCCCGTCAAGAGCGCCACCGTCGTCCTCAAGCGCCCCTGGCGTGAGGTCTCCGGCCTCATGGGTCGCCTGATACTCCGCGGCCGCGCCGCCGCCCGAACCATCTCACAATACGTTGCTCAAGATAGAGTTATAGAGAACCTGATAACAAGACCATGCCTACTGAAGCTAAGCCCCGTCCGAAAAGCGAACCTGATACCACCCCATCGCCTGATAGCCCACCAGATGCGCCTGATGGGGCTGGCAACGCCCTTCTGAGTCTCATTGGCGAGGGCGCCGGCCTCCGCTATCAGGGGCTTGTCGTCGCAGCCGAGGAGCCCCGCTCCGGTGTCAGCCGCGAGGGCAACCGCCCCTGGGCTCGCCAGACGTTCAAATGCACCGATGGCAAGACCACCATCGGCCTCAACCAGCGTGCCGACACTATCGACCAGCTCCCGCCCGCCCTCCCCATCGGTTCGGTCGTCGAGGTTCTGGTCACCTCCGTCCAGCAGGCCAATTTCGGGGAGATCACCATCGGCGGCGATATCTCCATCGTGTGAAAGACGCGGGCGCCGCGGTGCCGCCCGGAGGGCGGCGCCCGGCGCCCCCCCTTTCCTTGTTAGATACATGCATAACTGACACGGCATGACCTCGGATCATCTCCTCTCTTCGGTAATGGCGGGGTTCTGGCTCGCGGCCGGCGTCTACTGGGCGTGCCGGGGCGCCGCGTTCATGTGGATGGCCTTTAAGATTCCAGCTGGGGACTGAACGGCGGGCGCCCTGCGCTCCGTCACAAGCCGGGAGAACCGGATAACCAAACCAGGAAAACGATATGCTTCCTATCCTCGGACAAGCTACCCCGCCGGTCGATCTGGCGCCCACCGGCACTACCATCGCCGGTTTCGTTGCCACGGCAGCGACCGCGGGTCTCGGCATCATGGCGGCGATCTATGGCCTCAAGGTCATGATTCGCGCGTTCAAGACCGCCGCGAAGTAGCGCAACACGGCGCTGTCGGGGGTTCCTCCCTGACCTCCGGCAGCGCCACCCCACCCTCATGGCTCAATTTCTCACAGGCGTCTATCTCCTCGTCCCGGTCTTCTTTGGCGTCCTCGCTTTGATCGGTGCCGCCAAGGTAGCCTTCAGGATCTATTCCGAGGCGAGGCGCCTGGATTCGGACGGCGCGGAGCTTCTTGAGGACGATCCCCCCGGTTTCGACGGGGGCGAGCAACCCGGCGACCGGGATCTAGACTTGTGAGGATCACCTTTGCCATCTGTTTCTTTGCTACCCTTGCACCGGCCGCCGCCGTGCATTGCCACGTCTTCAACCTGAGCGGCGACGGCACCGCCCCCAATGCGCAGATCTACTATACCCCCCAATCGTCGCCTTCGGCGACGGCGCGGCCTCTGGTTGTTGACCCGGGCGCTGGCGAGGTCTTGCTCGATTGCTCACGCCTGGGGCGTTCGGCGGCTTCTCTCGTTGATCTTTCGACGTTAGGGGTGCCGGAGGTCTGTGTCGTGCTCGCCGCTGACGGCACCCTCCAGATCGAGCCTTGGCTCGCTCCCGGCGTCTCGTCCCAGACCTTTTCGCTTTCGGCGCTCGGCATCGCGGTCGGTGTCCTCCTCTTCTTCGTCACCGTGGCCGGTTTCAGGGGGTTTATTTCGTGAGGCGCGTAGTTTCCATATTCTTGTTAATGTCGTCGTTTCCATCCGGCGCCAAAGACATCGCTTTCGAGTTGAGCGGCAACGGTGCCAACTGGGGTTTTTCGGTTTACGGGGCGGGTTCTGACCTTGGCGCGTCAACCAATCTCAGCGGTTGGGGCGCGCCGATCAAGACCGGCCAGGGCATCTCGGTCAAGGTCGATCTTACGAACACGAGCCCGTCGGAGAAGACCTACTATTGGTATCCTCCTGACGTGAGCACGGGGACCATCGTCGGCACCGGTTACACGAAGTCCTTCGACTGGTGGTCTTACGGTCTCCGCACGACGGTCGTCCCGGCTGGCCAGACCGTCCCCGTGATTCTCGCCGCGGAGATGCGCCCGTGGTTTACCTTCGCTTTCGACTCGACGCAGCCGAACGCGTTCCTGAGCCAGCAAGCTTTCTCCGGCGAGACGGTTTTCACCGTCCGCCTGGCCGACGCCGCGGGCGTCCCGAACGGCCAGGCGTTCTCGGCCAAGTATTCGTATTCCTCGTCGGGCATCACCGCCCGCGCCGAGCCCCGTTTCGACGTGACCTATACGGGCGGCGACAGCGAGGTCGTCATCGAGGTCACCGACGCCCTGCCGGTCGTCATCGACGCCAATGTCGGGTTCGCCCTCGGCCTCGCCAACTACCGCGAGGGCGCCGACAAGGTCGAGCTTTGGGTCGATGGGTCGAAGGTCTACGAGCAGGATATGACGGGGCACGTCGATGGTGTCGCCGTCGTCGCCACCTACGACGCGGTGTCGACCAACGGGAGCCTGCACGGCAAGGCCTACGAGTGGCGGCTCGCCAGCGACAGCCGCGTCTTGGCGTCTGGCACGACTCCGGCTTGGGTTGTGTCGGTTGACCCCGAGACGGGCGGCCAGGTCGGCAACTCGTTTCTGGCGAAGGATACGGCCGTTCTGAACGGGGCGAACCCCTTCTATGACATCGAAACGGAGCCTGGCACCGATCCGCGGGAGTCGGTAGATAACTGGGCTGCCCCTGACGCGGACGGCGACGGCATAGCGGGCTCGCCTGGCGACCCCGCGCTTGATCAGATGAAGAAGTCGGATTTCTACGACGCTTTCCGGGGCGCCATCGAGGGCGCGGCTGCGGAGGGTCCAGCGCCCCCGAAGGAGGTTGGGCAAGCTGACTTTCTCGGCGGCGGTGACGCCAACGCCCTCGGTGGCTCCGGCCTCGCCTCGGCCGCCTCTAGCGCGCGCTCTGGCGTCGATTCGCTGACGTCCGGGCTCGGCTCCGCCGTTCCTGGCCTCCCCTCGCTCCCCTCGCCCAGCGGCCGGACGTTCCAACACCCGGTGACGCTCCCCATCGTCGGCTCTTTCGTAATCGATTTCAGCGAGCATCAGGGCGTGATAGACGCCATCCGCAACCTCATCTTGCTCTGTGTGTCCATCCTCACGTGGTATTATTTTGTGAAGATTGTTAGGGGGGCAAGCTCTTAGCCATGAAGAAGCTTTTCTCTTGGATCGGCACCATCTTCCAGGCCGTAAAGGCCGGGTTCAGGATGATCGGCCAGGCCTGGGTCGCGGTCAGCGGTTTCATCATCGCGGTGGTCACGATGACCATCGACTCTATCCAGTGGGTCGTGGCCAAGATCCCGGAGTTTCTCGGCATGGTCGCCCAGCTGGTGACGATGGGGCAGAACTCCAGCATGTTTTCACAGGGCTCGGCGGAGCTGAACATGCTGAACACTGCCAACGTGTTCTTCCCGCTCAACGAGACCATATCGGCCGTCGGGTTCCTGGCCGCCACGTGGCTCGTCGCGACGTCGATAAGGACGGTCAAGGCGTGGATCCCGACGCTCGGCTAGCCTATGGCCATCGAGGTTTTCGAGGGCAGGCTCGGTGGTGGCAAGAGCTATTCGGCCGTCGAGCGGATCGCGGCCGTCCTCGCCAGGGGCGGCACGGTCTGCACGAACATCGATATCGTGTGGCCGGAGATGGTGGCCTTCTGCGCTTCCCGCTTCGGGGTGAAGCTCAAGGCCGGGCAGCTGCGCCATCTCTCCGAGGGTCAGATCCCGAACTTTCACCTCCACACGCCCGGGGGCACCATGGATTGCCCCACCTTGGTCGTCATCGATGAGGCGCAGCTGTATTGGAACGCCCGAGACTTCAGCAAGACGGACAAGGATCAGCGCGAGCTCCTGAAGTTTCTCACGCAGAGCCGGAAGGCCGGCACCGACGTCATCTTCATCACGCAGAATGTGAAGAACGTCGATGCCCAGTTCGTCCGCCTCGTCCAGTTCGTCTGGCGCTTCAGGGATATGAGCAAGTATCGCGTGCCCGGCCTCGGCATCCGTTGGCCGTTCGACCAGATCCTCCAGGTCTGTTTCGACTACGACGGCAAGACCCAGCAGTCACGCCGCCTGGCGAGGAAGGACAAGGCCATCTTCAAGCTCTACGACACGACGGAACTCCTCCAGTCTTTCGACCGCGCCGGCACCGTCGGCCGTGTCACCCTCGAACGCGCGAAACCGAAAAGGAAACTGAAGATGAAATGGATTGTGCTCGCCCTTGTCGCCTCCGGGTTTGCTATCTACAAGCTTGTTAGTGGAGGGTTGCCCTTTGTCCCGTCCGACCCCGCGCCAGTGGCCGCGTCGGCTCCTGCCCCGGATGTGGTTTTCCGCGATAGCCAGCCAGTTCCCTCCTTCGCCGACAGCCCCCCCGCCCCATCGGCCGCCGGTTCTGGACTCGAGCCTGGCGAGCCCGTCTGGGCGGGGAGGTATTTCGTGGTGCTAGAGGGGCTGAGGGGGGCCGGCGTGTCCAGGGTGGACGGGCTGCCCTACCTCGTCACCTCCGGCGGAACCTACCGCCTCGGCAAGAACTGCCGATACGGGCGGGTGGAGAAGGTCCAGGGGCGCAAGGCGCGGGTCAGGATGCGCGACGGCCGGACGATGGTCGTCGAGACGTTCGACGACTCCCGCGAGCGCTGGGCGGAGTTCCGGCGCCGCCAGAGCGACCCTGAGCCCCTTGCCGAGGAGCCCTCCCCCGCCCTCTCGCCGGCCGTCTTCTGATGCGCCTCGCCCTTTCGAGTGCGTTTTGGGGCGCCCTTGGCGCCCTGCCTGTCGCCGGCCTGGTAGCCGGCGGCTCCACCGTAGACGTCTTGGTCGTCATCCCTGCGCGAGCCGGGCGGGATTCGCTCGTCCTTGCCGTCCCGCTGATGCTCGCCGTCTGCGGGCTCCTCGCGTGGCGCTTGGGGCGCCCTAGGGGCACCTCCGGGTGAAGGTGTGCTGGCCGCCGGTCATCTTCAGCCACCCCGCCGGGATCGTGTTCCCGCCCACCGAGGCGACCTCGGCTCCGTCTTGTGAGAGTGTGAGTTTCATCGCCCAGACCGTCTCGGTCAGTTCGATGTGGAATTTCGCTTTGGGCGCCGTGCTGTGTTTGATGCTGTTCATGACCCCCCTAGCGCAGGGAGCCTTGGAAAAGGCCTAAGCTTTTCGCCCTTTTTTTGGGGGCTACAAAGTAGCCGGTTCCAACAAAAATGGCGAAAAGCGTGGCCTTTTCCCAGCCCCTGCTAGCTTGGGGAATGAACGGCGGCAAACACGGTATGGCGCCTGTGGATTGCTTGGAGTGACTGCGGTATTGTAGTTTTTGTCGATCTCCAAAAAGGTGACGCTGGCGGGCTCGCCAGGTCGCCCTTGCCGTCGTTCTCGCTGCGCGCTATAGTCTGCTAGCTATGATTGGAGATATCCGGCAGTTGCTCGCGGCGAATCCTTTTGAGCCGTTCATCGTCGTCACGACCGGGGGCAATAGCTATACGGTTCCGACCTCTGACCATGCGGGCATCAGCCCGTCTGGGGGTCGCCTGGTCATCTGGTTCGATGACGACAGCAGCGTGACCATCGCCGGTTTGCACATCGTGGCTCTTGAATCGGGGAATTCGGTTTCCGCGTGACTGGTTTCTCAGGGTTTGAAGATCCCGGTGATTTGCATCCGCTTGGTTTCGTCCGACCTTCTGTAGAGTTGGTAGTAGGTCTCGCCCAGCTCAGAGTAAAGGTCTGACCAGCCCTCTCCTTCGATGTTGGTGCATAGGTCTTGCGCCATTTCGAGGTGCCGGGCTGCCATCCGTATCAGGTTTGCGATTGTTAGTCGTTGGTCGTCGTGCTCTTTTTTCATCGGTTTGTTGTTTTTGGGTTAGGCCTTCGTTGCGCACGGGCTCCGGTCAGCCCTGTAGAGCCACCGCCCCTTGCGGGCGATTGCGATGATGAGCGTCCCGGCGCTCACGTAGAACGGCGCTGGGTGGTCGGTCGAGGCCGCCAGGGCGATGTCGTGGGGCGGGAACGGCGATCTTGCCACCTCGGTTCCCTCGTATTTGATAGAGTATTTCATTTTTGATCCCTCCAGATCCAGTAGGTTATTAGCGCCACGATCCCGGTGGCCACGATTAGCGCCGGCATCTCGAAGTCCTCTTGGGTCGTTAGTGTTTGTGCTATTGTTGCGATCACTTGTCTTCATGGTGTTGTTATCTCTCGGTTGCTGCGGCCGCCCTCCTCTTGAATGACTGCAAGGAATGGCCCCGCCATTTTTTGTTTCACAGCTCGCTGTGATAACGAAAAGCCGCCCCCGGATAGGGGCGCTTGTCCAAGCGGAATAGAGGTCGGCCGTCGAAAAGGTTCCGCTTGATTAGCGCCCCTTCGGGGGCTCCGGAGACATCCGGCCGCAGGCCGCAGGAAGCCCGCCCCGGCCACTTGTGGCCGCCTTATTTTGGGGTCTTGATTGTTAGAACTGCGAGTCCGCTCCCCTCCCCCACCCCACCGTGCCGGAAAAAATTTCGATCGTTTTTGAGGCTCCCTATTGTCCCTGAGACGCGGGTTTCCCCGCGTCGATTTTGCCGGAAGTTATGTTTTTGTTAGTAGGATTTCTTGTATCCATCGCCCGAGAAAACTTGCCTTCACCCGACTCATTGACGATATTGAAAAGATGCGTAAGTCGTTGATTTCCAACACTATGCGTAATGACAAATCGGATACTCTCGTTTCCGATTGCCCCCTTCTGCTTTGGAGTGTAATGCTCGCCCTGTTCCCGGGGGCGTTCTTACGTGTTCTTCCCCGGGTCATTCCCTGTCGCGCCCATGACTGGGATGCCCCCGGCGGCTGTCACCGCCGGGGGTTTTTTCTTTGGCGAACTCCCCAACGGATTGATCTCCGGCTCCAAGACGGTGTGCGGCGATCGACTTGGGCGGCATCGCCGTGGACACAGTCTAGATAGGCTCCCGGCGCTATTCGATGCGACTCCGCATCTCGATTTTTCGGGATCGGGCGCGCTCGGCCAGCCGCACCGAGTTCGTCCTGCTCGCTCCCGCGTAGCCAATCAGCCCGCCGTTCCGATTACACAATCGGGAGCGCATTGTAGTAGCGGCGCACTCTGGCCGTTGGTCTAGTGATGCAATTCGAAAGATGAATGAGTGCACGCGCGATGACCTCATATACGCGGGCAAAATAGGCACATGTAGCCAACCCCAACCCTTCAGTCCAACTTGTCCTGCAGAGCAGAACAAGCGCCTTCAGGCGGGTGGCTGATCCAGGACGTCGCCGAAGATGAAACGATTCCCCCCGCCGTGGATTGCGGACACGTTGTTTCCCGCGACGGTGGTCGGATACTTCGCCTGGTGGACCCACCTTCACTTCCTCTCCGACCTCTGGCACGGCGTTTGGGGTTACTCGTACTACGCGCCGCTGCCCTATTACTCGGGAGAGTGGGCAAGCAGCTCATACAGCCTGCCGGATCAGTTTCTGTTCATCACGTTTGCCGCAGGCGCAATGGCTATTGGAGCCCTACTCTGGACCATGCCGCGATCGCTCCCAGGAAAGATGATGACCCTTCTTGCGCTACTGTGCGTGTTCGGGAGCGCGCTCTACTCCACTACATCTCATCGCCGGCAGGAACTTTTTGCCGATGGGACACGACAGCTTATCCTGCGCCTAGAGAGTAAGGAGCGGCTTGATTCCTATGATGAACACATCCTCGAAGCAGCGAAGGCTACGTATGACGAATACGTTCGCCGCAAAGGGCAAATTCAAGAATGAGGTGCAACACCGCAATGCAACTGAACATGACGAGTTACATTTCCTTTCCTCCAGAAACCCCTACATTCGTAGGACGAGGAGTTCCGGCCGGAACGAAAGGCTCTGAGACGGCCAATGACCTATATGTTGCACTTACCTTTGAATCCCCACATTGATCCTACAAGAGTATGCACTCAACCCTTAATCCTTCAGTCACGGCACCTGTGAAGCAGGTGCGCCCCCCCGACAACGGGTGGCTGATGCCAGACGTTCAGAATGAACGACGCTACTGAAGTTACCGTGAACGCCCAATCGGAGTTCTTCCGAAGCGGCCTCGTCGCAGTTGGGGTCGGGGGCTTATCTTGGCTTGTTCAGATCCTTGGTCATGGCGGCTTCGCATTTGCTGGCTTCGCTTGCGCTGTAGCTTTCGGAGCGCATGCCTTAAGCTCTCTGTACCGCGGTGATCGGACTTTACGTGTAGACAATGATGGAATTTCCTGGAGATCGAAACGAGGCCGTGAGCGATCGATAGAGTGGCGCGATGTATCTGCTGTGCATCTTGAGCGCACGGTGACGAGGCCGTATACAGGACCCAAGAGTGTCACGTTGAGTGTTGAAGGGCGTTGGACTTCCGTTGAGATACCCCGGGAGTTTTCGAGCAACAGAGATTTGAACTCTGCGTTGATTGAATTGGCAGGACAGAAGACGAACGTAGAAAGGGGTTGGATCTACTAGACGCCTTCCTTTCATATACCAGCTCCACCCTCGCTTTCTTGCATCGCCCTGGCGCTCCGATGGCGCCTAGCGCCTTCCTCGCGTTCTCCCGGCTGGCGTTATTCCTTCGCCTCCTCGGGACGCATGTCCCACCTCCCCTGTGCCGTCCAGTAGAAGTCGGCCGCCGCTTTGGGGTGACGAGCGGCCACCCTCCATCAGCGCTCCGGCGCCCCCGTTCGCGGTGCTCCAGAATCATCCGGTCGCGCTGAAGATTGAGACGGAAGCGGGACGGAAACTCAGACGATTGACCCCCAAAAGATGCGGCCACGAGTGACCGGGACGGACTTCCTGCGGCCTGCGCCCCCCCTGACATTGACCGCTTAATAAATAGATGGAAAATAACAAAAAACATGATAATTATAACCATGTCGGTGGTTCGGGGATGGATCGGTGAGGTTGTTGTGGGGCTCTCAATGCGGCTTTCTCTTGATCGGAAGGTCTATCGTCCCTTCCACAACATCATTGTCCCCTCGAAACGTGGGACGGCACAGATCGATCACCTTCTGGTTTCCCCATTCGGGATCTTCGTTGTTGAGACCAAGAATTTCAGTGGTCACATCTTTGGGTCAGAACACTCCCAGCGTTGGACTCAATGCTTCGGGCGAAATAAGTTCACCTTCCAGAACCCACTTCGGCAGAATTTTGGGCACATCAAAGCTCTGTCGAGCTATTTGGGGCTCAAGAACCAGTATTTTCATTCGGTGATTCTCTTCGTGGGCGATTGCTCGATTCGGACTCCAGTCCCCGACAACGTCATCTGTGGAGGCGGGCTCTCTTCCTTTCTCGGTCGGCATCGCGAGGTTCACTTCTCGGATTCTGAGGTCGCCAGGATCTCGGCTGTGTTGGGCGCTCTCAAACGTGATCGCTCCCTCAACCGGCGAGCGCATCTGAAGTCTCTTCGGGAGCGTTTTGGGGTCTGACTCTTGCGCTCCTCCGACCGTTCTCGATGTTCAGAATTGCCCCGCTGCTCTGCTCCCCCACCTCACCGACCAACTCCCGCTCGGATAAGTGTGCCACAGCTATATATAGTCTTGACCTCGCTACCCGCCGCGACCGGTCATAGCTCGTCATAGCTCTTCGCTGAGAACCAGATCACTTAGGTTTTCTGCTCTCCTTTGAGCCTATCTCTTCCTGGGCTTGCAACATTGGTAGAGCCGGTGCCTATTCTGCGTGAATTCTTGGCGAAGATCCTCTCAAGCGGCTCAAGCCACCAGTCAATTGGGTGACAGTCACGAACGTCCCATCCTGTTTTCGCAAAGAGGGAATCTCTGAGTGCCGAACAGAGCGAATGAGCTGTCTGGCAAGCCCAGCGTGCTACAGAACGGTCTTCCATGATCGTTCGGAATCCGGGAGTGTAATCTCTTGTAATTGGGTGAGCTCGATGCCCGATTCGAGATATGAGCTTATCAAGTTCCTTCCCTCTGCTAACGACATCTCCTCTGTTGCGCATCTTCGTTTGAGACGCTTTTGGGTGAACTATAGCGTTACGGACATCGCATAGGAGGGCATAATTCTCGTGAAGATCTCCGCCCTTATCGAAAGCGGAGCTACCGAGCTGGTGGAATGCGCGTTGATATTTGAGTTTCGGTGAAGCTTTTAGGTCTTCTAGATCCTCTAGCCAAGACCCCAGAACTGCGAGATCCCTGAGCTCATCGCAGAGACTACCTGCTTTCTTTTCGCGTGGCAGGGTAAACGCAATGTCCTCGATGAACCCTTCGCAAGCGATGGCTGCGAAAAGAATGGACTCGCGGGAACGTATCGTTTGTGAGTAGTCGGGACTCCATGACCCAGACCAGTTCGGCGGCGGTTTGGATTGAGCTTCAGAGGCTTGCAGGGCAACTGCAGCTGAACTAAACCAAGGCGGCGACGCTGGCTCAGAGGCGTAGTAAGTATATCGAGGATCATCGTCCCTTGGCTCGTCACGTTGCCTCGTCATAGCATCTAGTCATTCCTCCAGTTTTGGTTTCGGGAGACTACGTTGCCGCGCGTACGACCAGGAGGCCGACGGCGGCCGCCGCCAGAAAGGCAGTCCCCACACTCCCACACCACATATCCCTCATTTGCCCGATCGTGTGCCGATGAGGTGTGCTCATGCAAACGGGAAACTCGGAGAGTCTACAATATTCACCGGAGCCAGTGGCCGAGGAATCACCCACACCCCCGTTTTTCAGGCATCCTCAATATAGAAGACGGACTCCCCCAACCCATTAGTGAGTTATGGAGAAAGCCATGAAACGTGGAAATTATAGGCAAATGGCACCTTCCTGTGTTATCTTCCCTATCCTTCCACTGCTGGTTTCACACGACGCACCTTGATTCCGACCCCCTGTTCGATACATCTTCAGATACACGATGAAGGTTGGCGATGAGATCCCCCTGCGGGTTGTGATCTACCAGGAGGACGGCGAGTGGATCGCCCACCTCCTGGAGATGGATCTCGTGGGCTCGGGCGACACTCCGGAGGAAGCGGAGGCCGAACTCGCAGAAGCCTTCGCGGCCCAGATCACGTTCTGCATTCAGAAGGGCATTAGCCCTTGGCGGCCGGCACCTCGGAAGTACTTTACCCTCTGGAACAAAATCCAGGAAGAGAGGCTGACTGGCGCCTTCGGGGAGGCGCCGGCGAGAAGCGAACGGATGGTCAGTTCGATGAGCTACCGGAGCTCAGACCGTCGCAAGTATCTGCGACGGGCGGGGTTTGAGATGGTGGGGGCTGGCTAGGTGGCGAAGGCTCTCACTTACCAAGAGGTTCTGAAACGGCTGAAGAAGCATGACCGCCGCTTCGCCTTCTACGCCAGTGGCGGCAAGGGAAGCCACCAGATGATCGAACACCCGGACATCAACGGAGAAGCGCGATCCGCACCGATCCCCTGCCACAAGGGGAAGACCGTCTCCAAGGGTGTTCTCGGCAGCATCAGGCGAGCATTCGATCTGCCGAAGGATATCTGGGAGTAGGATGCATGTGCGTGCTTGCCGAACAGAATATTCGGTTTGCAACCGTTGCAAACCCCATCTCGGACACGATGGTCAAACAAATCGGTTGATCGAATCGACCGCCGCGAGGATGTAGCGAGACGCCCCCCCCTCCCAGGCTGCGACCTCGCGTCGCAGTAACGTATCCGCCCCCCCAAGCAAATGTTGAACATGCTCCCCACCAAATCGCTTCTCCGAACCGCCCTTTTCACTCTTGCCCTCACCGCGACCACCAGCTCGCCGGCAGGAGATCTGAGCGACAAAGACTTCGCCGTCCTGGAGAAGGACATCAAGGCGATGTCGCAAGCCTTTGCGGACGGCAATCTCGAGGTCTTCTTAACCAAGACCCATCCGGCGATCTATAAGATCACGGGCGGTAAAGAGAACTTTGAGACCATCCTGAAAGAGGGCGTCAAACAGCTTAGGGAGACCGGGATCAAGATCCTCTCGGACGAAGTCCAGAAACCCGATCGCACCTACCTCTCCGGGAAAGACGAGGTCTGCTTTGTCCCCAAGACCTCCATCATGAAGATGGGTGAGCAGAAGGTGAAGTCGAAGGGCTTCATGCTCGCCGTCAGGAGCGCCGACGGCCCGTGGCTCTATCTGGACGGCAGCGGCTTGGCGAAGAACCCCGATCTGCTCTGGACCCTGTTCCCCGACTTGCCGAAGGACCTGAAGATGCCCGATTCGTCGATGGAGCTCATCGAGGAATAGGTGCGCCTTCAGAGCGTTTTAGAACGCGTGGTTATCCTCTAGGTGGGAGTCGGCATCGCACCCAACGGCGCTCTCATCGAGAGCGCCCTACCCGCGCTGTCGCGCGAAGGTTCAGGAAGCCCCTACTGTCGCCTATCCGCCGGCTTTGAGGTCGAGCGATAGAACTTCTGCGGGTTCGCCCCGACCGGCACGCTGGCCAGGGTGCTGGGGGTCGCCGATGGGCCGACGAGCTGTTGCCCTTCGACGCCCCAGGTCTTGAGGTCGGTGGAGCTCTCGGTGGTCACCACCGAGGCGACCGTCGGCGCGGGGTCGACTTTGAGATCGAGCGTGCCGGCGGCGGCACCGGCCACCAGCGCGAGCCCCTCGGGTTTCTGGGCGGGGCGGCTGGCGAACAGCTGGTTGGTCGGGATCAGCAGGCCGAAGAGGCTCAGCTGGGCGCTGCTGCCCGCGGTGATCGGGAAGCGGATGCGCCAGCCGGCGGCGACGAAGATCGGCTTCTCGAAACTCTGGGTGTAGTACTCGGTCGTGGTCGTGTCACTCGGGTTGTAGTTGCGCAGGAAATACGGGTGCGTGATGGCACCGGTGGGGGCGATCAGGTCGAACTTCTGCTGCGAGGGGTTCGCCCTGTCCGCGGTGGCGACGTCGATACGGACGTGGAAGCCGGCGGGGACGATGTACTGGGAGTTCGAGCCGATGAGCTTGGCGGCGAAGGGCGCGGTCTGGGCGGCGCCCTCGGTCGGGGCGGCGAGCTGGATGGCGGCGAGGGCCAGGATGCTGACGGGGAGTGCTTGTCTTTTCATACCACCCTATAGCCTAGCGGGGCCAGGCGCCCGGTGGACAGCACATTCGCAGAAGTCCCCGCCAGCTGCCGTCAGGTGGATTCGCGGAAACGCGGCAGCACGTTGCCGTATCGGTGGGTGGTCTCGGAGACCGCCTGCTCTTTGAACCAGTGCCGCAGCTCGAGCCTGCCGTTGGCCAGAATGGGGTCGGTGATGACCGGGGCGTGGATCCGGTTGGCGAACTCGTAGACCTCGAGCGGCGCCCCGCCGGGGGCGCGGATCACCGAGGGCAACTCGTCGTCACCGAGGTGGCGCAGGCGCCTGGCGAACTCGCTCTCCCCCTCGCGCACCAGGCGCAGCCCGGGGATGCGCTCGCAGGCGTCGAGGTCCTCGGAGGGCTCGCCGCCCGGGACGCTGAGGTCGAGGGGGATGCCGGTCACCGCGGTGGCCAGCGCCGCCAGCGTGCAGGTGCGCTCGAGCTCGCTCCCCCCGCTCGCCCGGAACAGCATGCGGCGGTGCGGCCGGTAGCGCAGGACGTTGCGCTCGCCGAGCAGGCCGCTGGGGTCGTGCTCGGCGCAGAAGATCTTACGGAAGGCCCAGCCGTAGTTCCAGCCGGCGACCCCCAGGCGCTCGCGGTCCTCGGGCGAGATCAGCCTCTTGCGAACCTCACCCAAGAATTTGCTAGCGACATCCCCCGGAGTCTCGCGCTGTTCGGGCAGGGCGACCTGCTCCCAGTCCGCGAAGGCCAGCACGTAATCGGGCCCGCCCGCCTTGGCCCCCGGCCCGAACACCGAGTGCCCCCAGCCCCCGAAAGGCTGCCGGCGGACGATCGCCCCGGTGATCGGGCGGTTGATGTAGGCGTTGCCCACCTCCACCTTCGCGCCCCACTCGGCGATCTCCCGCGAATCGAGGCTCTGGATGCCGCCGGTGAGCCCGAAGTCCCCCGAGTTCTGCAGGGCGATCGCCTCCGCGAGGTTCTTCACGCAGACCAGCCCCAACACCGGCCCGAAGCACTCGGCCTTGAAGAACTCGCCGTCGGGGCGCACCCCGAGCTTGATGCCCGGCGACCAGAGATGGGGGTTGTCGCCCACCTGCCTGGGCTCCAGGAGCCACTCCTCACCCTCGTCGAGCTGGGTCAGGGCGCGGGTGAGATCCCTGCCGGGCGGGTCGACGAGCGGCGTGACGACCGACTTGGTGTCCCAGGCCGGCCCCACCTTCAAACTCTGCGCCGCGTCGCGCAGCTGGCGGCGGAAATCGATGCGCTCGTAGACCTCCTTCTCGACCAGCGCCAGGCTGGCCGCCGAGCACTTCTGGCCGGCGTGTCCGAAGGCCGAACGCGCGAGGTCCTTGGCCGCCTGTTCGGGGTCGGCGGCGGCCGTGATGACCATGGCGTTCTTGCCGCTGGTCTCCGCCATCAACCGGATGTCCGGCTTCCAGCCGCGGAACATGTCGCCGGTGTCGTAGGCGCCGGTGAGCACGACCGTGTCGACGCGGCGGTCGGTGATCAGGGCCTTGCCGACCTCGTCGTCCGGACAGGGCAAGAACTGCAAGACGTCCTTCGGCACCCCCGCCTCCCACAACTGCTTGGCGAGCAACGAGGAGCTCAACACCGCCTGGGGCGCGGGTTTGAGGATCACCGCGTTGCCGGCCATCACCGCGGCCAGGACCCCGCTGGCCGGGATCGCGTAGGGGAAGTTCCACGGCGGCGCGACCACCACGACCCCCCTGCCCTTCGGGACGCAGTCGGCCAGCCCCTCGGCCTCGAAGGCGCGCGCGTAGTAGTTGGCGAAGTCGGTCGCCTCCGACACCTCGACGTCGGCCTCGGCGACCGCCTTGGCGCCGTCGAGGACCATGCAGCCGATCGCCTCGTCGCGCCCCTGGGCGATCACCGCCGCGACCTCGCGCAGGACCCGTGCGCGCTCCTCGTCCGGCTTCAAGCTCCAGGTCTGGAAAGCGCGCGCGGCCACGCGCAGCGCCTCGTCGACATCGGCCTCCCCGGCCAGCGCGTGCCGGTAGGCGACGCGCCCCGGGCAGGAGCGGTCGAACACCTCCGCCTCCGCCGCCCCGTCCCGTTCGTCCCCGTCGATCTGGAGCGGGACGAACTCGGGCTCGCCGTCGCGCCAGCGGTCGAGGGCCGCAGAGATCCAGCGCCTGTTCGCCGGCAGGCTCCAATCGGTATCGGGGGCGTTCGCGAAAGGTTGGCCGGCAGGGTCGGCCACGATCTCCTCGCTGCCCCGGTCCTGAACCCTCCTGGGCTCGGACGACACCGTCAGGACGCGCGCGCAGGCGTCGAGGAAGCGCCCCTTCTCGCTCTGCCACTCGGCCGAGCCCGGTTTCATCGGAAACAGGTTGCGCAGGAAATTCTCCTCCGAAGTGTTCTCGTCGAGCCGCCGGATCAGGTAAGCCAGGGCCGAGTGAAAGTTGTCGCGGCGTGCGACCGGAGCATAGACGAGGATGTCGGAGGCCGCCTCCTTCAGCGCCGCCACCTGGTGGTTCGCCATGCCCTCCAGCATCTCGAACTCGACCCGCTCGGCCGTCCCATACATCTCGGCGGCGAGCATCCCGTAGGCGACGTCGAACAGGTTGTGGCTGGCGATCCCGACGCGCACCGCCGCGGCGTGGTCGGCGCGGCAGGCGAAGTCGACCATCTTCTTGTAGTTCGCATCGACGTCGACCTTGTTGTCGTACGGCGCCTGCTCCCAGCCGTGCAGCGAGGCCTCGACCTGCTCCATGGCCAGGTTCGCCCCCTTGACGATGCGCACCTTGATGCCCGCCCCGCCGCGGGCCTGGCGGACCAGCGCCCAGGCGGTGAGGTCGGCCTGCACCTGGGCCGAGTCGGGGAGGTAGGCCTGCAGGACGATCCCCGCCTCGAGGTCGACGAACTCTGGCTCGTCGAGCACCGCCTTGAAGGCCTCGGTGGTCAGGTGCAGGTCGCGGTATTCCTCCATGTCGAGGTTGACGAACTTCCGGTGCGCCCTGCCCCCCGCGTCGATGTACGGGTGGGTCTGCGCGGCGCGGTAGATGGCGCGCAGGCGCTCCTTCACCTCCTCCAGGCTGGCCTCGAAGGCGACCAGGTTGATCTGGCTGTAGATCGCCGAGAGCTTGACCGAAATGTAATCGACCCGCGAACTGCGCAGGCGCCCGATCACCGCGTCCAGCCGGCGCGCCGCCTCCTCCTCGCCGAGCACCGCCTCGCCCAGCTGGTTCAGGTTGATCTCGACGCCGCGCCTCCGGCGCGACTCCATGTACTCGCCCAGCGGCCCCTCCTCGCTGGGCAGGATCACCGAGCGGCTCTCGGCGCGCATCTTGCGCGAGATCATCGGCACCACCAGCGACGGGGCGAGCAGCGACGCCGCACCGCCGGCCGCCATCATCCCCCGCTCCCAGAACGGCAGGTAGTGGGGCACCCCATGGTCGCGGATCAGATGCCGGAACTGGTTCGCCGACCTCCGCGCCGCGTGGCTGCGGAACACCTGGTCGGCGAGCAACAGCGTCATCGCCTTGCCGCGGGGGTCCTCCATCAGGCGCGCCATCCGCCGCCCCTGCCGGCGGTCGGCGAAGCGCATCTTCCGGCGCGCGAGTTTCAGGAGATCCGCCGCCAGCTCCACCGCCTCCTCGCCCAACGCCTCGGGAATCAGCGCTTTGCCCCGCACCCCGCGCAGGCGATCTCGAATCGATTCTAGCGACATCTCGGCATTGCTGGCGGACTCCGCCGTGCGCCACGATCTCCGGGCTCCCACGGCACGCGCCGCGGACTATCTAGACGCAGCACACCCGCGGCGCAATTCGCTTCCGGCCCGCAGAGCCGCTTTGTGCCCCCGCCCCCGCCGACCATCTCCACGCGGGCGGCCACCTCGCCCGGGGGGAATCTATTTGGCGATCAGCTTGGGGTAGTTGGCGTCGCCGCGCTTGATCATGCCAGGCCGGTCGACCTTCCATTTCCTCACCGTCCTCTTGCTGTAATTGAGGTAGAGTTTGCCGCCATAGAAATCGAACAGCTTCGGGTCGGACTTGACCAGGTCGTTCTGGGCGGCGGCGTACGCACAATACCCGCCATACTGGGGGGCATATTTCTGGGGGTCCGCCTTGAACAGGGCGAGGTTGGCGGCCGAACTGAAGTGCCAGGTGGCGCCCTTCCAGGTATGGGAGTGCTCGCCGCTACCCTTCACCGCCTTGTTCTCGGTGAAATAGGAGACGGTGTCGTATCCGCCGATGGCTTTGTCCTTAGAGCTGTAGATGGGGTCGGCGGCCCTGGCGGACAGGGTCGCGGAGAGGGCGGCGGCAATCAGGATCGGGGTGGTCGTCTTCATCGTTCTCTTCCGGTCGTTGCACGTTGGAGACCGGAAGGGGCGATATCTTCCCCGGGGCGCCCGCCTACTTCTTGCTCAGGCGCCTGAACAGCCAGATCCCCAGGCCGATGAACACCAGGTTGGGCAACCACATGAGGTACTGGGCGGAGCTCTTGTCGCGCGCGGTATCGGCGATGATGATGAACAGGAAGTAGACGACGGCGATGACCAGGCTGAAGGCGAAGCCCACCGAGGTCTCTCGCCGCTGGGCGGTGACGCCGAGGGGGATCCCGATCAGGGCGAAGGTGAAGCAGGCCAGCGAGAACGAGTAGCGCTTGCTGATCTCGGTCTTCATCGCGTTCTTCTGGGCGCTGGTGAGCTCCCCCCCCTGTTCGTTGATCCGCCGCTGTAGCTCGGCGGTGTCGAGCGTGCTCGGGCGGAGCTTCTGCGACTTGGCCCGCAGCTCGGTGAGGTCGATGCGCAGGTTGGACAGGGCGGCCAGGGTGCCGGGCTTGATCTCGTCGAGGTCCTTCGGGTTGTCCGAGTCCTTGTCCACCCGCATCATGTTGCTGAGCGCGAGCAGCAGCGAGTCGGTCTCCTCCTCATATTCCAGCTGCGCGCTCTCGGCGTGGATGTAGCCGATCGGGTAGTCGAACTTGTTCAGCTGGATGATGTCGAGGTTCTTCAGCTCGTCGCCCTCGCGCCGCTCCGCGTAGATGGTGAAGCCGTCGAAGTCGGTGATCACCCGGTCGGGGACGAACAGGGCCATCGGGTCGTCGACCACCATGCTGTACATTGCCTCCTTCATCTCCGCCTGGGCGCGCGGCGCCACGGTGGTGTTGATCCACAGGCTGAAGGCGACGAGGGAGAGCGCCAGGAAGAAGACCGGCCGGCAGATCCGCCCCATGCTCATCCCGGCCATCCGGAACGACACCAGTTCGTTGTCGGCCGAGAGCCGGCCGAACACCAGGAGGACCGCGGTGAGGAAGCCCCAGGGGATGGTGAAGATCAGCGAGAACGGCAGGATGTAGGCCATGAACTTGAGCACCGACTCGATCGGCAAGTTCTTGTCTACCAACAGCTTGAAAACCTCCTTGAAGAGGTTCCCGAAAACCAGCACCAGGCTGAGCACCGCCACCCCGAGCAGGGTCGACGTCAGCACCTGGCGACCGACGTAGCGGTCGATGATATGCACCCCGGCGAACAAGCCCCGACTAACGCCCGCCAAGCGCCATCCGGCAAGCCGCGGGGCGGGATCCTTGCAGAAAATTAATCTTGGGGATTGGCGCAGGGTACGGGATCCCTAGGGCGTGTTCACGCATCGGCGGTGTGGTGGATGCACCGGGGGAGGTTTCTTGTTGTAGGGGATGGTGGCGTCGGACGTGGGCGGGAGGATGCCGCCCCTCCTGGGAGGGCGGCATCCTGCCGCCCATGGGGTAGGCACCGTTTCTACCTCAAGGGGCGATCCTCCCAGCCGCTGGATCTCAGGCTCTGCATCCTCGCTTGGCTGGCTACGACTGCCCTGGCGACGACCCCAAGCACGTCCGCGACACCCGCGCCGCCGAGGGCGTCTGAAGGCATCGCGTATCGGGGTAGGGCGTTTGTTAGAGCTTGGTATAGCAGACGGACTCGCAGGGCGGCTCCCAGTAGCCCTTGAGCTCGTCGTCCAGCTTGGTGATGCTGAACGAGAGACCCGCCATCTCCTGGCAGGTCACCAGCGGACCGACGATCGTGTCGTGGACGACGACGCCCCGCTCCCCCAGGTAGCGTTTGACGCGCCGCAGGCAGATCAGGCATTCCATCATGGTGGTCGAGCCGAGGCTGTTGACGAACAGCAAAACCTCGTCGCCCTCCCCCAGGGCGCCGATCTCCGGGTCCGCTGCGAAGTCGTCGAACACGAGGTCGAGCATCCGCGGCGTGAGTTCGTCGGCGGTGGTCATCGGGATCTCCGAGACGCCGGGTTCGCCGTGGATCCCCATGCCGAGGCCGATGAGCCCCTCGTCGATCTCGAAGGTCGGTTTGCCGGTCGCCGGGATCGAGCCTGGCGACATCGACACGCCCACCGAGCGTGTATGTAGCACCGCCTTCTTCGCCGCCGCCTCCAACTCGTCGAGCGAGCCAGCGGTCTGCGAGGCGGCGCCCACCATCTTGACGATCGGGACGAGGCCGGCGATGCCCCGCCGCTTGTCCTTCTGGTCATGCGGGGCCGAGCAGACGTCGTCCCAGATCAACACGGTGCGCACCTCGATCCCCTCCTCTTCGGCGAGCTCCGCACCGATGTCGAAGTTCATCACGTCCCCGGCGTAGTTGCCGTAGAGGTAGAGCACCCCCTTGCCCCGCTCGACCGCCTTGGTGGCCTCGAGGACGATGTCTGGGGGCGGGGCGGCGAAGATATCCCCACACGCGGCGCCATCGGCGAGGTTCGTCCCGACCAGCCCATGGTAGATCGGCTCGTGCCCCGAGCCGCCGCCCACCAGCAACGCGACTTTGCCAGCGGGGATGTCCTTCTTCACGATCGAACGCGTGCCGACTTTCTCACATTCCCCGTCGTAGGCTTCGACGAGCCCTTCGAGGAGTTCGTCGGCAACTTTGAGGGGATCGTTGATGAGTTTTTTCATGAGCGGGGGCTTTTATAGGCGAAGACGGCGCAGGGGGACAAGCCCACAACTCGCCGCCAGGTCGGAAAAGGACCGGCCATTCCCGCGTATGCGGGACGCCGCGCTAGCGCCGCTCGTAGACCTCGAAACTGTCGAGGAACACCTCGCTCGTCGAGCCCGCCAGGGCCGCCACGCCGTCGAAGTGCAGCTGGTCTTCCTCGTTCTCCCAAGGCACCTCCTGATACTCGGTCACGTAATCGACGGCCCGCACGCCGAGGTCGCGGTCCTCGAACTCCTCCTCGATCCGGTCGAGGGCCTCTCGCACGTCGTAGGCGCGGACGAAGGCGTAGACTAGCCCGCCCTCGAAGATGCCGTGTTGGGCGGATCCCTCTTCATAGGTGAACTCCACATTCGCCCAATAGACCCTGTTGTCTTCCTGTGGGATTTTGTCGGACATCTGGGATGTGCAACCCGGCGGCGGCGGGACGACTCTATGTTTTGATCGGAATCCCGGAGAGTCAAACAAAAGGCCGCGCTGGCAATGCCCGCCATCCTCGCTAAGCTATCTGCTTGCCGATGAGCTTCCCGCTGCTTGCGACCGCGATCCTATGCCTAACCGCCGGGGTCAGCGCGCCGGCTCAGACCGGAGCCGGTGGCGCGGACACCGCCGGTAGCAGGATCGGCGCCGAAGATGCCGTCGATAGTGGGACCGACGGCAGGGATGCCATCGATAAGGAACTGGCGGCGGTCCCCGGTTGGCCTGAGGCGCAGGCCGCCCATCGCGACCGCCTGGCGGAGGTCGCCGCCTCGAAGCTCGCCATCGCCGCCGGACACGCCGGGCTGTCGCCCGAGGCCGCCGAGCGGATACGCCGGCTGCGCGTCGAGTCGCTGGTGCGCAGCGGCCAATACGAGGCCGCCCTCTCCGTCGCGCAGGGGGATGAGATGCCTGCCTGGCGCGGCCTGGCGCTAGCCGGGCTCGGCAAATTGGCGGAGGCCCGCCCCCTGCTCGCCCCCTGCATCGCCGACCCCGACCACCCGATGCGCGAACAGGCGCTGCTCACCCTCGTCTCGAGCCTGTGCAAGGGGGGGCAGCTCGACCGCGCCATCGAGCTGCTACAGGAAGTCGGAAACCTCTCCGGCCGCATCCCCCTCGTGCTGGCCGAACTCCATATCGAGCAGGGCAACCACCAGGCCGCGCTCGACTGCCTCGGCAAGAGCGAGAGACCCTCGGGCGCGAGGGCCATGGCGGCGGACCTCCTCAGAGCCGAGGCGCTGCTCGGCCGCGGCAGCCCCGAGGAGGCGGAGCGCGTCCTCGGCGGGATATTGGCGGCGCCCCCCGACGCCGTGCCCGCCGGGCTACAGAACCGCGCCAGGCTGCTGCTCGCCGACGCCATCGACGCTTCGGGGGAACGCGCCAAGGCGGTCGGGATCTTGAAGGGCTACATCGACAATGCGACCGAAAGCAGCGGCGTGCTCCCCGCCTTCGACCGGCTCGCCCGAATCGGCATCTTCGCGGAGGCGGAGGGCGCCGAGCTGTTGCGCGGGTGGCGTTCCTCGCCCAAGCCCCGTGTGGCGGCGGCGGCGCGCCTCTACCAGAGCATGGCCGACGGCAGGGGCGAAAAACGGGCGGAGGCGATCGAAAACCTCGAGCAACTGGCCGCAGGACAGGGGCCGATAGCGACCCGCGCCACCCTGTTGCTCTCCGAGCTGTGGATCGAAGACGCCAACAAGGAAAAGGCGCTGACCGCGCTGGCCACCCTGAAAAAAGCCTCCCGCGACCCCGCCGTGGCCGCCCGCGTCGCCTTCGTCGAAGCGAGAGCCCACCACGCGGCGGGCGAATTCAAACTGGCCGCCGACCGCTTCACCGAGGTCGCGGCCGCAGACGCCAGCGACGCCGGCTCCTTCAATGCCGCGCTCTCCGCGCTGATGGCGGGTGACGACGCCGCGTTTCGCGCGCGCTCGGCACTGCTGCCGGAGGTCCACGGCGACCGCTCCCGCGGCGAGCTGGCCCTCGAACGCGCCTTGCTTATGGCCTCGAAACAGAACCCGGGCGCCCAGGAGGCCCTCGTCGAGTTCCTACGCACCCATCCTGGCCATCCGCGCGCCGGCGACGCCCACCTCGCCCTGGCCGGCCTTTATATACTCGACTGGCCACCGAAGGCCAAGTCGGCGCGCGAGTCGCTGGCGGCCGCGCGGGCGCTCGACCTCGACGACGCTGACGCCGAGCAGGCCGACTACCTGGCGTTCTGGATCGAGGAGAGCATCGGCGAGGACGAACGCTCGGTCGCGCTGGCGGACGCCTTCGTCGAGCGCTGGCCGGAATCGGACCTCGCGCCCGAAGTCAGGATGCGCCAGGCGGAAGTGTTCTTCCGCAACGGCGACTACGTCGATGCGCTGCGCCACTTCGGGCAGTTGGCCGCCGACTACCCAAAGTCGGAGCTGGCCGACCCCGCGACCTTCTTCGCCGGCCGCGCCGCCATGCTGACATCTACCGAGGAGGGCTCGAAACGCGCCCTGACCTTGTGGCAGAACCTGATCGACGACGAGAGCCCCCTCGCCGCACTCGCCAGGCGACACCAGGCGCAGTTGAAGCTGCGCCAGGGGGAACAGGCCGAGGCGCTGACCCTGCTCGACGCCATCCTGGCCGACGAACCGGCGCAGCCCCTGCGGACCTCCACCCTCCTCCTCAAAGGAGAGGCGCTCTATGTCCTGGGCAGCAGCGAACCCAAGAGGCTCGAGGAGGCGCTGAAGGTCTTTGACGAGGCGCTCGCCGACCCCGAGATCACCACCGCCTCCCGCAACGAGATCCTGTTCCGCAAGGGCAAGGTCTACGAGGCGCTCGGGCAAGTGACCGAAGCCCTGGCCTCCTACCATGAGGTGGTCACGGCGCCACGTCCCCCTCTCGGGAGCGGTGAGAAGCCCGAGTTTCGCTGGTATTACCGCGCCGGGTTCGAGAGCATCCGGATCCTCGAGAGGCGCAAACGCCCGCAGGACATCGCCGCCGCGATCGCCATCGCCGACAACCTCGCCTCGACGCCCGGCCCGCGCACCGACGAGGCGCGCAAGACGGGCGAACAGCTGCGCCTAGAGAACTTCATCTGGGAGGAGTGACCGGATCGGCCGGCACCCAGAGACATCGCGATGCCCTCCCTATGGGCGGCAGGATGCCGCCCCTCCGATGGCATGCCCCCCCAAGGGGGGGCGGCATCCTGCCGCCCACCTGACTGCCCCCGCCAGCTCCACAGGAGGCGAGCGGCACCCTCCTTGCTCAAACGCACCTTAGGACAGGACGAAATCGAGATCCTCCCGGGTCAGGGAGGACATGAGCGGGCGGCGGTCGTCGAGGGCGGCGTCGATGACCCCCCGTTTCCGCTCCTGGAGCTGCAAGATCTTCTCCTCGACGGTCCCCGTCGCGATCAGTTTGTAGGCGGTGACCGGGCGAGATTGTCCAATGCGGTGGGCGCGGTCGGTCGCCTGGGCCTCGACCGCCGGGTTCCACCACGGATCGAAATGGATCACCGTATCGGCCCCGGTCAATGTCAGCCCGTATCCCCCCGCCTTGAGCGAAATGAGGAAAATCGGCAGGTCCCGGCTCCCCTGGAACGCCTCGACCTGCTCGGCGCGCCGCTTCGCCGGCGTCGCACCATCCAGATAGGCATAGCGATGCCCCGCCTCGTCCAGATGCCCGCGCAGCAGGCTCAGCATGCCGACGAACTGGGAGAACACCAGCACCCGATGCCCACCCGCCAGGCTCTCGGTGATCAGGGTATCGAAGGCGTCCAACTTCGCCGAGTCGCGCGGGCTTGCCCCCTCCCCACCCAACAGCCGCAGGTCACAGCAGGTCTGCCGCAACCGCAGCAGCACCGTCAACACCTCCAGTGGCGACTGCGGGAGCCCAGTCTCCACAATACTTTTTAAATTATTACGCCCCTCTCGTAATAATTTTTCATAAACAGCTCTTTGCTTGCGAGTTAGATCACAATAGAGCACCCGCTCAAGCCGCCCAGGCAGGTCGGTGGCGACCTCAGCTTTGGTACGGCGGAGCAGACAGGGGGCAATTCGCTGGCGGAGACTCCGCGTCGTCCCGGGATCGTCCCCCGAGAAGCGGGCCAGGAAATCGTCCCGGCGACCGAGGTAGCCGGGGTTCGCAAACTGCATGATCGACCACAGATCTTGGATCGAGTTCTCAACCGGAGTCCCCGTCAAAGCCAACCGGGCGGTTGCCGACAACTTGAGAACCGCCCTCGCCGTCTTCGTGCGCGGGTTCTTGATCGCGCTCGCCTCGTCCGCCACCACAAGCCGGAAGCAAATCTCCTGATAGCGCTCGACGTCACGAACCAGGGATCCGTAGCTGGTGATGACGAGATCCACCCCAGCGATCCGATCGAAGTCTCTCTCCCGCCCCGAACCGTGGAGAACCAGCACGGTGGCCGCAGGGAGAAATGTTGCCGCCTCGCGCTCCCACGTCCGGATGAGCGAGGTCGGACAGACGATGAGGGTCGGCCCGAGCGATGCAGTCTCCTCGTCATCGGCAAGGTTGCCAGCCATCGCCGCCACCACCGCCAAGCTCTGCACCGTTTTCCCAAGCCCCATCTCATCCGCCAGGATGATCCCGTGGCGACGCCTGAGCCGTCGCCACATCCAGCGAACCCCATCCTGTTGATACGACCTCAGCGCGGCCGTCAGACCCGGTGTCGATGGGTCGCTCTCCTGCCCTTCCCCACCCGAAGAATCTGACGCCAAATCATTTTTAACTCCCTCTAAATAAAAGAATTGCGAATTGTTTATCCGTCTTTCGGTAGAGCTGGCTACCGCCTGCTCGGCGTCGGCCAGTTCGAGCGCCTCGAAGACTTGTGTAACCGCCGCTTGGTCGATGGCCACCTTGCGCCTGCCGTCGAGTTTGCCGACGCTCCGCCCAGTGGCCATGAGGCGCCTCACCTCCCCCTCGTCCAAGGCCTCGCCATCGCCCGCGACAAAGGAGAGGTCAAAGGACAGCCAATCAGTCTCCTGACGCAGGGCACCGATCTGAGGTCGCACCTTCTCGATCTCGCGGGTGAGACCCGCGAAGCGTTCACCGATCTGGATCTGCCAGCGCCCCTCCGCGATCAGGCGATCCAACTCTCCGGCGTAGAACCCCAAGACGTCGTTCTCCCCCCTGATGAACAGCTGAGCCGAACGCCGATACGGCTGACCTTGCTCTGCCCGAGACAAATCCGCTCCCCGGCTTGGACGCGATCCCGAGCTCGGGATCCTTCGGATCGCAGCGGCCTCGAAGGCGGGGTTGGCGACCTCCCCCGCCCGATAGTGGAAGCCAAACTTTAGGTCGATCCGGTTGAGCGAACCCTCCACGCTCAGGGTGACCTCGGGAACCGCCGGCACCACCCGCAGAACATCAATTAACTCATCTGAACATTCCATGTGGAACATGCAATGCATTTCATCCAAGTGCCCGAGGAGCCACTCCAGACTGACTGTCGCCGCCACCTGTTCTGCCGGTTTTTCAAACAGCGACTCCAGTTGACGCAGAACCTCAGACGGATCGCCCCCAACGCCAACGCGTATGGCCTGCCGCTCCGCAAACTTGATTGCCCAGACCTCTGCCCCCCCTCTCAGCAGGCCGGTATCCGGCAGCGCATCACGCCGCAGGCAAACCTCCTCTGCACCCCCATCATACCTCGCACGCAGAGGGAGGCGGGTGCGAGTCTCAGCGACCGAAAACCTGTGACTCGAACGCCCCTCCCCCTCTTCTCGCTGCCGGATGGGCAGCTCACCCCCTGCCGCCGCCGCGAGCAGCTGGGAGAATTTCGATCGATCCAAACTCAACAGTTGCTCTTTCTCCCCGAGCTCTATCCCCCACTGATCAAACAGCTCGAGAAGAGGCGGGCGAATCGCGTTCAGAGCCTCCGCATCGGGATCGGCCGGCGCAGTGAGCCGGAGCCCAAGCGATCGCTGTAGGCTGCCGTCCGACGGCGGTTCCAGCAGAGCTGGCAACCACGCGAGGCGCGGAGAATTCATCTCGACACGCTTATTTTCAGGGAGTTGCGACCCATTTCCCGCGTCGTCTTCAAGCTTTGCCTCGAGAGCCTTTAGAGCGACGGCGACGGAGTGTTCACAGATCTGGCCACCCCCCTGCGCCTGCCGACAGGAGCATCGGTTGTCGGCCTCGGAGAGCGAGCGGACGACCAGCGTGCACACGTACTTCCGCCGTCCTTCCACCACCACCCCCGCCACCGAAGCGGCTCCCGCGGCACCGTCCCCCTGCGTCAACCGGGCCTTCATGACGGCGCCGGCGGCGACCAGGGACCGCGCCTTCTTCACCGCCTGCCACCCGGCCAATTCCGGGAGATCCTTCATCGCTAGCTGCATGGGTTTCTGTCGCCGGTATAGGATTGATTTTCTCGACGGCTTGGCGGATTAGGGAGGCCGGGTTGATGAAGATTGTAGCGATCGCAAACCAAAAGGGCGGAGTCGGCAAGACCACCACTTCGATCAACCTCTCTACCTGCCTCGCCGGCTTGGGCAAGGAGCGGGTTTTGTTGATCGACCTCGACCCGCAGGCCAACGCCACCAGCGGTCTCGGGTTCGCCCCCACCGCCGGCACCAGCCTCTACGAGGTGCTGATCGGCGCCGCGAGCCTGGCCGGCAGGGTTCTGCCGACCCGCTTCGAGAACCTGTCGCTGGTCCCCTCCGACATGGAACTGGCCGGCGCGGAGGTCGAGCTGGCGCAGGCCGAGGACCACCTGACGCGCCTGCGTGAGGTGCTGTCCCAGCTCCGGGTGGCCTCGATGTACGACTACGTTTTCCTCGATTGCCCGCCTTCGCTCGGCGTGCTGATGACCTCCGCGCTGGCCGCGGCGGACGAGCTGCTCATCCCCCTCCAATGCGAGTTCTTCGGCCTCGAGGGCCTGGCGAAAATCGTCCATGTCCAGGAGCAGGTCCGGCTCTCCGGCGCCAACCCGAACGGCCGGATCGAGGGCATCGTGATGACCATGTTCGACGGTCGGACCAACCTCTCCAAACAGGTCGTCGAGCAGGTCCGCGAGCATTTCCCCGACCAGGTCTACCAGACGGTGATCCGCCGCTCGGTGCGGCTCGGCGAAGCCCCCAGCTTCGGGCAGGCGATCATCGAATACGACGGGGCGAGCACCGGGGCGGTAGATTACCGCTCGCTGGCGCAGGAGTTCCTCGCCCGCCACCGCTGAGCCCACCCCGCCCCGACCGGGCCAGGTTTTGGTTTCCAGATGGCGGATTTCCGCTTTATTGGCGCTCCCCGCAGCAGGGGCGCCGGGACCGGCGGCACCAATTTGCAACAACACCCTGATTCCCAAGGCTCAACGAGATGGTTAAGTGGCTCCTGAAGAAGATCGTCGGATCGAAGCACCAGCGCGAGCTGAGGCGCCTATGGCCGGTGGTGAAGAAGATCAACCAACTGGAGCAGGGGCTACAGTCGCTGAGCGACGACGACCTGCGTGCCAAAACCACCAGCTGGCAGGCGGAGCTGCGCGAAATGGAGGAGCGGGTCGACCGCTCGATCGACGAGTGGAAGCAGGCCGAGCTGGCCAAGGTCAGCGCGGACGACCCCCAGGCCGTCCGCGACCTCGAGGAGCAGGCGCGCCGGCGCAAGCAGGAGCAACTGGGCGACATCTACGACGAGCAGGCCGCCTACCTCGACAAGATCCTGCCCGAGGCCTACGCGGTGGTGAAGAACGGTGCCCGGCGCATGATGGGCCACACCTACACGGTCTGCGACCAGCCGATGACCTGGGACATGATCCACTTCGACGTGCAGCTGATCGGCGGCATCGGCCTGCACCGCGGGATGATCGCCGAGATGGCCACCGGCGAGGGCAAGACCCTGGTGGCGACCCTGCCGCTCTACCTGAACGCCCTCACCGGCCGCGGTGTCCACCTGATCACCGTCAACGACTACCTCGCCCGCCGCGACTCCGAGTGGACCGGCGAGCTGTTGAAGTTCCTCGGCCTCAAGGTCGGCTGCATCCAGAACCAGATGCCGCCCCACGAGCGGCGCGAGAACTACAACTGCGACGTCACCTACGGCACCAACAGCGAGTTCGGCTTCGACTACCTGCGCGATAACGGGATGGCCAACACCAAGGAGGGGCAGGTGCAGCGCGGGCACTACTTCGCGATCATCGACGAGGTGGACTCCGTGCTCATCGACGAGGCGCGGACGCCGCTCATCATCTCCGGCCCGTCGACCATCTCCAGCACCCATCAGTACGACCGCTACAAACCGCTGGTCGACCAGCTGGTGAAGAAGCAGAACGTGCTCTGCAACGATGCCATCGCCGAGGCCAAGAAGGCCTTCGCCGGGGACGACGACGAGACCGCCGGGCGGGCGATGGTGAAGGTCAAGTTCGGGCAGCCCAAGAACCGCGGCCTGCTGCGCCTGATGGAGGACCCCGAGAAGCGCAAGGTGGCCGAGAAGACCGAGCTCAGCTTCTACCAGGACACCCAGAAGAAGGCGCTCTTCGAGCTGAAGGAGGAGCTGTATTTCACCGTCGAGGAGCGCTCCCACGACGCCGACCTCACCGAGAAAGGGCGTGGCTTCCTGAACCCCGACGACCCGGAGGCCTTCGTCCTACCCGACCTCGCCACCGAGTTCGCCGACATCGATGCCGACGAGTCCCTCTCCAGCTCCGACAAGGACAAGAAGAAGGACGAGCTGCAGAGCAAGATGGACGCCCAGGGGGAGCGCATGCACAGCATCTCGCAGCTCCTCAAAGCCTACTGCCTATACGAGAAGGACGTCGACTACGTGGTGGCGGAGAACAAGGTGGTGATCGTCGACGAGAACACCGGCCGCGAGATGCCCGGGCGGCGCTGGAGCGACGGCCTGCACCAGGCGGTCGAGGCCAAGGAGGGCGTCAAACTGGAACGCGAGACGCAGACCCTGGCGACGGTGACGGTGCAGAACTACTTCCGCCTCTACCACAAGCTGGGCGGCATGACCGGCACCGCGGAGACCGAGGCCGCCGAGTTCAGCGACATCTACGGCCTCGACGTCCTGCCGATCCCCACCAACCGCCCCGTCCAGCGGATCGATCAGAACGACCACATCTACAAGACGCGGCGGGAGAAATACAACGCCGTCATCGCACTCATCAAGGAGCGCCACGCCAAGGGGCAGCCCGTGCTGGTGGGGACGGCCAGCGTCGAGGCGTCGGAGACCGTCGCCCGGCTGCTGAAGCGCGAGAAGATCCCCCACTCGGTGCTGAACGCGAAATACCACCGCCAGGAGGCCGAGATCGTCCAGCGCGCCGGCCAGCGGGGCGCGGTGACGGTGTCCACCAACATGGCCGGCCGCGGCACGGACATCAAACTGGGCGAGGGCGTCGCCGAGCTCGGCGGCCTGCTGGTGCTGGCCACCGAGCGCCACGAGTCGCGCCGCATCGACCGCCAGCTGCGCGGGCGCTGCGCCCGCCAGGGCGACCCCGGCGAGTCGATCTTCTACATCAGCTTCGAGGACGACCTGATGCGCAACTTCGGCGCCGCGGAGCGGATGACCAAGATGATGGAGCGCTTCGGCCTCGAGGAGGGCCAGGAGCTGCAACACAAGTGGCTCAACCGCTCCGTGCAGACGGCGCAGAAGCGGGTCGAGCAGCGCAACTACCAGATGCGCAAGCGCGTGTTGGAGTTCGACGACGTGATGAACAACCAGCGCGAGGTCGTCTACGGCTACCGCAACGAGGTCATCGAGAGCGCCAACCCGCGCGAGCTCATCTACGAGGCGGTCGACGAGGCGGTGCCCGCCCGGGTGTCGATGTTCCTCGACTCGCCGGACCCCGACGAGGAGGCCGACTACAGCGGCCTGCTGGGCTGGGCCAACGTCACCTTCCCCCTCGGGCTCACCGAGGAGAGCGCCGAGTTCGAGTCCCGCGACGTCGACGGCAACGCCGAGTTCCTGGTCACCAAGGTCAAGTCGCTCTACGAGACGAAGACCGAACACGAGGAGCCGGAGCACCTCGACGGGCTCGAGCGGTCGGTGATCCTCGGTGGGGTCGACCGGCTCTGGCAGGAGCACCTCTACAACATGGACGCGCTGCGCGAGGGCGTCCACCTGCGCGCCCACGGCCAGAAGGACCCGCTGGTCGAATACAAGAGCGAGGCCTTCGGGGTGTTCCAGGAGCTGATGGAGAACATCAAGGGCGAGGTGCTCACCAACCTCTTCCGCAGCGCCACCAGCGTCGAGGCCTTCCACAACTTCCTGCGCGGCCTGCCGATGAACCAGGGCGGTGCCGGCGCCCCGCCCCCGGGCGGCGGCGGGATCACGCTCGGCGGCAGCTCCACCACCAACACGCAGCCGGGCGACCCCGACCTGGAGCCACAGATCAAGCTGCCGGTGAAGCGCACGGTGCCGAAGGTCGGCCGCAACGACCCCTGCCCCTGCGGCAGCGGCAAGAAATACAAGCAGTGTTGCGGGAGGGGCGCCTGATCGCGTTCCCAATCGTCTTAAATCACCCCTCGAGGAATAGCCTCGCCAGACGAGGACTCCAAGCGGTAGATAGACAGCGCACCCCACCGGTTGCGCCCCCTTGAAAACCCGTACGCCCACTATGCAGCGCGCCTTCGCCCTCCTCGCCCCGATCCTCACCTGGCTCGCGTTCACTTCCAGCGCACGCGCCCAAGATCCGGTCCAGCTCGAACTGCTGAGCGATGTCGTTGCGGTGGAGCCCGGCGGGACGTTTAAGCTCGCCGTGCGCGCCCAGATCGAACCGGGCTGGCACATCTATTGGACGAACCCCGGTGATAGCGGGCTGCCGACCTTGGTGGAGTGGACGGCTCCGGACGGGTTCGAGGCTGGGGCGCTGCAATACCCGATCCCCCACCGTTACGTGCAGAAGGTCGGCGATGACTTCATGCTCGTCAGCCACACCTTCGAGGGTGAAGCCTACTTCATCTCCGAGTTCAAGGCGCCCGAGGGGATCGCCCCGGGATCGGCCGTGACCATCTCAGCGAGCGTCGACTGGCAGGCCTGCAAAGAGGTCTGCACACCGCCGATGAACACCCCGCTCGAGATCGAGCTATCGGTCGCGGATACCGCCGCCCCTTCGCCGGACGCCGCAGCCATTGCCAAGGCTTGGGGGGGCGGCCAGGCGGGCGCCGAGGTCGCGAGGGCGACGGTGGCGAACGACGGGGGACAGCTGGCGCTGGTCGCGAAACTGCCGGACGGCAAGGAGGAGCAGTACAGCGGCGACCTCTTCTTCCTGCCGGCGGCCGCGGAGATTTCCGCCGCGGCGAGCGAGCAGATCGCGGCCCGCGAAGGATCGCAGCTCAGCATCTGGACCGACCTCGCCAAAAAGGACGTCGAGATCCCGGAAGTGGTCCGAGGGTTCGTCGTCGGCGAAGGCGCCGCCCCGCTGTGGGTCGAGGCGATGTTGGTCAAGTCGACCGAAACCCCAGTCAGCTCGCCCACTGAGAAGCCCACACCTACATCGAGCGGTGCCGGGAGCTATCCGCCCAGCGCCAGCCCCGAGGCGGAGCCGATCCGCGCAGCCATCAAGGAATTGGCCAGCGGCATCGAGAAGAAGTCGATCTCCTTGCTGCTGATGCTCGCCGCGGCCTTCCTCGGAGGGATCATTCTGAACCTCATGCCCTGCGTGTTCCCGGTCTTGGGCATCAAGATCTTGGGCTTCGTGCAACAGGCGGGCAGCGACCGCGCGAAGATCCGGCGCCACGGCTGGGTGTTCGCCCTCGGGGTGATCTTGTCCCTGTGGGCGCTGGTCGCCGTGCTACTGATCATCCGCGCGGCGGGCGCCAGCGCCGGCTGGGGCTTCCAGCTGCAGGAGCCGTGGTTCGTGATCTTCCTGATCGCCATCATGTTCATCTTCGCCCTCAACCTCGCTGGCGTGTTCGAATTGGGCACGTCGCTCACCGGCACGGGCGCCGGGCTACAGGCGCAACATGGCTATGGTGGTTCCTTCTTCTCCGGCGTGCTGGCCGTGCTCGTTGCGACGCCCTGCACCGGGCCGTTCATGGGACCCGCCTTGGGCTTCGCGCTCTCTGGCCCAGCCTATACCGGGTTCGCCATCTTCACCGCCTTGGCGCTCGGCCTGGCCTTGCCCTACGTGGTGCTCTCCTACTTCCCGGCTCTGATTGAGAAACTCCCGCGTCCGGGGCCGTGGATGGAAACTTTCAAGCAGGCGATGTCCTTCCCGCTCTTCGCCACCGTCGTCTGGCTGCTCGCCGTGCTCGGCAAAGGGCAAGGGCAAGGAGCGATCCTATGGGTGCTGATCGGCCTGATCGTGCTCTCCCTCGGCTTCTGGCTCTACGGCCGCTACGCGACACCGCTCAAAAAGCCGCCGACCCGCTGGACCGCCCGCGCCGCGACGGCGCTGGCTGTGCTGAGCTTCGTCTACATCGGCAGCAAGGCGGTGGATAGCGGGGAAAGCGGGGCGATCGCCTCGGCCTCAAAGACGGTGCACGGGCTCGAATACGAACCCTTCGACCCCGTGAAGGCGCTGGAGTACGTGAAGGCTGGAAAGAACGTTTTCGTCGACTACACGGCCGTCTGGTGAGCGACCTGCAAGACCAATGAACAGTTTGTTCTGCACACCGAAGAAATCAGCTCCAAGATCAAAGAACTCGGCATCATCCCGATGATCGCCGACCAGACCGACAAGGAGAACTGGGTGCTCAGCGAGTTCCTCAACGAGATGAAGCAGCCGAACATCCCCTACTACCCGCTGCTGCTCGGCTCGAAAGAGGGCAAGGTCGTCGAACTGCCGGCCCAGTTGTCGCCACCGGCGATCCTCCCTGGACCGGCCAAGGCGAAATTCATCGAAGCGCTCGAGGAAGCCGTGGGGAGCTAGCCAGACGCCCGACGGAAGGGGCGGCGCTCACTTCGTCTCCGAGCGGAGCTTCGCCATGTCGTTGGCGAGGATCGACTGCGGCTGGGGTTTGAGGATCTCCTCAGCGAGCCCCAGCGCCTCGCGGGCGTCCCCCTCCCTGCCCCCGCGGAGACAGGCCTGGACGTAAGGCTGGACGAGATTGTAGAACAGGTGGCCGCCGGCGTTGCGCTTGAAGCGCCTCATCACCCGCGCGTACTCTTTGGCCGCGTCCCCCCACTCGCCGGCCTCCTGGTGGGCGAAGACGGCGTCCGCCGCCACCGCGATACCCAGGTCGAAACGCTTCGAACGGTTCTCGCTGACGATCTGCCGCGCCAGCCGCTCCGCCCCACTCTCGTCGCCCGTGGCGCGCAGCACCCGCAACAGGGCACGCTGCCCCTTCGCCTTCATGTCGCGCTCGCCGGCGAAGTTGGCGACCCAGCGCTCCCAGAACCTCTTGCGCATCGCCAGCTCCGCGCCCGACGAGGCGAGCCACTCGGCCTCCAGCTCCCACGGCTCGAACACCCGCGGCATCGCCCGCTGGGCGGCATGGAGGATCTCGGGATAGCTGTCCTCCCCGGCGTTCATCGCCGCCCAGGCGAGCACCAGCCGGCCGCGGGCGACCGACGGGCTGTCCCCCTCCCCCTTGATCGAGAACTCCATCTGCTGGTCGCTAAAGCGGCGCCAGGTCTGCGGGTCGAAGGCGGTGCCGATCGGGTAGTTCTCGCCGCGCCAGCGGGCGGCGTCGAGCGTCCAGCGCCCGCGCCCGGTGAGGAACCCGACCCAGGCGTGATCCCCAGAGCGCCCCTGGCCCATGAACAGGACGGTGGGGACGCCGAGCGATTTGCCGGCATGGGCGACGAAATAGGCCTGATCCATGCAGATGCCGCCCCGCTTGCCGATGTCGATCAGGCGATACCGCCCGTGCGGCCACCCGTATCGCCCGGCGGCGATGCGGCCGTTGTCGTAGGGCACGGCGCGGTAGAGTTGCTCCAGCTTGGAGATATTCTTCATCTTCACCTGCTGCACGTAGCCCAGCTCCCGCAGTTCGACCGGCGTGTCGACGACGAAAGTGAGCTCGCGGACCGTCAGCGAGTCCGGGTCGAGGAGGAGCTTCCCAGCACGCTGCGAACCGACGTAGAACGCGAACCGTTTTTCAGGCTCTGGGTCGCCGCGGGGGATGTCGCCCTCCCCGACGTTCTGGTGCGGCCACCCCGGGGGCGTCGGCTGATCCCAGACGACGGCGAAGGCGACGGCGAGTTTCTGGAATTCGACAAAGGCGCGAGGGTGGGCGCGGTGGATGGTGCACAGCACCTGGAGCGCGGCGGCGGGCTCGTCGCGCGTGCTGAGAGACTTCGCGACCAGGGCCGGAAACCCATCGATGCGGGACAGTTCGCGGAAGCTCTCGAACCCCTCCGCGCGGGAGAAATAGGGGTGTCCGGCATGGTCCTCCGGGAACATCTGGATCCAGCGGAGATGGGTCAGCCACCCCATGAAATGGGAGTTCGACAGGCAGCGTGACAAACCCTGCTTGGCCTGTGCGGCACGCAGCGCCGCCAGCAGCTCCCGGCGGCCGGACACCACCTCGGCGGGTGTCAGGTGCTCCGCCCACCAGCGCTCCTGCGCCTTTCCGTTCCAGAGCTTGAGCCGCGGTGCGTCCTCAGCGGAGATGGCCACCCAGGAAGAGGCCACATAGAGGAGGAATGCAAGCCATCGCCAGCCCCACCGCCAGGCGCCTCCGACCCGGCTCCGGCCCGTCCTGTGGGTCGCTTGCGCCATCGTCCCAATGTCTGCTAGGCTGCCACATCGGCAATCCCGAATTCGCCCCTCCCGATGTGTCGCCCCCTCGCCCTCGCCGCCCTCGCCAGCATCCTGTTCTCCTCCTGCAAACGTGACGACGGAGGCTCGAAGCGGTTTCGCCCCACCCCACCCAACAACGACTACCGCAAACGGGACGAGGTCTACCCCTTCGAGCGCAGGCTCGTCGACGAGGCCGGCCGGAAGCTCGACGTGGTAGTGGTCGGCCGCTCCAAGACCAAGGTGGTGTTCCAGAAGCGCGACTCCCCCAAACGCATCCACTACCCGCTGGACTCCCTGTCTGAGGAAGACAGGGTCTTCCTCGGCTCGTTGCCGATCAAGGAGTGGGATGGGGATGGCCAGAAGGGCGCCGATGTCGGCTGGCTGGAACAGGAGCGCCTTCGCCTCGAGGGGAAGATCGCCGAGTTAAAGAAAGAGCGTGAGCGCACCCCAGATGCCGCCACCCGGACCCGCGCCCTCAACCGCAAGATCACCGAACTGGAGAACGAGCGCAGGGAGATCCTGACCGAGCTGCGCGGCCGCGGCCGGCGCTAGCTCGACCTCAGCGCCAGCGCTGGCGGCGCTCCCTCCACTCCAGCGTACGGTATTTCCTCTCCGCCAGTTCCTCCGCCATCGCCAACACATCGTCTGCCACCGAGACAGTGGCGACCCTCTGGGCGAGGTGGCGGGCAAACGCCCCAGCGAAGGGGGGAGCAAGACCGATCCCCTGGATGCTCCCCTGGTGGAGCAAGCCCTTCCTCGACCGCCGTAGGGCACCTCCAGCGAGCTTCAAGCCATCGGGCCCGAGCACATCGTCGCGCACCGGATTGGCAAAACAGGCGCCCCCCTTTGACTCTCCAGCCGACGTCGCCAGCGCGGTGGAATGACCCGCGCCGTCGAGCGCATTGGCGAGAGCGCGGTGGACGATCCGATAGACTGCCGTCGCCCGCAGGCGGGATTCGGGGAGAGCCGGCGGCACACCCAGCGAGAAGGTGGCATCCAGAGCCCCACCGTGATCGACCCTCCCCCCGCCGGTCCAACGTCGGACCCAGTGCCGCCCCGCCATCTCATCGGCGGGAGGCGGCTCCGAGAAGTAGCCGACCGACACTGTCGGCCGATCCCAGGCGTACCAACGCAGCCAGGGTCGCTCGCTCGATTCCAGCAACACCTCGTCGAGCGCCATGTTCAGATCCCCATCGCGGCCGCACCCGGCGTCCTCGTAGAGGAGAATGGTGGGAAATTTTGGCTCAGAAAGATCGACCATTGTCACCTAGCCACTCAAACTTTTATCTTGATTAAAAAAATCACCACCTTGAGACCGGAAATATAGCGATGAAAAAAATTACCAAAACAGCTTGCGTTTCCAGAACCAAGAGGTTTATAGTTAGACTTCATTAAGCAAAGTGTTTTCGCTTTGTTTATGTGTTGAGGGGATACGGGGTGGCGCTGGCATTTAGGGTTGAGGTTCCTTGCCAGCGTCACCTCACTCTCTTTAAGGGTAAGGCGGAATCTGCGGCGCTGGCCATCCGATCTTGAGCGGCGACGCTATTCGGGGTGAGCTGGCATCTGGGAGAGATGGCGATCCCCATCTGAACAACGCGCATTTCCTCGTTGGGTCGAGCCCCTGGGGTGCGCCCCTCCTGAGGGCAAGTCTCGGGCGCCGGCCGATCCGCTATCGGCTCCCCTCAGCGCCGCCCCCCACGCCTGATCTGCTTGGAGGTTCCAGGGCGTTGATAACGCGCATCGCGGCGGTTGTGATAGACCGCCTCCCCTTTGAAGATCTTGCTGAAACTGTCGCCGATCGAGCGGAACCCCTCCTTCACTCTCCCGCCAGCCCCTTCCAATCCTCCGGTGGTGCGCGCGATCACTGCACCCTGCCCGACCTGGCCGGATCCAGTGTGGCCGACCTCGCTGGGCTCCCTGCCATACGAACGGACAGCGCGCCGGTCCATGGTGGCGGGGTCGGGCAGGATCGGCTGCCGGTCGACCTGCCGGGCAGCGAACCACTCCTGCCGGAGGATACGGCCGTCCTCCCCCGCGATCTCGAGTTGACCCACATCTCGCCCCTCGGCGTCCCGCAGGTAGAGCACCCACAGCGGCGCGTTGCCGTGTGCGGCAGCACGCAGTTCGTAGTCGACGGCGTCGAACCCCACCTTGGACTGGGTCGCCGCCCGGTTGGCAATGCGGAAGGCTTCCACCGAGTCGACACGCAGCCGTCGCGTATCGACCGCCACCCCCCCTCCGGACGAATACACCGTGTCGGCGACGATCCTACCCCCGCGCAGCACAAAAACCCGTTCGCCATCTGGAATCCGCGTCACCACCTCCCACGCCTCCGGCTGATCCTGGCCGCGGTGCCCGCGGAGTTGGGTGACGTTGTTGACCGCACCAGAACCGCGCTCCGCCTTCAGTGTGTCGAGCACCTGCCAGGCGCTCTCCCCAGGAGCCTTCGCCAAGGCCAACAGGACACAGGCGAGGAGGATCCAGGGAAGGTAGCGGCTCTTCAATGACATCGGATGCGATCTGGCTGAATGGCAATAGCTAACATTTATTAAATACTCAGTTTATCAAGATTTTTTCCAAAATTATCAGAATGCAATTTTCCTATTTTTCAGCCTAGTAACTGGCTTTCCTCCCACTGGGCATAGTCGGTCTCAAACCAGTAGGAAGCGCGCTGGCGAGCGATGGGAGAACAGAGCTCGTCGCCGAAGATAGGGGGGCTCCGACATGCCCACGGGGCGCCCTCCCGGACGGCTTATGGGACGGCGGGGGGCGGGACTTCGCCGGTCACCGGGGTGCTTTCGAGCCCCTGGCGATACCGCGTCGCCAACAGCTCGATCATCGCGGGGTGCTCGGAGAGGAGGTCTGCCCGATGGATGTTGAGGCCGGGGTGGGCCTCCTCCGCCCGCTGGCAAATCGCATCGATGTCGCCCCCACGGCCGGCATGGCCACCCGGTGACATCAGCAATAGGGCGAGGACGACATCGCCAGTGAAGCCCTCGGCGCCGAGCAGCGTTTCGAGCAGCGGCTCGTTGAAATCGTACTCCGCCCCGGGGCGGCGCTCCATCGACGCCTCCCCCACCCGCTCGAAGGCCGCGCCGAGCC